>CAZOCL010000016.1:0-40615 GCA_964578245.1 uncultured Klebsiella sp. | reverse complement strand
ATCGACTTCGCCGTCCTCGTACGTGCATGTGCTCTGCGAGTTCCACCGGGCCCCACGGGCGAGCGGCAGCTTGAACAGCAGTTCGGCGGGGGCGTACGCGCAGCGATAGGTGTCTTCGTCGTCGCTGAATTCGATGGACTGCAATTCGAAGGTGCTCGCCGTCGTGCGATACGTCGTGGTGAAGTCACCGTCGTCGGTTTCCACGAGCGTGAGCGCGGCGTCCGAACCCGAGACCGCCCACGTGACGGAGTACTCATCCTTCTCGTCCTGCGCCGGTTCCTCCTCGCTTTCAGTCTCGTCTTCACCCTTCCTACCCTCCGGGCCGCCGATGCCGTCCCGCCGGGGAAGATGGCCTTCCAGGGCTTCCTTTCCGACGCCAGCGGTGTGCCACTGGGAGCTGCGAATCCCGTCAAACCGGTCGTCACCTTCCGCATTTATCGCAATGCCACCGGCACTGCGCCGGCGGACATTGTGTGGTCCGAGTCCCAGACCGTGGTCGTGGACCAGGGGCAATACACCGTGCTGCTGGGCAACGGTGCCGCGGTCGGCACCGAGCCGAACACGAACCACCTCGCCACGGTCTTCAACGGGGCGGATGCCTCGGACCGGTTCCTCGGCGTGACCGTGGCCGGGCAGAGCGAGATCCGCCCGCGCATCCAGTTCTTCGCCTCGCCTTTCGCGCAGTTCAGCCGCTCGGCGACCATGCTGGTGAGCGCCGGTGGCAAGTCCCTCCTCACCACCTCCGGCACGAACGTGGGCGTCAATCTCACGAACGCTCCGGCCACCTCGCTGGAAGTCGGCGGCAGCCTCAAGGCCACCGCCTTCGTCGGCAGCGGGGCGCAGTTGACCAGCGTCTCGGTTTCGGCGGTCAACCTCACTGGCACGCTCACCGCCGCGAACATTTCCGATGGCACGCTCACCGGTGCAAAACTGCCGGACAGCTCGATCGGCACCGCCCAGCTCAAGGATGGCACGGTGGGACCGGGCGCGCTGAACACGAACACCGTGGCCGCGCTCGCCGCGCAGATCGGCGGGGTCGGCTCCGGGGCCATCATCGTCTCGACCAACGCGAACAACACCACGCTGGCTGCGCTGGGCTTTGTGAACCTCGGCCCGGCCACGCTCGACGGCGAGACCTACACCATCAAGGCCTTCGTCGGTGCGCCCAACGCGCCCAGCCCGCGGACGACTCGCATTGGCCTGAGCGGCGATGGCCAGTCCCGTGTGTCCGCCTGGACGGGCAGCAAGTGGATCATTTGGGGTGGTCTTAACGTGGCCAACACGGTCAATTTGAATGATGGGGCGGTGTTTGATCCTGCGCTCGGCACTTGGCAGACAATGTCGAGTGTGAATGCGCCGAGCGGACGGCGGGAGTTTCAGACGGCGTGGACGGGTAGTAATTTTTTGGTCTGGGGTGGCTGGAATGGGAGTTATTTAAGTGATGGGAAACTATATGATCCGGCGACGGATACTTGGACCAGCATGGCTGCTGGTCCGCAGGGCAGGACGCGCTTCACGGGCATCTGGACCGGGACGGAATTCATCATTTGGGGTGGGAACAGTGGCAGCGGCGAGCTGAACAACGGTGCCATTTACAATCCAGCCAGCAACACCTGGCGCGGCATGGCGGCCAGCCCGCTCGCGGGCCGTCTGGACCACTCCGCCGTTTGGACTGGCACGGAGATGATCATTCAGGGCGGTTCGGGGAACGCCTATTACGACGACGGTGCCCGCTACAATCCAGCGACGGACACCTGGACGCCCATGCCGTTCTCCCCGCTCGGCAAGGCGACATATCAAGGTGCCGTCTGGACCGGCACGGAGATGATCATCTACGGAGGCTATGACGGCGGCAACGTGCATGGGGGCGCGCGCTACAACCCGGTCAGCAACACTTGGAAGTCCATCAGCCCCGGCTACGGCACCCTCTCCGCGCGCTATCGCCCGCTCGTGGCGTGGACCGGCCACGAGATGATCATCTACGGCGGTGGCGACGGTGCCAACGGCTTGAGTGATGGCGTGCGTTACAACCCGGCGACGGACACGTGGGTGCCCTTGGGGACCGGGGACAACTTCACCTCTGCGGGTGCGAATGCCCGGCTGCACGACATCTTCTACACCTGGACCGGCAGCGAGTTCATGTGGATGGGCTTCTGGAACGACGGCGGCAACAACGCGGTCTATTCCTACCGCCCGCCCCGCCCCGCCTACCTCTACGCCAAGCCGTGAATTTTCAACCGCGCATGAACATGAAACGACAAGAACCTGCCACCTCGCGCTCCGGAGCGCGGGCTCGCTTCACCGCGCTCTGGCCGCAGGCGCCCGAAATCACGGCCCGCGCTCTTACCCTCGCCCCCATCGGGGGAGAGGGCAGGGTGAGGGGGCGGGTCGCTTGCGCTAAGACGGCAACGGATGAAAAGGCGGCGGAGTGGCGCCAATTGTTTTCGGTGCTGGCTGGAACTGCTGTAGCCGGCGCCCCCTCACCCCGGCCCTCTCCCCCGATGGGGGCGAGGGAGAAGAACGGTGCGTTCGTTCGCTGCGGAACAGTCGTGGCTGCTCTCCCTCACCCTGGCCCTCTTCCGCTGGGAGAGGGAACCTCCTCGGCCGCACTCGTTGCACTCGCACGCCCCCCTTCAGCCCGACGCGGACTGCGTTTCCCCCTCTCCCAGCGGGAGAGGGCCGGGGTGAGGGAGAACGCGTTCTTGGTTCTGTTGGCGTTCGTTCTCACCCTCACCCTCCCCGCCTTCGCCGCTGATTCGCTCCCTCCGGGTCGCATCAGCTATCAGGGCTTTCTGACGGAGGTCGGGGGCCTGCCCGTGGGGCTGACGCAGCCGGTGACGACGTCGGTGCAGTTTCGGATCTACCGGAGCGCGGGGGGCACGACGGCGGCGGACATTGTGTGGGCGGAGACGCAGAATGTGACGGTGGACCGGGGCCATTACAGCGTGGTGCTGGGCAGTGGCAGTGCGACGGGCCTGCCAGTGGATGCGGGGAAGTTCACGAACAACCTGACGAGCGTGTTCCTCGGAGCAGATGTGTCAGAGCGTTACCTGGGCGTGACGGTGCGGGGCTCGATCGAACTTTCGCCCCGGGTGCAGTTCATGGCGCAGCCGTATGTGCAGAGCAGCCGGGCGGCGGCGGGGCTGGTGGACCCGAACGGGAATTTGATCATGGCGGTGTCGCCGGGCGGGCTCGGGATCAACCTGACCAACGCGGCCACCGCCACGCTGGACGTGCGGGGCACGGTGCGGGGCACGGCGTTTCAAGGCAACGGCGCAGGGATCACGAATGTGACGACGACGCTGGCGAACCTGACGGGCACGCTGACGGGCACGCAGATCGCGGACGGCGCGGTGACGACGGCGAAGCTGACGGCGGGAACGGTGCCGGGGAGCGCGCTGACGGACGGCTCAGTGGACAGTGCGCGTCTGGCGACGGACGCGGTGAACCTGATCCTGAGTCAGGCCGGTGGCGTGGGCGTGGGTGGCGGCGTGTTTTCGCAAAGCCCGACCAACGCGGCGCTGACGAGCCTGGGCTTCGTGAACGTGGGCAGCCGGCGGATTGGTGGGGATCGGTGGACGGTAAAGGCCACCGAGGTCACGCCCAACGCGCCTCAAGCTCGGATGTATCGCTATGGCAGCACGGACATGCGCCAGCAGCGGACCTGCTGGACGGGCACGAAATGGATTGTCTGGGGCGGGGTGAACGCGAACGCATCTGCTTACCTGGGCAACGGGGCGGTCTTCGATCCAGCCTTGAACACATGGAAGCCGATATCCACGCAAGGCGCGCCGAGCGCGCGCGATGAGTTTCAAACGATATGGGTGGGAGATCGCATGTGGCTCTATGGCGGATACAACGGCGGCTATCTGGGGGACGGTTTCTTTTACAACCCCACAACAGACCAGTGGAGTAATTTCAACACGGCCAATGGTCCCGTCACACGACACCGCTATAGCGCCTGCTGGACCGGAACGGAAATCATCGTGTTCGGAGGTGCCACGGCCGGTGCCTGGGTGAACACTGGCGCCCGCTACAATCCAGCGACGGACACCTGGCGCTCGATGGCTCCCAATCCGCAGCGGAGCGGGTTTGGCGATCAGTGTTTCGCCTGGACGGGCACTGAGATGATCATCGCCGGTGGCCACAACACGGCGGACGGCACCGTCGGCATCAACAAGGCGGCTCGCTACAACCCGGTGCTGGACAACTGGACTCCCATGCCGGACATCCCGTTTAGCTTCGCTATGTCGAGTTCCGCCTGGACGGGCACGGAGTTTCTCTACGGCTTCGGCCATGGCAGCTCGGACATGCGGTATGCCCGCTACAATCCGGTGTCAAACACCTGGAGTCCCATCTTGACCGCCAAACCCGGACTGCCGAACGACGGCACCGGCAAGGTGTATCATCAGGCCGTTTGGACCGGGACCGAATGGATCATTTCCGGTGGGCAAGATGGCAGCAACAACCGGGCGGAGGGTGCCCGGTTCAATCCGATCACCGGCCGTTGGACCAGAATCCCGGATGTCCCCCACACGACGACCTACATGGCCTTCACCTGGACCGGCAAGGAGATGCTCAGTTTTGCCGACTGGGTCAACGACAGCGACGTGAGTGTCATCAGCTACCAGCCGCCCATCGAGGCCTACCAATACGTGAAGCAATGACGCGCCGGAACGAACAACTGAACCATGGTAGCAGCCGACATAAGGAGGCTCCATTGATAATGCGGAACGCGGAATGCGGAACGCGGAATGACAGACGGAGCCTCTTCACGTCGTCTGCCACCTGCGCTGTCCCGGAGCGCGGCCTTCAGGCCGCAGAACCTCGCCTTGGAAGAAGGTGCTGCAAGGTTCCAGCTCACATTGGCCACGCACGATTCTGCGGCCTGAAGGCCGCGCTCCTCGCCGCGTTGCTCGCCCTCCCCGCCATGGCCGCGTCCGTCGGCGAACTGATTGATGACCGGCTCGCGGTCGAGCGGGTTTATTACGCGAAGCAGGTCGGGGCCAAGGTTCCCTTCGAACAGGCCGTGTCACGTTCCGTCATCGAGCGGCGGGTGCAGCAGGAACTGCTCAAGGAGCGCGTGCTGAAGAATGTTTATCGGCTGGAGATCACCCCGGTGCTCGTCGCGGAAGAGGTCGCTCGCATCGAGCGCTCCACGATGGCGGGGGACATGCTCGCGCAGATCAAGCTGTCGTTGAACAACAACGCGGAACGCTTCGCGCGCTCGGTGGCGAAGCCGCTGGTGGTGGACCGCGTGCTGCGCGCCCGCTTCGAGGCGGATGCCGGCCAGCAGGCCACGCAGCGCCAGGCGGCGGAGGGCTTGCGCACCAAACTGCTCGCCGCCAAACCGGAGGAACGCGCGGCCTTCCTCAAGGGCCGTCCCGATGTCCGCGAAGTGGTCTGGCAGCTCGCCGCGCGTCCCAAGACGGCGGACGCGAAGGCGAACCCGGCCCGCGACGTCGGGCTGTCGAAGGCGTATTTCTCCGACCTGCCTGCGGAGATGCAGAAGGTGCTCGACGCCCAGCTCCGCCAGCCGGGCGATATCAGCGCGGTGTTTGGCTCGGATTCTAATTTCGCACTTTACCTCGCCACGAGCCGCACCGCCGAAGCGTTGACCACGCAGGCAGTGGAACTGCCACGCTTGACCTTCGATGACTGGCTGGCCGCGCAGGCGCGCATGAACCCGTGACCCAGATGAACCTCCTGCCCGAAACCACACCGCTCGACGTTGAGACGCGAATTCCGCGAATTGACGCGAATGGGGACGCCGGTCCGGCAATCCGTGTCGATTCGCGGAATTCGCGTCGCTCCGATTTTTGGCTTCTCAAACCGTTATGAAAAACCTGAACCGCCTGATTTCTGGCGTGCTCGTCCTGCTGGCCGGCCTGGCCGCGGCGCAGGGACAGACGCTGGAAAACGTCCAGTCCGCGCTGCTCCACGTCACCACCAATGACTTCCAGCGCGGCGCGAACTGGCAATCCCAGCGTGGCGTGCCGCTCTCCGGCACCGTGGGCGCCCCCGCCGGCTCGGACGGGCGCATCCCCGCCGGCCAGTTCACGCCCACCGCCGGCCAGTTCCAGGGCGTCGTGAGCTATGGAGCGGTGACCCTCGCGGCGAACCCGGCGAGCCTGAGCACCGTCAGCAATTTCGCGGCGAATGCCGAGGCGATCAACTACCCTCGCTCGAAGGACAGCTCCAGCGGGATGGTGCGGCTGGTGATGCGTGCCCAGGTCGGTGCGTCCTGGATCAGCCAGGAATCCTCGCTGCTCTTCGGGTCGGTCATCCCGGTGCCGGACACGGACATTGACGGAACGCCTTTCACCGGCGGAGTGCAGGCCACGAACTACTGGGCGTCGGAGCCGTTCAGCACGAACAACCACGCGGGCGCGGCCTACTACTACAGCCCGCACGCCAAGAAGGTCTTCGCCATCCAGGCCGGTGACGTGCGCCTCGTCTGGCGGCGGAGCACTCCGCTGCCCAATGCGGTGGACAATCCGCCGGCCGATTACGCGGGCAACGAGAACGTGAAGTATACGCTGATTGCGGGGCAGTATTTCCAGTTGCTGCCCTCGCAGCTCGTCACGTCCGAGGGTGCCTACAAGCTGACGCGCAAACTGTATTGGACCGAGGGCATCTTCCTCACCACCGGCCAGCGCATCGCCGTGCCTCCAGCGGTGGTGAAGGACATCCGCTTCGGCTACAACTCGGTGTTCCCGCAGTATGTGGCGAGCAACGAAGTGTTCACGGCGAGCGGTTCCTCCAGCCCCTTGGGACCCAATGCCGTGCTGCTCGACACCCGGACGGTCTGGGCCGAGAACGGCTACATCAACGCGAACAACAAGGAGGGACGGCTCTTTGTTGAACTGCTCGGCAATTCGTTGGGCAGCGGCGCGCGCGAGCACCTCGGCTACGAACTGGTGGACGTGACCCGCGAACCAGTGGTGGAGGACGTGACCACGGAACTTGGCGAGCGCCTCACCGCCTATCCGAACAATACGCCTTCGGACGCGAACCTCCGGCCGGCCCCCATCACCAGCGTCACCGGGCCCAACTATGTCTATCAGCGCTTCATCGGCACCGATGGTTCGCTGGAACTCTATGCGACGCGCGTGACACCAGAGCTGAATTCCTCGAAGGCCCACTGGCTGGAGCAGGGGCTGGCCGGACTTTGGTGGCCGTCCCGGTTCGTGCGCTACAAGCAGGTCTGGCCCGCTGACGTGGCCCGCTACAGCCACTACGTGCGGCCAACCGTGAGCGATGAGCCCTCGGCGCAGGCCACGGCGGTCACGGTGCCCATCGAGAACAATCCGAGCATCGAATACGAAGATCCCACGGACATGATCCGGTCGAAGTTCACGCCGGATGTGAAGTTCTACACCTATCTGGACTCCAGTTACCCGGCGCTGCGGACGCTGATTCGTTACACCTCCGGCGACAAGGTGGCATTTGAGCGCGTGTTCTCCTGGCTGGATGCGAATCTGCGGACCACGAACTTTGCGGGTTCCCTGGCCACCGAACTTTCTGCGTGGAACGCGGGCAGTGGCACCTTCAACTTTGCCGATCCGTCCAAGGCTCCCCGCATGGTGAGCACCACGGCATGGGTCGGCCAGCGGTTGAGCGCGCCGGCGGGCGAGCCGTCCACCATCTCGGTCGCGCCCGATGGCGAGCCGGCGGCCAACGCCACGTCCGTCTATCTCGCCGGTTTCGTGCGGACCAATCAGGGCATCGGCTTCAGCGTGACGGCCTACCGTGATCCCTTCACGAACGGTTTCTCAGAGGCCTCCTCCGGCGCGATCATTCCGATCACGGCCAGCAACAACACTGCGAACCTCGAAGTCTGGTGGTATCGCGGCAACCAGCCCGACACTGTGAACGGCTTCAACAAGACTTACTGGCCCTCGACCATCGGGCGCTACACGATTCTCTGGCCGACGAATTCGCCCAACTCCCGGGACCTCATCCTGGCGAGCAACGCGGGCAGCGAGGCGCTGACCAGTCTCGAAGCCAAGGGCGCGCTGTATTTCCAGAACGACCCCACCCAGCCCGGCTACAATCCGAACGAGGAGCACGCGCTGCTCCAGGGCGGCCAGGCCTGGGCGCTCCGGGACGACCTCAACATCACGAACAGCACGGGCTATTCCTCCCATCCCTACGTGCTGCTGGAATACACGGATGCCGACGGACGGCCGAGCATGACGCCCTTCCGCGTGCTGCGGGAGAAGGACAACGTGATCTTCGACTACACACGCTCCGCCGGCACAGTGCTGCAGGCCCCCATGCCGCTCCCGTTGCTGGAGCGTCCGCTGGGCACCAAGATCATTGGCACCCCGCCGCGCAGCCTGAACGCCGAGGTGAAGAACGAGGTGGTGGCCGCTGCGTCCGTGACCGAGGCCGGTGGCATGTCCCAGGTGACGCTGACCACGTCGCGCCGGCATTTCTTCCAGCCTTATGAATTGCTGGCCTTTCAGAACCTCAGCCCGCTGACCAGTCGCTGGTTCTACGGCACGAATGCGGCGGGCACGGCCGGAGAAATCAGCGGCGTGGTCTCCTCCGCGAAGCCGCTCGCCTTGGGCATCTGGACCGCCTCGGCTCAGCCCGGAGATTTGACTCACTTCCGCTTCCGCGTCACGTCGGCTTCCGGCCTGGCGCTCAGCGCGCCCGCCCTGGTCGTGAACGCGGCGCTGCGGACCAACTGGCTGGTAACCGTTGCGGCCACCGGCACGGTTTCGGGGGACACGTTTGTCGAAGTTCAGTTTGCCGGGAATGCTCCCGCGGCCGCGCAGACCGGTTCGGTGCTCGTCGTGCCGGACAGCGGGTTGGTGGGGAACACCGTGATCGGCTGGCGCCTGGCTTACGAACCGCTGCCGGAGTCCATCACCGATCCGGCGACGCGCGATTTCTTCGCCAGCTTTACGTATCAGGACCGCAAGGGCGATGTGTGGCTCTACCGGGGTCCGCATCAGCCCGATGCCGGGGGCAAGATGGTGATGCAATTCTATTACAAGACGCTGGATGGGTTTTACTTCCCGTCCCTGCCGTTTGCCGCCCAGCCTCCGGTGGGCATCATCACGCCTTACCTGCGGTCGCGGAATCCGGACGGTTCCTTCGTGGGTGATCCGGTCATTGGCGATGCGAACGGTGACAACGTTGGCGACGGTAACGCGCTGGGAATTGCCTATCGCCCCGTCTGGCCGGAAAGCACACCGGTGCTGATGATGGCGGAGTCCTTGACGATGCCGAAGCGCGGCCTGCCCGCCATCCGCGGCCAGACCAGCATCAACGTCCTCTACCAGCAGCCGCAATACGCGGGCGGACTCGGCGCGCGCGCGGCGGTGCTGCATGACCCGACGCGGGAGAAGCAGTTCAAGCTCTCGGCCCCGAGCAGTGCGGGCTCACTCAACCGCCTGCCGGACTCCTTGCGCACCAGCGGCTATCAAGGCCTGACCTACTTCCCGAACCTGCCGCCGCACCTGGTGGACCGTTTCTTCTACGACCCGAACCGTGGCGTCAATGGCGCGCTGGTTCTCCGCGGCCAGTTTGTGCAGGAAGTGGTGGGGGACAACTACCTGCTCCTGAACGTGCTCGGACCGCAGGACTCGGACGTGCTGCGCAACCTCTGCATCGGCAGTGATCCGCTGAAGGCGCAGTGGGACAACGCCATCACCAACGGCTTGAGCGCCACCATGGAGAAGTTTGTGGAGGACGCCGGGCGCCCGGGCACCTTCAAGGCCGGGTCTGCGGAAAGCGTCGGTCCCAGTGCGCTGGCTGAGGTGAAGGACCAGGACGTGGCGGTGGATTCCTATGCGCTCACGGCGGTGGGACCGGGCACGGGCTACATCACGCTGGTCATGGGGGATGGCTCGGCCTTCACGCCGCAGGTGGAGCCGGTGAGCGTGCAGATCATCAAGGTGGTGGACACGCTCTACGCCGGTGAATTGAAGATCGTGAAATCATCCAACCCGCTTGGCGAGATGCTCACGCTGCAGCAGGTGGTGGATCTCGGCGGCAAGCTGAACGACTTCGATTTCGAGTGGCTCATCGCTGCGCCGGTGCAGGGCGTCCCGCCGGCGGTCTATCAGAACACCCGGCGGCTGCTGCTGGGCGATGGCACCTGGAATCACCTGCGCTTCCCGCTGGCCACCGATTTGCCGGCGACGATTCACTTCACTGATCCGGCCCGGGTCATCCCTGAAGTGACCACTGGTGTGGTGCCGGTCACGCTCATCCCGTTCCTCACGGTCGCGACGAACGATGACAAGCTCAGCTTCGTGCTGCAGCCGGGTCAACGGCACACCATGACCGCTGGCGCGCCGCTCATCGTGCGCGATCCGCAAGGCACTGAGTTCACCGCCACGGTCGCGGGTGTCGCCGGCACCACTTACCTGACGCAGCCCGCGACGAACCTCCTCGTCCAGCTCGATGCGGGCCAGGACGGGCTGCCTGCCTCGCTGCAGGTGCTCCAGCTTTATGAGCGCCCCGTGGCCACCCAGCCGCAAAGCGTGGTGTTCCGCGAATTCACGCTGAACGACACTGCGGATTACTCGCAGTTCTTCATCAGCCTCGAGCTTGATCCGGCCCTGGGTGCGACCGTTTACCTCGATGGCCAGCAGGTCGTCGTCGCCAACCGGCCCGTGGGCAACACCGATGTCGCCATCGCTCCGGGCGGCTTCACTCCGCTGGCACAGGTGTATCTGCTGACCCCGGACCAGTTCTCCGGCGGCTCGAGCACCAACGGGCAGACCACGCACCGCATCGCGGTGCAGTTGTTCTCCGCCGCGCAGCCGGGGACATTGCAGAGCTTCAACCTGCGGCTGGAAGCCTACGAATCCGTGGACCAGACCGCTCTGCCCGGCTCGCAGTGGCTGGCGCTGGACCCCTCCAAGTTCCGCGACAAGGTGCGGGCGGTCATCGGCACCGGCGCGGACGTCCGTGCGCTGTCGGACAATTATCTGATCTCCCGCTACCGGGCCACCAACGCGACCCACGCCTCGTTCGCCCGGGGCCCCTCGCGCTGGACGACCCCGCAGCTCGCTGAAGGCTGGATCAAGCGCGTGCTGGCGGGCATCAATCCCTTCAATCAGCGCACCTCGGACTTGTTCAACAACAGCGTGAACACTGACGCGAGCCTCCTGACCCAGGCCGGCAAGCGCTGGGAAGGGGACGTCGCCCTGAATCTGGAGAGCATCAACAACTACGGGTTGATCGAGATCTACGAGACCGTGCTGCGGCGCGGGCGTTCGCTGAGCATTGATTCCGGCATCAACTATGGCCCGGCGAACGATGCCTTGCTGCTGGCCTCCACCTACCTCAACGACCTCTACATGATGCTCGGTAACGAGGCCTCCGCCGATGCCTCGAACCCCACGATCGGCGTCAGCACCAAGGACAACGACATCGCCACCGCGCTGTTCGCCTTCAAGGGGCAGGTTCCATCGCTCTTGGAGGAGGAACTCGCGCTGCTGCGTGGTCGTGACGACTTCCTCCAGCCCGGGGTGCAGGCCCGGCCGGTTTACAACCGCATGTTCTGGAACTACACGCGAGGCATTGATGCGGGTGAAGTGATTTACGCCCTCAACTACGACATCAAGCCGCTCCCGGGCAGCTCTTCGATTGATGCCGCAGGTGCCGCCAAGCTGTTTCCCCAAGGGCATGGCGATGCGTATGGTCATTACCTGACGGCGGTGAAGCAATACACCGCCCTTTTCATCTCGCCGAACTTCGACTGGGTCCCCCACTCCGAAGCCGTCACCGTGCTGGGCCAGCCCGTGCAGGTGAACTACCAGAACGAGCGGAAGTTTGCGGCCGCGGCCTCCTCCCTCGCGAAGGCGGGCGCGCAGATTCTCGATCTGACCTGGCGTCGGGACTACGTGCCGGGCGGTGATTCAGGCTGGGAATCCCTGAGCATCACGGCCACGAACACCACGCGGGATGTGCCCACCACGCGCTATTGGGGCGTGGATCAGTGGGCTTCTCGCTCCATGCAAGGGACCTACTTCAACTGGGTGATTGGCAATGCCTTGCTGCCGGCCGTGGACCCGGACCCGACGCACGAGGGCATTCAGAAGGTGGACCGCACCACGGTTCCGGAACTGCTGGAACTGCCCGATGCGGCCGCGGGCATCCAGCTCTCGCTCGACAACGCCGAAGCGCACGCCACGCCGCTGGGGCTGTCCGCCGGCAGCCTGGCCTTCGACATCAACCCCAACCTTGTCGTTGCGGGTGCCAGCTCGCAGACCCATTTCGAGCAGATCTATGACCGGGCCCGCAAAGCGCTGAACAACGCCGTCATCTCCTTCGATGACGCGAAGGATGTCACGCGCCAGATGCGCTCGGACCAGGACGGGCTGGCCGAGTATCAGGCGGCCGTCACGCGTCAGGAGCAGGCCTACACCAACCAGTTGATCGAGCTCTTCGGCACGCCTTACCCCGAGGACATCGGCCCCGGCAAGTCCTATGACACCGGCTACACCGGTCCCGACTTGCTCCACTTCGCGTATGTTGACCGGCCCGAGCTGAGCTTCAAATCGGTGCTCCAGCCCAGCCGTTCCTTCAGCTACGAAATTGACTTCTCCAAGCGGGTGCAGGCGGTCTCGGTGGAGAATGCGATTGGCTCGGCGGTCAAGCTGGCCCTGTCCTACTTCACGAAGTTCAACGCTGAGCCGCTGGTCATGAAATCCCGCATTCAGACCGTCAAGTTCACGCTGGATTCCGATGGGTTCTTCCAGAAGCCGTCCGACTGGACCGGTCAGCGGCTGGCTCCCGGGCAGTTGCAGGATGCCGTGGCCAAGGTCTCCCTTGCCCGGAACAACCTGGGTGCTGCGCTGGACGCCAACGAGACGCAAAGCATGATCGTGGACGAACTCATCACCCGCCTGCTGACCCGGGGTGTTTATCAGGCGTTCCAGGCCAGCTTCGAGAAACAGCAGTCCGCCAAATTGCTGCTCAAGGCATATCTGGACGCCCGCAAGGCAGCGTCAAAGAAGGCGTCGGAGACGGCCAAGAAATCCACGGAGAAGCTCGTGGACGCGGCAGCCACCGCTCCGCCCACCTCCTTGATCGCCGGTGTGGCTGCCGGTGGTGACGCCACCTCGGGCATCCGCAGCGGTGTGAAGGCGGGTGCGGCCACGGCTGATACGATCAAGGATGCGGTGGAGACCGCTGCCGACACGATTGCGGACCTGGAGAAGCTCCGGGATGTCGCCTACTCCAACTTTGTTTACAACGTGATCCTGGTCCCGCTCAAGGCCATGAACGAGAACGCCCCGCTCATGGACGATGCCAAGAATGCCATCAAGAAGCTGGATGGCACCCTCTACGAGATCAACAAGCGGATCGTGGAAATGGACCAGAGTGTGAACAACTACCGCAGCCTGGTGGCCAAGGGACAGCGCATCCTGAGCGAGCGCGAAACCTTCCGTCAGCGCACCGCCACGGTCATCCAGGGTTATCGCACCCGGGACGCCGGCTTCCGCATCTTCCGGGACGAGAAGCTGGAGCGTTACAAGACGCTCTTCGAACTGGCCGCGAAATACACCTACCTGGCCGCCAATGCCTACGACTACGAAACCGGCCTCCTGAACACGGAGAAGGGCAAGCGCTTCGTCAACCGCATCATCAACTCGCGTGCGCTCGGCATCGTCAAGGGCGGCGAGCCGCAATACGCGGGCAGCAACACCGGTGATCCCGGCCTTTCCAGCGTGCTGGCCGAGATGCGGGCGGACTGGGATGTCCTGCGCGGTCGGCTCGGGTTCAACAACCCCACGCCTTACGGCACCACGGTTTCCTTGCGCACGGAGAATCTCCGCATCGTGACCGGCGCGGAAGGCGACACGACCTGGAAGGATGCCCTAAACCAGTCCCGCAGGGTCAACCTGCTCGATGATCCGGACGTCACCCGCTACTGCATGCAGATCGATCCGGGCAACGGCCTGCCGGTCCCCGGCCTGGTCGTCGAGTTCAGCACCACGATTACGGACTCCTTGAACCTGTTTGGCCGGGAACTCGCGGGCGGCGACCACTATTACGACTCCAGCTATTTCGCCACGAAGATCTTCTCCGTCGGCGTGGCGCTGGAGGGCTACGTGGGCATGGACAATCCGTCGGCGAACGGCTCGGTGGTGAGTTCCTCCGGCGGGACTTCTCCGACCGATCCCTCCACCACCTTCCTGGATCCACAGGCCCTGGCCGCGACGCCGGGCATCTACCTGATTCCCGTCGGCGCGGATGAGATGCGCAGCCCGCCGCTGGGTGACGTGAGCACCATCCGCTCCTGGGCGGTGAACGACATCACCATTCCGCTGCCGTTCAACATCGGCGGGTCGGCGTTCTCGACCAAACCGCTCTACACCTCCAGCGACTCGCTGACCGAGCCGCTCTTCGGCCTGCGCAAGCACGCCGCCTTCCGGCCCGTCCCGAAAGCTTCGGTCTTCAACGGACAATTGGCGGTCTCGCAATACAGCAACACCCGCCTCATCGGGCGTTCCGTCTGGAACACGCGCTGGAAGCTGGTCATTCCCGGCTACAAGCTGCTGCACGATCCCAACGAAGGCCTCGACCGGTTCGTCAACACGGTCAAGGACATCAAGCTCAACTACGTGACCTATTCCTACTCCGGCAACTGATCCGGAGAACGAACTTCCCGCCCTATGAACAGCCACTCAATCCTCCCCCGCTGGTTCCGCGCCGGTCTGGTCGTGCTGGCGCTGGCCAGCGCGACGCTGGCCACGGCCTTCCCGCCGGCCTTGCCCCACACCATCTACGGGATGGCGCGCGACGAATACGGCAACCCGCTCCGCACCAACGCCATCATCATCCTCACCACTTCCTCCGGTCTCACGGTGACGACCCAGGTAAATCCTGATGACGAGCCGGGGGTCAATTATCGCCTGGTGGTGCCGCTGGACGCCGGGGTCAAAGCTGATGTTTACAAGACCGGCGCCTTGCAGGGCACAGTGCC
Organism: uncultured Klebsiella sp.; assembly: GCA_964578245.1. Lineage (GTDB taxonomy): Bacteria > Verrucomicrobiota > Verrucomicrobiia > Limisphaerales > SXTU01 > SXTU01. Next base: position 25,656 of record CAZOCL010000016.1, on the reverse strand, counting down.
GTTCCGGCTGCGTGTGAGCATCAACAACGCGACGTTTCTGCCCTTGGAAATGGTCGGTGACTATTCCCTGCTGGGCCAGCCCGGCAAGCGCACGCGCATCGACCTGACGCTGGGCGAAGACACCAATGGCAACGGCCTGCCGGATGCCTGGGAGCGCGCCATGATCGCCGCCCGCGGCTGGAATGTGGGCCTCACCGATCTAGCCGCGAATTCCTCCCCCGGCAAGAACGGCGTGACCCTGCTGCAGGAATACGTTGCCGGCACCTACGGGTTCGAGGATGGCAATGGCCTGAACCTGGCCATCGCGCGCGTGGAAGCGGGCACCCCGGTTCTGGAGTTCCTCGCCGTGCGCGGCCGCAACTACAGCATCGTGGGCTCGACCAGCCTCAAGACGTGGACGCCGGTTTCGTTCCGGGTCCTGTTGCCGGATGCCGCGCCCGACGCGGTGAGCAACTATCTGTCTCCCGATGTGCGGCTGTTGCAGGTGGCGGTGCCGGCTCCGGCCACCGGGGCGGCCCCGCTCTTCTACAAACTCCAGATCCAATAAGGCCGCGATGCGCTGGATGGGCTGCCATACATTAGCCGGGTTGCTCGCCGCTGGCGCAGTCGCCTTCACGGGCTGCTCGCGTCCCGAGCCGGTGGCCCCGCCAGAAGTTCCGCGCGTCTCCCTGGTAATGAAAGATGGCCGGCTGTTTCGCCCGGGGCAGGGCGCGCCCTACACCGGGACCGTGGTGGAGCATTATTCCCCCGGCCATCTGCAATCCCGCTCCGTCATCTCCAATGGCCTGCTGCATGGGGTGTCCGAGGGCTGGCACACCAACGGCGTCCGTCAGGTCACGGAAACCTTTGTCGCGGGCGTGTCGGACGGCGTGCGGTTGAAGTGGTATCCCAGCGGGGCAAAACTTTCGGAGGCGAACATCGCCGGTGGGAAGTTGAACGGGACGTTCCGGCGCTGGTATGAGAATGGCCACCTCGCCGAGCAGATCGAATTGCGGGACGACCAGCCGGAAGGAGAATCGCTGGCCTACTATCCCGGCGGCAGTCTCAAGGCGCGGGTCCGCTCCGAGCGGGGCAAGGTCGTGGGCACGGAAACCTTCAAGGAGGGCGAGGTGCCCGGCCCTCCCGTGCTGACGGCGACGGCGAAATGAGGCCGACTCCGTGAACCGCACCCTCTCCATCTGGCTCCTGTCCCTGATGGCGCTGGCCGGCTCGGCTGGCGCGGAGTCGCTTGACCTCACCCGCACGCGTCTGCCGGGTGGTGGTGGTCCCAGCGCCGGCGGGCAGTTCACGCTGTTCAGCACCGTGGGCCAGGCGGAGGCCGGGCCGAAATTGTCGGGCGGGGCTTATGCTTTGGACACGGCCTTCCTGAGCGCGGCGATGGACAATTCGCTGCCCACCATCGTCTTCGCTCAAGGAGTGGTGACCGTGACCGAGGACGCCGGGGCGCAGAGCCGGACCACGTTCACCACGTTTCTCCCCGGTCAGGCGGGCGAGCCCGCGCAGCCGCCTACCTATCAGCTCGCCAATAACAACAGCGCGCTCTTCAGCGTGGCACCCGCCATCGCGACCGACCGCACCCTCAGTTTTACTTCCGCGCTCAATGCTTCCGGCAGCGCGACCGTCACCGTGGTGGCGCGGCTCAGTGGGGTGGACGTGGCGACAAACACGTTTTCCATCGTGGTCCTGCCGGTGAATGATGCGCCGGTCGTCACCCTCACTGGCAACGTGACGGTGCTGGAGGATGCCGGCGCGCAGAGCGTGGCGGCCTTCGCCACCTTCACCGCCGGGCCGCCGGATGAATCCACCCAGACGCCCGCCTACACACTCACGACGGACAACGCCGCCCTTTTCGCCGTGGCTCCGGCCATCGCAGTGGACGGCACGTTGACCTTCACGGCAGCGGCCAACGCGAATGGTTCCGCCACCGTAACCGTCGTGACCAGCGACGGTGGCGGCACGGCCAATGGCGGCGTGGACCGCACGACCAACACCTTCACCCTCGCCGTGACTGCGGTGAACGATCCTCCCGCGGCCACCTATGCCATGAGCACTGTCGTGGTGCTGGAAGATGCCGGCCCACAGAGCCTCGCCAGCTTCGCCGCGTTCACCCCCGGTCCGGCGGATGAGTCCGCGCAGACAGCGAGCTACAGCCTGGCCGTGGACAACGCCGCGTTGTTCAGCACCGCCCCCGCGATTGCGCCGAACGGCACGCTCAGCTTCACCCCGGCGGCGAACGCGAATGGTTCCGCCACCGTGACGGTGATTGTGGCCGACAACGGGGGCACGGCCAACGGGGGCGTGGACCGCAGCACCAACACCTTTGCGATCACGGTCACGGCGGTGAACGACGCACCGACCGCGGTCTTCGCCTCGAACAACTTCGGGGTGCTGGAGGACATGGGCCCGGTGACCTTCGCCAGCTTTGCGACCTTCACCGCCGGTCCGCCGGACGAGGCGATGCAGACGGCCAGCTACGTCCTCGCCGCAAACAATGCCGCCCTCTTCAGCGCGCAGCCCGCCATCGCCCCCAACGGCACGCTGACCTTCACCCCCGCTGCGAACGCCAACGGAGTCGCCACGGTGACGGTGATCGTGGCTGACAATGGCGGCACCGCGAACGGCGGCGTGGACCGCAGCACCAACAGCTTCACCATCACGGTGACACCGGTGAACGATCCGCCGGTCGTGAGCTTCGCCCTCGGCACCGTGACTGTGCTCGAAGATGTGGGGGCGCAGAGCCTGGCCGGTTTCGCAACCTTCTCGGCGGGACCAGCCGATGAAACCGCCAGCCCCGCACAGACGCTCGTGGGCTACACCGTCTCGAACAACAACCCCGCCCTGTTCACCACGGCACCGGCGCTTGCGCTCAACGGGACGCTGACTTTCACCCCCGCCGCGAACGCCAACGGCAGCGCCACCATCACGGTCATCGCGCAGGACAGCGGGGGCACGGCCAACGGCGGCGTGGACAAGACGACGAACACATTCACCGTCTCGGTCACGGCGGTGAACGACGCACCGGCAGTCGCGTTCGCCACCAACCATGTGGTTGCGCAGAAGGATGCCGGAGCCCAGACGCTCGCTGGCTTCGCACTGTTTACGGCCGGCCCGGTGGACGAGGCGGGGCAGACGGCGGCTTACACCGTCACCACGGACAACCCAGGCCTCTTCAGCTCCGCGCCTGCCCTCGCGCCGGATGGCACCCTGACCTTCGCTGGCGCGCCGGCCACGGAGGGCATGGCCACCGTCACCGTGGTGGTGCAGGACAACGGTGGCACCGCCAATGGAGGCGTGGACAAGGCGACCAACACCTTCAACCTCACGGTGCTCCCGTTCGCCGCCACCGACGATGCTTACACGGTGGTCGAGGATGGCACGCTCGTGATTCCGGTCGGGAGCGGCGTGCTGGCGAACGACATCGGCAACACCATCCGTGCGGTGCTGGTAACCACGACCGTTCACGGCGTGCTGGTGTTGAACACCAATGGTTCCTTCACCTATCAGCCCGCCGCGGACTTCAACGGTTCCGACACCTTCACCTATCAGGCCACCAACAGCGCGAACACCTCGGCGGTGACGACGGTGACCCTCACGGTCAAGCCCGTGAACGACGCGCCCACCGTCACGTTTGCGCAGGGCACGGTCACGGTGCTGGAGGACGCCGGTGCGCAGACGGTCAGCGCTTTCGCGGTCTTCTCACCCGGCCCGATGAACGAGTCCGCCCAGACCCTGGTGGGCTACTCGGTCAGCGTGGACAACGCGTCGCTCTTCACCACGCCGCCCGCGATCGACAACGCCGGAGTGCTGACCTTCACGTCCGCCCCGGACGCGAACGGCTCCGCGACCGTGACGGTTATTGTGCAGGACAACGGTGGCACAACCGATGGCGGCGTGGATAAGAGCACGAATACGTTCGTGATCACCGTGACGCCGGTGAATGACGCACCGGCCTTCACCCTCGCCCAAAATGCGGTGACGGTGCTGGAAGATGCCGGAACGCAGACCGTGAATGCCTTTGCCACGTTCTCCGCCGGACCAGCGAACGAGTCGGCGCAGACCCTCGTGGGCTATGCGGTCAGTGTGAACAACGCTTCCTTGTTCAGTTCGGCTCCGGCCATCAACAACGCGGGGGTGCTGACGTTCACTCCGGCCGCCAACGCAAACGGTTCGGCCACCGTCACCGTGGTGGCTCAGGATTCCGGTGGCACGGCGGGCGGCGGCGTGGACAAGGCGACCAACACCCTCACGATCACGGTCACTGCGGTGAACGACGCGCCGACGGTGACCTTTGCGCAAACCACGGTGACCGTGTTGGAGGACGCGGGCGCGCAGAGCCTCAGCAGTTTCGCCACCTTCTCGCCTGGCCCGGCCAATGAGTCGGCGCAGACCTTGGTGGGCTGCACTGTCAGCGTGGACAACGCGGCCTTGTTCATCGCCGGTCCGGTGGTGGCGAACAACGGCACGCTCACCTTCACTCCGGCGGCGAACGCGAACGGCTCAGCGACCGTGACGGTCGTTGTGCAGGACAACGGCGGGACGACCGATGGCGGCGTGGACAAGAGCACGAACGCGTTCACCATCAATGTGACGCCGGTGAACGATGCGCCGAGCGTGACGTTTGCGCAGGGTGTGGTGACGGTGCTGGAGGATGCGGGTGCGCAGAGTCTCAGCAGTTTCGCTACCTTCTCACCTGGTCCAGCGAATGAGTCAGCACAAACGCTGGTGGGCTACACCGTGACCGTGGACAATACGGCGCTCTTCAGCTCGCTCCCAGCGGTCAATAATTCAGGCGTCCTGACCTTCACTTCGTCTCCTGATGCCAACGGCAGTGCGACGGTGACCGTGGTCGTTCAGGACAGCGGCGGGACCGGACTGGCCCCGACGGGACTGCGTCCTCAACAGAACCTGCCAAGCGGGGGCGTGGACAAGAGCACGAATACGTTCACGATCATCGTGACGCCGGTGAACGACGCGCCGAGTGTGACCTTCGCGCAAACCACAGTGACAGTGCTGGAGGATGCGGGCGCACAGAGTCTTGGCAGTTTTGCGACCTTCTCGCCCGGTCCTGCGAATGAAGCCGCCCAGACCCTGGTGGGTTACACGGTCAGCGTGGACAACGCGGCACTGTTCAGCGCGGCTCCGGTTGTGGCCAACAACGGCACGTTCACTTTCACTCCAGCGGCGAACGCGAATGGCTCCGCGACCGTGACGGTCGTGGTGCAGGACAGCGGGGGCACGACCGATAGCGGCGTGGACAAGAGCACGAACACTTTCACCATCAATGTGACGCCGGTGAACGACGCGCCGAGCGTGACGTTCGCGCAGAGTGTGGTGACGGTGGTGGAGGATGCAGGCGCGCAGACGGTGGCCGGTTTCGCCACGTTCTCGCCTGGTCCAGCCAATGAGTCAGTGCAGGCCTTGGTGGGCTACACCGTCATCGTGGACAACGCAGCTCTCTTCAGCGTGGCTCCGGCGATTAACAATGCGGGCGTGCTGACCTTCACTCCAGGGGCCAATGCGAACGGGTCGGCCACTGTCACTGTCGTGGCACAGGACTCGGGCGGCGCGGTGGGCGGCGGCGTGGACAAGAGCACGAACAGCTTCACGATCACCGTGACGCCGGTGAACGATGCGCCGAGCGTTACGTTCGCGCAGAGCGTGGTGACGGTGCTGGAGGATGCGGGCGCGCAGTCACTCGCCACCTTCGCGACGTTCTCCGCCGGACCGGCTAGCGAGTTGGCTCAGACGCTGGTGGGCTACACCGTTACCGTGGACAACGCGGCGCTGTTCAGCGCGGCTCCGGCGGTGGCGAACAACGGCACGCTCTCCTTCACTCCGGCGGCGAACGCGAACGGCTCAGCGACCGTGACGGTCATTGTGCAGGACAACGGCGGGACGACAGATGGCGGCGTGGATAAGAGCACGAACACGTTCACCATCAACGTGACGCCGGTAAACGACGCGCCGAGCGTGACCTTCGTCCGGAGCAGTGTGACGGTGCTGGAAGATGCGGGCGCGCAGACGATGGCCGGTTTCGCCACCTTCTCGCCCGGGCCCGCCAACGAGTCGGCGCAAACGCTGGTGGGCTACACGGTCACGGTGGACAACCCGGCGCTCTTCACCATGCTGCCGGCGATCAATAATTCAGGCGTGCTGACCTTCACCCCCGCGCCGGATGCGAATGGAAGCGCAACTGTGACGGTGATTGTGCAGGACAGTGGCGGGGCGGGGTTGCAGCCGGGCGGGCTGAAGCTGCCTCCCTTGACCACCGGCGTGGACAAGAGCACGAACACGTTCATCATCAATGTCACGGCAGTGAACGACGCGCCAAGCGTTGCGTTTGCTCAGGGCGTGGTGACGGTGCTGGAAGACGCCGGGGCCCAGAGTCTGAATGGTTTCGCCGTCTTCTCCTCCGGACCGGTGAACGAGTCGGCGCAGTCCCTGACCGGGGCCGGCTTTCAGGTCGCGAACAACAACGCCTCCCTGTTCAGCGTGCCGCCCGCCCTTGCCTCCGACGGCACACTGGCCTTCACTCCGGCCGCGAACGCGAACGGTTCCGCCTTGGTCACCGTCATCGTGCAGGACTCGGGTGGAACGGCCAACGGTGGCGTGGACAAGGCGACCAACAGTTTCACGATCACCGTGACCGCGGTGAACGACGCGCCGAGCGTGACCTTTGCACAGAGCGTGGTGACCTTGCTGGAAGATGCAGGTGCGCAGTCGCTCGCCAGCTTCGCGGCCTTCTCCCCCGGTCCGGCCAATGAGTCGGCCCAGACGCTGGTGGGCTACACGGTCACCATGGATAACGCGGCGCTCTTCCTCGTAGCTCCCGCGATCGACAACAACGGGCGATTGACCTTCACTCCGGCGACCAACGCCAACGGGAGCGCGACCGTCACGGTCGTCGTGCAGGACAGCGGTGGCGCGGGCCCTGGCGTGGACCAGAGCACCAATACGTTCACCATCAGTGTGACCCCGGTGAACGATGCGCCGAGCGTGAGCTTCGCGCAGAGCGTGGTGACGGTGCTGGAAGACGCGGTGGCGCAGAGCTTGACGGGTTTTGCGACCTTCTCACCAGGCCCGCCGAACGAGTCAGCGCAGAGCTTGGTGGGCTACACGGTCACCGTGGACAATGCGACGCTCTTCAGCGTGGCCCCGGCGATCAACAACGCGGGCGTGCTGACGTTCACTCCCGCGTCCGACGCCAATGGCAGCGCCACGATGTCGGTGGTGGTGCAAGATTCGGGCGGCACGGCCAACGGCGGCTTGGACAAGAGCACCAACACGTTCACGATCAGCGTGACGCCTGTGAACGATGCCCCGAGCGTGACGTTTGCGCAGAGCGTCGTGACGGTGTTGGAGGATGCGGGGGCGCAGAGCTTGACGGGTTTCGCGGCCTTCTCCTCCGGTCCTGCCAATGAGTCTGCCCAGACGTTGGTGGGCTACACCATCACCGTGGACAACGCTGCGCTCTTCAGTGCGGCTCCTGCCATCAACAATGCGGGCCTGCTGACCTTCACCTCCGCGCCCGACGCGAACGGGACGGCGACGGTGACCGTGGTCGTGCAGGACAGCGGTGGGACAGGGTCTGCCCCGACGGGGCTGCGTCCCCAGCTAGCGTCCTTCGGCCTCGGGGTGGACCGGAGCACGAACACCTTCACCATCATCGTTACGCCGGTGAACGACGCGCCGAGCGTGACTTTCTCCCGCAGCCTGGTTGCGGTGCAGGAGAGCGTGGGACCGCAGAGCCTCGCCGGGTTCGCCACGTTCTCTCCGGGGCCGGCCAACGAGTCGGCGCAGACGCTCGTGGGCTACACGGTCACCGTGGACAACGCTTCTCTGTTCAGCGCGGCCCCGGCCATCGACAACGCTGGCAGGCTGACGTTCACCTCTGCCGTCAATTCCAATGGCCTGGCCAACGTGATGGTGGTGGTGCAGGACAATGGTGGGACGGGCTCGCTGGGCGTGGACAAGAGCACCAACACCTTCGTGATCACCGTGGGAGCCGTGAACAACGCACCCGTGGCGAACCATGACAGCTACTCGATGAACCAGGGCGACGTGCTCACCGTCGTCGGCCTCATGCCCGTCGGTGTCGGACCCACGCCGGCGGGCGTGCTGGCCAATGACACCGACGTGGAGTCTGATGCGCTGTCCGCGACGAAGCTCACCGACCCCGGCAATGGCACGGTGGTCCTCAGTGCGAACGGCGGGTTCACCTACACGCCGGATACGAACTTCTTCGGCACGGACACTTTCACCTATCGGGCGTCTGACTATTGCTCGAACTCCAACCCCGCCACCGTGAGCATCCTCGTGCTGGCGCGGCCGACCAACGCAGTGCCGCTGTTGCAACGAGTCTTCTCCAGCACGGTCCTGCGCTTCTCGGCCACGAACACACCGGATGCCAACCCCATCCGCGTGGGCGATCCCGACAGCACGCTCCTGACCGTGACGCTCGCGGTAACCAACGGCACGCTGGACCTGACCGTGACGAATGGGTTGGACTTGCCCAATGGCTTCACCGGCACCAACGCGCTGGTGCTGTCCGGAACGATTGCCGACCTGAACGCCGCGCTGGAAAGCCTCGCCTACCGCTCGACCACCAACTACTTCGGCGATGACGCGCTGGTGATTGTCTCCACGGACGAGGGCGGACGGACGAATCGTGGCCATGGCCTGGTGCCGATTCTGGTGGAGATTCCCACGCTGGGTGGCGTGCCCAAGGTCTCTTTGGAGAACCTGAACGACCCGATGACGGGCCGGATGATCACGAATGTGACGATGGTCGCTTCGGACACAAACCTGGTGAAGGAGATCACCTTCAACCCCACCAACAGCGAAGTGAACGTGCTGGCCGTGGGCGGGCAGGATGGCTCGACGAACCGCTCGACGATCACTGTGCGCGTGAAGTTCAACGACGGCACCGAGCAGGACGTGACCATTCCGGTGATCATCTATCAGCCCTTGTTGACGAGCGTGAACGGCGATGCGGCCTATACGAGCACCTTTGGCACGCCGATCTTCAATCCGCAGACCAGCCTCTACGAGCAAAAGGTCAGCGTGGTGAACAACACGCCGTTCGACTTCACGGCCCTGCGCATCACCGCGACGAACCTCCCGGCGGGGGTGACGCTACGGAACGCCAGCATCACCAACGGCGGCCTGCCCTACATCGAATACAACCTGGCGGTGCGTTCCGGAAGCAACGTCACGCTCACGCTGGAATACTACAACGTGAACCGGGCCAGTGGCATCACCCCCGGCCTGAAGCTGGAGTTGTTGAACCAAACCCGCGTGGTCCCGCCGCCGAGCAATCCGGTGATGGTTGCCGTTACCGGTCGTCGTGGCTACGCGCCGGACGGACGCATTCGCTTCTACATCGAGTTCCCGACCGAAGTAGGGCTGACCTACTACGTGCAATACCAGGACGCGGTGGGTGATCCGTGGAAGACCTCACCGGTGATCATTCCCGGCACCGGCAACCGGTTGAACTGGCTGGACGATGGCGCGCCGAACACCGACTCACCACCGACCGCCACGCGGTTCTATCGCATTGTGACTGGCCAATAGTCCGGGTGTTTGCATTTGAAGGTTTGATGCGAGGTCCGCGAGGTCTTGGAGTGCCACCCTCCGCAGTGCTGTTACGGAGGACGGGTGCCAGCCCTCCGGCGCTTTGTCCGGGCGCGTGATTTCCGCGACCATCGTGAAAGCGGCGGAGGACCGCCGCACTCCAAGACGCTGCCGCGCCTTCAGGCCGCTTGAGGATCCGCTGCTCTTTGGTGCCAGATCGCCAGCGGCGCGCGACCGGGACTTCTCCCGCTGCCTCAAAACAGCACATTCGCCACAAACTGCTGCAGGTGTTCCGGCGGCTTGCGGTGCCGGCGCATCACCACGACCAGTTCGCGGGTGAACTTCTCGGGCAGCGCGATGCGCTGGAGCGACTTCTTCTGACCGTAGAGCGCGAGCGCGCGGACCGGCACGAAGCTCACGCCCATGCCCAACGCGACAAGGTTGATGAGGAGATCGAAGTTGTCCGCCTGCATCGCGGGTTTGCAACGCCAGCCCTGCTGGGACATCCAGGTGCGAAGCCGTTGACCGGTGTTGCTGGTGTCTTCCAGCAACAGCCAAGGCTGCTGGTTCATCCAGTCGGCACGGGCCTTCCGGGATTTGGCGATGCCAGCGAACTCGCCGGCGAGGACAGTTGGAGCTACGAGCACAAAAGCATCCTCGAACCGGTGCGTGATCTGCACCGTGCGTGGCAACCGGCTGGGTGGACAGAGGACGCCGAGTTCAAGTTCGTTGGCCTCCAGGGCGCTCAAGATGCTGCTGCTTGGCTGATGGGAGATCTGGCAGGCCAGTTCCGGCAGTCGGCGCAAGTTCGCATGGAAGATGCCGGGCAGGTGGGCCAGGCAGATGCTGCGTGAGACGCCGACCCGCACCACCTTTCGCGCGCCCGCAAACTCCTCGCGCAGACGCGTGAGGGTTTGATCCACGTCGCCCAGCAGCCGGGCGGAGTCGCGGAAGAGAAACTCACCGGCGGGCGACACACGCACGCTGCGCGTGGTGCGCTCCAGCAGGCTGAGTCCGAGGCTGTGCTCCATGCCCTGCATCTGACGGGTGATGGCGCTCTGCGTCACCCCGGCCAGTTCCGCCGCCTTCGTGAAGCTGCGGTGCTTGACCACGAGATGGAACAACGCCAGTTCATAAAGATCGAACGGAGCCGTGGCGAGGAACTCATTCATGCTGCGCAACAGTCTATGTGACTAATGAATTTCTATCAAATTTTGTCGCACACTACGTTGGGAGCGAACGAAAGATAAAACTATGCCAACACTCACTGAACGACTCCCGCAAAACGCCCCCGGCCGCTTCTACGTGGACAGCACCTGCATTGATTGCGACTAGTGCCGGGCCGCCGCTCCCGGCTTCTTCCACCGTGATGCAGAAATAGGAATGTCCGTGGTTTTCCGACAGCCCGAGACACCAGAAGAAGTTCGCGAGGCGCAGGAAGCATTGGAGGGCTGTCCGACTGAATCCATCGGCAATGATGGGATTGCTGACGGTGCAAAAGACGTTTGCAACCGCACGGGATCGCGCTAAATCAAGCCATGCATCCGAGTCCCCTTCCGGTTTCGCGCCGCGCCTTTGTGGCAAAATCTTCCGCCCTCGCCGCCGGTTCGATCGCAGCCATGAGCCTGGGTGGAGCACCGGCCGCTGCTGCCGAGGCCGGCCAGTCGCGGCAGGCCACCGGCACGCGGGCCGGGGAAGTAACCGATACCACGGCCATCCTCTGGACGCGGTTGACCGCGTCGCCCACGCGCAATCAAACCGGCCTCGTCATCCCCGGCCGGGTGAACCAGAAGAAGGGCGGGCCGGCACGGGTTACCGTGCCGGTGGAGGAGCTTGAGGGTGCCTGTCCCGGGGCCGCCGGTCGCGTGCGGCTGCGCTATGGAACCCGGGAGGACCTGAGTGATGGAGAGACCTCAGCGTGGATGGAACTGACGGAAGCGAATGACTTCATCCACCAATTCCGGCTGACCGGGTTGAAGCCCGGAACGACCTATCACTATGCGACCGAAACCGCCGGTCCCGGCGGGTCGCCGGCCCATAGTGCACTCCGGGGTCGGTTTGAGACCGCGCCCGCGCCTACGGCTCCGGGCAATTTCCGGTTCTGCGTGATGACCTGCCAGGGGTATCCGGATCGCGGTCATCCAGAGGGGCATTCCATCTATCCGGCCATGCTCGCGCTCCGGCCGCAGTTCGCGTTTCTCACGGGGGACCTCGTGTATTACGACAATGACGAACCGCGCGCGATGACACCGCGCCTGGCGCGATACCATTGGGAACGGATGTTCAGCCTGCCGCGGCTGGTGGAATTCAACCGCAACGTGGCCACCTACTGGCTCAAGGACGATCACGACACGCTGAATGACGACTCCTGGCCCGGCGCAAAGATGGGCGAATTCACCTTCGCCGAAGGGCAGAAGATTTTCCGCCAGCAGGCACCGATGGCCGATGGGCCGAGCTACCGCACGTTTCGCTGGGGACAGGACCTGCAGCTCTGGCTCACGGATGGCCGGGATTTTCGTTCGCCGAACAAGCAGCCGGACGGCGCGGACAAAACCATCTGGGGCGCGGAGCAAAAGGCCTGGTTCAAGCACACCGTGCTGGCGAGTGATGCAACCTGGAAGGTGCTCATCTCCCCTACGCCGCTGGTCGGACCGGACCGCAAGAACAAGAACGACAACCACGCGAACGAGGGCTTCCGGACGGAAGGCGATGAGCTTCGGGCGTGGTTGAAGGCGAACACTCCGGACAATTTCGTGGTCATCTGCGGGGACCGGCACTGGCAATACCATTCTGTGCATCCCGAGACGGGACTGAACGAGCTGAGCGTGGGTGCGGCGAGTGATGAGCATGCGGGCGGCACCCCGGGCCTGGATGAGAAGGTCCACCGCTTCCATCGCGTGAAGGGAGGTTTCCTGTCCGTCACCCTGAAACGTGAAGGGACGCAAAGCGTGATCCGCTTCGAGCACCGCGATGTGGCGGGCAACGTGGTTTACACCTGGGATCGCAGCCGTGCAGCCAAGGCGTGACGAGCAGCAGCACGGTGCGGCGGGGAGGTCGGGAAACCGGAGTGGTGAAGTGTTGGAGTAATGAAGTAACTCCGTGGGCAGCGAAGCGAGCCGCACCGCTGCATTACTCCACTACTCCAACACTCCAATACTCCGTTCTCCCTCACGCCGCTTCCAGCCCGCGCATGGTGCCGGTGCTCGTCGCGAACTTGTCGGCCTCGATGCCGATGCGTTGCAGCATGGAGACGAAGAGGTTCGGCAGCGGGTAGTTGCGCTCGCGGTCAAAGGCGAGGTGCTGGCCGTGCTTGAAACCGCCGCCGGCGAAGAGCACCGGCAGGTTCGTGGTGACGTGGGTGTTCGCGTTGCCGAGGTTGCTGCCATAGAGAATCATCGTGCGGTCGAGCAACGTCTCGCCACCTTCCTTCCGCGCCTTTAGATCGGTGAAGAGCTGGGCCAGCAGCTTCATGTGCTCGCGGTCGATCGCCTCCAACTGCTTGAGCTTGGGCGCGCTCTTTCCGTGGTGGGAGAGATTGTGATAGCCGTCGGTGATGTCCGTGCCGTCCACTTCGATGGCGGGGGAGTTGACGCTGTCGAGCATCAGCGTGACCGCGCGGGTGGAGTCCGTCTCGAAGGCGAGGCGGGCCATGTCATACATCAGGCGGACCTTGTCCATGTATTCGCGGGGGTTCGCGGGATCGAGCGGGGGCTTGGCGCTGACCACCGGCTTGGGCTTGTGCTCCCACTCGCGGGCCTTGCCGAGGCGCTGTTCCAGGTCGCGCACGCCGGTGAAGTATTGGTCCAGCCGCTCGCGGTCGCGGGCACCGAGGTCGCGCTGGAGCGACTTGGTCTGGCCGGCCACGGCGTCCATGATGCTCTGGCCGAGTTCGAGCCGGCGGACCTGCGCCTGCACCTCCGCTGCCGAGCCGCGCAGGAAGAGGCGCTTGAACACCTCGGACGGCTTCTCCTCGCACGGGATGAGCACGCCGCCACCGGTCCACGAGAGGCTGCGGGAGCCCTGCTGGACGTTCACGCCCAGCGTGAGGGAGGGGAAGCGCGTGAGGTGTCCATTCCGCTCGGCAATGAACTGATCGAGCGATATGGTGTTGCGGAAGCCACCACTGCCAGGATGCGGCGCGGCGGTGAGGAAGCAGTTGTCCGCCGGGTGCCCGCCGTCCACGTCCGGATGCCACACGCCGCTGAAGACGGTGAAGTCATTGCGATGCGCGGCGAGGTGTTCCAGATAGGGCGAGAGCTGGTAGTTCCGGCCGGCGGAAGTCTGGGCGGGGAAGAACTTCTCCGGGAGGAGCCCAAGGTTGTTGCACACGCCCAGCATCCGGCGCGGCGGCAGGGCCTTCGCCGCCTCGCGGGCGAAGGCGGGCGTCATCGCATCCAGCAGGGGCAGGCCGAGCGCGACGCCGGCACCGCGCAAAAACTGACGGCGGGAACACGCGGTTTGGGTTGAGATGAAAGGCGTGTTCATTTGCTTTGAAATAGTTCGCTCTGCACCAGTTCATGAATCAATGACCGCACACCGTAATGGCTCGATGCGGCGCGCGCCAGCACCTGCTCGACTTGTGGCCGGTCGCCGAAGCGCACGGGCGCACCGGTGGCATAGACGACCAGTTGGGACGCGAGATTGCGGGCAATCTGCTTTTCGTCCGAGAGCAGCTGTTGTTTCAGATCGCGGATGCCGGTGAACTTGCGACCATCGGGCAGTTCACCGGTGGCGTCCACCGGCTGGGCCGCATGGAACTCGAATGGCTGGCCGTTCTTGCCGAAGCCCGGCACGTGCTTGCCCTCACCCAGGGCGCGATACTTTTCACGCCAGCCGCCGAGCACGTCGAAGCTCTCCAGCGCGAAGCCCGCTGGGTCAATCTTCGCGTGGCAGGCATTGCATGTCTCCAGCGTGCGGTGCTTGTCGAGCTGCTCGCGGATCGTCACCGCGCCCCGCGTGTCCGGCTCAACCGCCGGGACACTCGGCGGTGGGGGCGGGGGAGCCTTGCCGAGGATGCGCTCCATCACCCACGCGCCGCGCAGCACGGGGGAGGTCGTGGTGCCGTTGGCGGTGACCTTGAGCACGCTGGCTTGCGTGAGCAGTCCGCCACGCGGGGAATCGGGAGGCAGCGGAGTGCGCCGTAAGGCAACGCCTTCAACCAGCGGGCGGGGCCTGGCCGGGGAAACGGAGTGATGGAGTGGTGGAGTGGTGGAGTTCTGAGCGGAGGACTTCGGAGTCTTTTCATCACTCCATGACTCCACCACTCCATTGCTCCCGTTCCGCCACAGGCCATAGTGCAACGCCAGCCGTTCATTCAGCATGGTGAAGTCGGCTGCGACCAAGTTCCGCGCCGGCAGGTCTCCGCGCAGCAGTTCCGCGAAGAACAGTTGTGTCTCCTGCACCGCGGATTCCGTGAGCAGGTCGTCGAGGTAGTAGTCGGGATACAGCGCGGCGTCGGGAGAGGTGGCGTTCACGCGGCGCAGGTCGAGCCAGTAATCGAGGAACGCGTCCGTGAAGCGACGTGACCTCGCGTCTTTGAGCAGGCGGTCGGTCTGGGCGCGCAGCGTATCTGGCTGGTGCAGTTCGCCACGCGCCGCGAGGGCGCGCAGCTCCGCATCCGGTGCGGAGTTCCACAGGAAGAACGCCAGCCGCGAGGCAAGGGCATGGTCGTCCAGACGTCCGGGCTTCTCCTCGAGCGTGAGGAAAGAGGGCGAACATAGGACGGCGGTGTAACCCGCGAGCTGCGCGTCCGTGAAATTCATGCCGGCCTTCACCGCGCGTTGGATGACTTCCAGAAAGCGCTTCACATCGGCCTCGTCCACCGGCCGGCGATAGGCGCGCTGCATGAAGCTGCGCAGCAGCCGCTCGGAGTCCAGCTTCGCATTCGCAGTTACGACTTCCACGCCGTCCTTGGCCTTGCGCGAGGGCAGGTCGCCGAAGAGCAGCTTATGGCCGGCCGTCGGCCATTCGCTGAAGAGCGGTCCCTCGGCCTCCATCCAGCGGAAGGCGACGCCCGGCTGGCCATCTTTCTCCGCGAGCGGATTGTGATAGTTGGGCGGGCGCGAGCGGAAGAGCCGGGCGGCGTCGAACTGGATCGTTTCGCCCTGGAGCAGATACACGTCCAGTTCCTGGACTGAGGGTGTCGGCGCGAAGTCGAAACTGCCCAGCTTGCGAAGCTGGCGTGGGGGCGTGACGGAATAAATGCTCACCGGCTCGTCGCGACGGCCCGGGGAAACATCCGTGCGGCTGGGCTTCCACCACTTCGTTGCGCTCTCTGGTCCGGCCCAGAAGGTGAAGCCGTTGAAGCGCAGCTTGTAGCGGCCGGCCATGGGCGCCTTGAAACCGTCAAACTTCGGTTCGATGGGTTCATACGCCCCGGCCACGACGCCGAACGCCTCGCGTTCGCGCACCGCCGGGTTGGTCTTGCCCACGGTGAAGGGCACCTTCTGATCCAGCACGGGAATGTCCGCCGCGAAATCCAGAATGGGGAACGTGGCGCGCTCCGGGCTGCGGTTGAACACGCTGAAGACCATCTTGCGCTGAAGGTTCTTCTGCTCGCGTGCGTAGTGCCGGAGGACGACCGGATCGGGCTTTGTCAGGGCCGAAGCCAGCACCTGCCGCAACGCGGAGTCCGCCGCGCCGAGATAGCGCGCCATCTGCACGTGGGACACGTCGAGCGCGTCGCCCACCTTGTTGAACCGGTGCGCCTCGCCGTCTTCGGGAAGCTGGTCCTTGAGCTGGAGCCACGGCGTGCCAAGCAGGTCGCGCATCGCGTTCTCATACTCGAACCGGTTCAGCCGCCGCCAGGTCGCGCGACCTTCCGATGCGGTCCGGGCGTGGTCGGCGGCGATGAGCGGGGCGGCCACGGTGGAGAGGAATCCTTCGGTTGCCACTGCTTCGGGCTGCGCCTTCTTCTTGGGCGGCATTTCGCCGTCGCGCACCCGGTCATGCACCGTCACCCACTTTGCAACGGTCCTGGCCTCGGTGAGGTCCAGCTTCAGTGCGGTCAAATCCAGCCCGCCCTTTTTCGTCTCGGCGTCGTGGCACTCGTGGCAATGGCGCTGGAGAAAGTCGCGCGCCGACGCGGGTAGCTCAGCGGCGTGAAGCGTTCCCGCCAGCGCAGCAGTGCCGGCCGTGGCCAGCAGCACGCCGAGGCGGTGAGGAAGTCGAAGATGCAAACGCATGTGGAAGGATAGGACGCCGGTGGTGGGCGACAAGTTAACGTGACTTACGCGATCAGGCCTTTGATCACCTGGCCGCCGAACTGGCTGAGCTGCTTGAAACGACCCGCATGATAGTAGGTGAGCTTGTTGTCATCGAGGCCAAGGAGGCGCAGCAACGTCACATGGAAATCCCGCACATGCGCCTTGCCCTCGACGGCGGTCATGCCGAGTTCGTCGGTCATGCCCAGGGTCGCGCCAGCCTTGCAGCCGCCGCCGGCGAGCCAGACGGTCATCGCGTTCGGGTTGTGATCGCGACCGTAGGCGGTGCCGCCGCGCACGCCGTTGTCGGGCGTGCGGCCGAATTCACCACACCACACGATCAGCGTGCTGTCGAGCAGGCCGCGCTGCTTGAGGTCCGCGATGAGCGCGGCGATGGGCTGATCCACGCCGCGGACGAGATTGCCGTGGGCGCGCTCGATGTAGTCGTGCGAGTCCCACGTGCCGTTGTAGAGCTGGATGAAGCGCACCCCTTTCTCCACCAGCTTGCGCGCGAGCAGGCATTTGCGGCCGAACGAATCGGTCGCATCCTGACCGAGGCCGTAACTCGCCTTCGTCTGCGCGTCCTCCTTCGAGAGGTCGAGCACGCCAGGCACCTCCATCTGCATGCGGAAGGCGAGCTCGTAGTTGTCCATGCGCGCGGCGAGTTCGTCGTGGCCGGGGTGCTGCGCCGCGTGCGCAGCGTTGAGTTTGGCGAGCAGGTCGAGGTTCGCGCGCTGATGCTCCGGCGTGATGCCAGCGGGAGGCGCAAGGTCGAGGATGGGCGAGCCTTTCGCGCGCAACGGCGTGCCTTGAAAACTCGCGGGGAGATACCCGTTGCCCCAGTTCGCTGCGCCGCCCTGAGGATACGAGATCTCGGGCAGCACGATGAAGCCGGGCAGATCCTGGTTCACCGAGCCGAGGCCGTAAGTCACCCAGGCCCCGATGCCTGGATCGCCGCCGAAGCGGTTGCCGCAGTTCATCTGATACATCGCCGTCGGGTGGTTCACCGAGTCCACCTGGCAGCCGCGCCAGAAGCAGATTTCGTCCGCGACCTTGGCGAGATGCTCCCAGTTTTCCGCCATGTCCGCACCACTCTGGCCGGCCTTGCGGAACTTGAACGGACTCTTCACGTAGTAGCGCTTGCCGCTTTCCATCGCGGACTTCTGCTTCCCCTCGCGCACGAACTCCTTGAGGTGCTGCTTCGCCAGCTCCGGCTTCGGGTCGAACGTGTCAATGTGCGACGGCCCGCCCTCCATCATGAGAAAGATGCAGCTCTTCGCCTTCGCGGGAAAGTGGCCGGCATTGGGTGCGAGGGGACTGGCCTGCCCCGCCGCGTCCGCATTGCGTGCCATCATCGCGGTGAGGGCCACGCTGCCGAGACTTGCTCCGAGGCTGTAAACAAACTCGCGTCTGGTCGGCGCGCGGAGCGCCCGGTGACCGGCACAGGGGAAGAACGAGTTCATGGCGAAAAGCCGTTCAGGTGAGAATGCCTTTCACGACATTGCCATAGACCTCGGTGAGGCGGAAATCGCGGCCGCCGTAGTTGAAGGTCAGCTTGGTGTGGTCGAGGCCGAGCAGGTGCAGGATGGTCGCGTGCCAGTCGTGGATGTGGACAGGATTGGTGACGGCCTGGTGGCCGAATTCATCTGTGGCACCATAGGTGAAACCGCCGCGCACACCACCACCGGCCATCCAGAGTGAATAGCCCTTGTTGTTATGGTCGCGGCCATCGGCACCCTGTGCGTAAGGCGTGCGGCCGAATTCACCAGCCCAGATGACGAGCGTGTCCTTGAGCAGGTCGCGCTGTTTGAGGTCGGTGAGCAGCGCGGCAATGGGCTGGTCGGTGGCGGCGCAGGATTTAGCGAGCGAGTCCTTGAGGAGGTTGTGGTGGTCCCAGTGGACCGACGAGGTGATCTCGATGAAACGCACGCCCGCCTCGGCGAGCCGCCGAGCGAGGAGGCATTGACGGGCGAACTGGTCACCCTGTTTGCCGATGCCGTAGAGCTTGCGGATGCTTTCGGGCTCCGCCCGTATGTCGAGGACGCCGGGCACCTCGTCCTGCATGCGGAAGGCCAGCTCGAACGACTCAATCGCGCCCTCGACCTCCGGTTGGTGGACCTCTCGAACCAGCTTGTGCTCATTGAGCCCTCGGATGAGATCGAGCTGCGCGCGCTGGAGCGGACGCGGCAGGTCGTCATTCGCGATGTTCTTCATCGGCGGTGCGGGCAGCGCGTCGATCTTCATCAAGGCCGCATACAAGTCCGGCAACTGGCTGCCGCCGAGTTTGGTGCCCTGGCACGCGGCGGGGAGGAAGGCGCTGCCGTAGTTGCGCGCGCCGCCGTTGTCCGCTGGTGGGTTCAGCGTGATGAAGCCGGGCAGATTGGCGTTGCCGGTGCCGAGGCCGTAAAGCGTCCACGCGCCGAGGGACGGGCGGACGAACTGAAAGCTGCCCGTGTGCATCTGCCCGAAGGCCTGCGCGTGGTTCGGCAGGTCGGTGTGCATCGAGTTGATCACGCAGAGGTCGTCCGCGTGTTTCGCAATCTGCGGATAGACATCCGCCATCCAGAGACCGGACTTCCCGTGCTGCTTGAACGGATGCACCGGCCCGAGCAGCTTCGCCCCGACGGCATCACGGCTCAGGCTGGCCGGTTCGCCGCTGCGCTTGATCAGCTCGGGCTTGTGGTCAAACAGGTCCACATGCGAGGGACCGCCCCGCATGCAGAGGAAGATGACGCGTTTCGCACGCGGTGCGAAGTGCGTTGAGCGCGCAGCTCCGCCAGCGGCGGCAGCGCCATGGGCCAGCGCGGCGAAGGCGAGGTAACCGAAGCCGGAGGACACCGACTTCAACACGTCACGGCGGGAGAGGAATGGCTGCATGTTCAGTCAAGGTTGCGAAATTCCGCGCTGGCGAGCAGTGCCTGGCAATAGCCGGCCCAGATTTTGGTTTCATCGGCGGTGCCACTGCTGGCCTGGGCACGGGCAGCGGCAAAATACTTCTCCGCCAGCTTGAGTTCGGAAGTGTCGGGCGAGCGGTTGAAGCACAGGGTGAAGGCGTGGCGAATTTGTTCCGCAGACGTGGTGGCTTCCCGGCGCACGCGCTGCGCGAGCGCAGCGGCCCGGGCTTGCACCCATGGGCCGTTCATCAAATAGAGCGCCTGCACGGGGACGTTCGTGACCTCGCGGTCCCCGGTGACCATGCTTGGCTCGGCGAAGTCGAAGAGTTCAAGCGCGTCGGGCAGGCGGTCGCGGATCACCGGGAGATACACGGAGCGGCGCAGCGAGCCGTCGAGATCGGCGGGCACCGCTTTATTGAAGCCGATGAGGGAAATGGACTGGCCGCCGAGTTCCGCCACGAGCGAGCCGGGGCGGCGCGAGGTGTCGAGCTGGCCGGACACGGCGAGCATGGAGTCGCGGATGGCCTCGGCGTCGAGACGGCGTTTGTTCGCGCGCCAAAGGAGGCGGTTCTCGGGGTCGCGTTGAAACGAGTCGATGCGATAAGTCGAGGCCTGGCGATAAGCGCGGGAGAGCACGATCTCGCGGACGAGCGATTTCACCGACCAGCCGCCCGCCACGAACTTCAAGGCAAGCTGGTCGAGCAGCTCCGGGTGGCTTGGCCGCTCGCCGGTGAAGCCAAAGTTGTCCACCGTGCGCACCAGCCCGGTGCCGAAGAGATGATGCCACACGCGGTTCACCATCACACGGGCAGTGAGCGGATGCTCGGGGCTGGTGAGCCAGCGGGCGAACTCCAGGCGGCCGCTCTGTTCCTTCGGCGGTGGCTGCGCCGTGCTGACTTCGATCACGCGCGGGTAGCCGCGGGGGACGGTTTTTCCGGGGCGCGTGAGCTCGCCGCGTTCGAGCAGCCGCGCCTCCTTCACCTGTTTCGCCTCGAGCGCGCCCATGCACATCGGCAGCGCGCGGCCGGTGTCGTCCACCGTCATGAGCTGTCCCTCGATGCCGCCCCGCGTCCAGAGGATGCGGATGGCATTGCGCAGCATTTCAAAGGCATCGCCGCTCAAGTCCCGTTTCTCAGCGGCCGCTTTTCTCAGCGCGGTTTCCGCGTCCCTCTCCTCCTGGTTCAACTTCGCGAGCTGCGATTTCAGCTCGGTCACGCGCGCGGCTGGAATCGGCTGGTTGGGTATCAACTGGCCCGGCAGCTCCGGCAGGCGGATGAGCGCACCGCCGTTGTTGTTCTCCGAGTCAACCCAGGTGCCGAAGTAGGTCTTGGTGCTCTGGAAGATGCCGGCGAGCGCGTAGTAATCCTCCATCGCGAACGGGTCATACTTGTGATCGTGACAGCGCGCGCACGCCACGGAACTCGCCATCACCGCGCGCGTCACAGCGTCAAGCTGCTCGTCCACCACGTCGGCGGCGAACTGCGCCTTGTTCATCTCGTTCAGCCCCTTCGCGCCAAAGGCGAGGAAGCCGGTGGCGATCAGCCGCCGCGCCCGTTCCGCATCGTCTTTCGCGGACAGCAGGTCGCCCGCGATTTGCTCGGTGAGGAACTGGTCGTAGGGCTGGTCCGCGTTGACCGCATCAATCACCCAGTCGCGGTAGCGCCACGCATGCGGGTAGGCGAGGTTCGACTCGCGGCCGTTGGATTCGGCGAAGCGCGCGACATCCAGCCAGTGCCGGCCCCAGCGTTCGCCGAAGCGCGGCGACTTCAGGAGCGAATCCACTTCCTCCGCGAGGGCTGCGTCCAGTTCGCCCGCTGCAGCACGCTTCGCGAAGGCCAGCACAGCCGTCTGCGTGGGCGGCAGGCCGACGAGGTCAAAGTAAAGGCGGCGGAGCAAGGTCACCGGCTCGGCATCCGGCGAGGGCGCGAGCTGGCTTGCCTCCAGTTTGGCGAGGATGAAGCGGTCCAGGTCCCGCTTCGACCAGGCCGCATCTTTGACTACTGGCAGCGGATGCGGAACTGGTTGCTTGAATGCCCAGAACGCGCGGCCCGATTTCAAATCCACCGGGGGACGTTCCACGGTTTTGCCCGTGGCCTCGCGCGGATCGGGTGCGCCCATTTTGATCCAGGCCTCGAAGTCGGCGATGACGGCCTTGGACAACTGCGCCTGCTTGGGCGGCATTTTTAGTTCGGCATCGGTGTGGGCGATGGCGGTGAGCAGCCAGCTCTTCTTCGGGTCGCGGGGCACGATTGCCGGCCCGCGTTCGCCGCCGATGCGTGTGCCCTCGCGCGTGTCGAGCAGGAGTCCGCCCTTGGACTTGCCGGCCTCGACCGAGTGGCACTCGTAACAGGACTTCACCAGCACGGGGCGGATCTTGGATTCGAAGAAGCTGAGCTGCTCGGCCGGGATCGGAGCCGCCACGACGGGTGACGCCAGCATCATGCCTCCCAGCAGGAGGCAGCTAAATTGAACACGCGTCAGGTTCATGCGTTTCGAGTCAGGCCAGTTCAATAAACATACGCAAATTCGTTGGAATTGAAGAGCACCAAGCAGACATCGGCCAGCGCGCGGGTGCGGGCATCAACAGCCTCCGGCTTGAGGTCGGGGACGAATTCGGCATAGGCTTCGAGCTTCTCGCTGAAGGTGAACTTCTCGCCGGTGTTCTCCTCCACGGCTTCGCGCTTCACCGCGAGCGGCGGCCGGGGCGATTCCACTTTGACGGACCGCTGTTTCTCCGCCATCGCGCGCCAGTGAGCGAGGGTGGTTTTGAGTTCTTCGACACCCGGCTTGCGGCCAAAGGCGAGCTGGAAGCACAGCGTGAGCGCCGCCTCATCGGACTGCGTTTGCTTCACCGCCCGGTGGGCCAGGGCGAGCGCCCGGGCATGGCTGGCCTGGCTGTTGAAGAGGCTGAAAACCTGCGGGGTGACGGTCGAGGTCGTGCGGCTCTCGCAGGAGAAATCCGGCGCGGGTTCGTTGAACACTTCCATGAACGGGTCGCGCAGGCCGCGAATCTTCAGCGCATAGAGCGAGCGGCGGTGGCGCTGTTCGGGCTTCGGATTGGGCGTCCACGCATTGGCGAACGTGCCCATGACCTGGCGCGGCTGGAGCGCGGCTTCAAGGTTGATCTCGGGGCGGTTCGGGATGCCGCCGAGGGTGGGATTGAGCTCACCTGTCGCGGCGAGCATGGCATCGCGCAGCTCTTCGGCGGTGAGGCGGCGCGGCTTGAACAGAGAGTAATTAGTGCTAAGTGAGTCAGTGCTTAGTGAGGGACCTGACTTCGACGCCGTCTGGCCTGACTGATGACTAATGACTTCCTCACTAATTACTGTCCCCCTGCGATACGCCTCGCTCGTCATGATGAGCCGGTGCATCGCCTTGAAGGACCAGCCCTGCTCAACGAAGGTCGCCGCGAGCCAGTCGAGCAGTTCCGGATGCGTGGGTTTCTTGCCGGTGCCACCGAAGTTGTTGGGGTTGCCGGCGAGCGGCTGGCCGAAATGCCAGAGCCAGATGCGGTTCGCAATGGCGCGTGTGGTGAGCGGGTTCTCCGGGCTGGCGACCCAGTCGGCGAACGCCTTGCGCCGGCCGGTGATGGCCTCGGGGATGGGCGTCTTTTGCACCTCGCCAAGCACGCTGAGCACGCCTGGCTTCACCTTCTGTCCCAGAGAGAACGGGTCGCCGCCGGTGAGCACGCACGTTTCTTCGAGTTCGCCTGCGGTCATGCGGCTGGCCGGCATGCGGACTGGCGCGACGACGGCCTTCACGTCGGGCGTGCGGCCGCTGTAAACGGACAGCGCGAACGGCTCGTAGCGTTCGAGTTCCCACTTGAGGCGTTCGAGGCCTTTGCGCGCGACGCGTTCGTTGCCGTAGTCCTGCGGGGTGAAACCGACGAGTTTGGGCGGGTATTGATGCTCGGGCACGCCCTGCTTTGCCATGGCCATTCGCGCGCCGTCGAAGACGCTGCCATACTCGCGCCGTTTACCGTTCCGATTTACGGGCGGCTGATCCTGGGCCTGTTCGATGGCGGCGTTCCACTTCGCCGGGTCGAATCCCTTCTCCTTGAACCACACTTCTGCGTTCTTCACGAGCCGCTCGTCGAGCTGCTTCAAGGCCGCGAGATACTCGCCGCGCCGGGCTTCGAGGAACTTCCGCTCCTCGAAGCCGGTGATGTTCTCGTCCGGCAGGAAGGGCGCGGGGCGTTCGCTCAACTGGGTCGTGGCGAACACGGCCTGGACCGAATAGTAGTCCCGGGTCGGCACCGGATCGAACTTGTGGTCGTGGCAGCGGGCGCACTGGAGTGAGTGCGCGAGGAACGTTTCGCCCACGCTGTTCGCCACATCGTCGAGGAAACGCTGGCGCGCGATCTTGGCGACCTCCATGCCGGTGAGTTCCCAGGGGCCCATGCGGAGGAAGCCGGTGGCGATCAGAAGTTCGGAAGTGAGGGGGACACTCTTGTCCCCCAGTCGGGGCTTCGGCTGGTCAGGATCTGTTTCCGCACGGCGGACAGGAGTGTCCGCCTCACTAAGTTCATCCCCTGCGATTTGCTCGCGGATGAACTGGTCGTAGGGCTTGTCGGTGTTGAAGGCGCGCACGACGTAGTCGCGGTAGCGCCAGGCGTTGCCACGCTCGAAGTCGTTGGCAAAGCCGCTGGAGTCCGCGTAGCGCACCACATCGAGCCAGTGCTGCGCCATGCGCTCGCCATAGTGCGGGGAAGCGAGCAGGCGCTCGATCACCCTGGCGAAGGCCTGGTCGTCCGGCAGCGCGTCGGTGACGAAGGCCTCGATCTCCGGAGGCTTGGGCGGCAGGCCGGTGAGGTCGAAGGTGGCGCGGCGGAGGAGGGTGACGCGGTCGGCGGGCGGGGCAGGGCGGAGATTTGCGGCGGCCAGTTTCTGGTTGATGAAGCCATCAATTGGGTTCGCGGGGGCAGTGTTCAGCATCCAGTTTTCAGTTTTCAGCGGGGATGCGGCCACGGTTGCCGCGGATTTCGCTGCCCGCGACTGATTACTGAACACTGAATACTGAACACTCACCGCCGGAACGGCTGGCTTCTTCACCGGCTGATAGGCCCACAGATTTTCTGGCGGGTAGCGGCGGTTCGTCCACTCGGGGGAAAGCCCGCCGGCGGTCTTTACCATCACGCCGTCCTCGGCCGACCACTTGTCGGCGTTGATCCGGGAAAGTTCTGCGACCCGTTTGGCATCGGGCCAGGCCGCGCCGCGGGTGATCCACTGCTTTACCCAGGCAAGCTGTCCGGCGGTGAGCTTGTCGTTCTCCTTCGGTGGCATGGCGGCCCAGTTTTCGTCCACATGCTCACGGGTGACGGCGAGCCAGAGCGGGCTGGCCTCGGGCTGGCCGGGAACGACCGAGGGCTTCTCGCTCTCGCCGCCTTTTTGCAGGCCGGCGGGGGTGCGCATGTCGAGGCCGCCCTTGAGCTTCTGCGGGTCGTCACCATGGCAGGCGAGGCACTTTTCCTTGAAAAGTGGCTGGATGCGGCGGACGAACAGCTCCTCGGAGGACGAGACCGGGGCGGCGGGGCGGACTGTGGTGGACGGCAGCGCGCACAGTGCGAGGAGCAACGGGGTGAGCGCGCGCAGGTTCATGCCGGTGAGACGTCCGGTAATTTGACGGCAACTTGAGGCGCGTGGCTACAGGCAAGTTTGGGACGCGACCGTGCAAGCCATCAGGCGCGCGGCCTTCAGGCCGCTTCACCGTTCGAGCACAATGTTACATCCGATTTCGCCTCTGCCCCTGCACGTTGAAGCGGCGTGAACGCCGCGCGCGACGGGTCAGGTGAAGAGCTGCCGGGCGGGCTCGCCCCGGTCGGTGATGGGGACGGGGCGCGGGCCGTCGAACAGGTTCTTGGCGGGGTTGATGCCCAGCGCGCAGTGGATGGTCGCGTGCATGTCGGGCACGGACATCGGGTAGCTGACCGGCTTCTTCGCCAGTTCGTCGGTCTCGCCGACGGCCTGGCCGGTCTTCAGGCCGCCGCC
>CAZOCL010000015.1:0-42879 GCA_964578245.1 uncultured Klebsiella sp. | reverse complement strand
GCCCTCTCCCCCGATGGGGGAGAGGGAGGAGAGGCGCGTCGCCGCTCGCACGTCGCGGTTTCTTTCTGTGCCTCCTCTTGGTGTCGAACGCTTCCAAAGGCGGCGGAGGGCCGCCGCAGTCCAAGACGCTGGCGCGAAGCAGGGTGCTCCATGTGCTTTCATTTTCGGTCCTTGGTTCGGGCGACGACTTCCCGGCAGACCGCTGCGGCTGCTCCGGGCTGGCCGAGCGCCTTCGCGGCGTTGGACATTTCCACCAGCTTCTTGGAGCCGAGGAGCTGGCCGATGCGGTAGGGCAGGTCTTCGACCCGATTGGCCTTCTCCGCCGCGCCGTGCTGGAGCAGGAAGTCGCTGTTGGCCGCTTCCTGGCCGGGGATGGGATTGAGGATGAAGAGCGGCCGGCCCAGTGCGAGCGCTTCAGACGTGGTGAGGCCGCCGGGCTTGGTGATGAGCAGGGCCGCAATGGTCATCAGCTCGTGCATGTTGCGCACGAAGCCGAGGACGTGGGTCGGATGCTTGCGGTCCTGCGCGGCGAGTTCGCGGCGCAGTTCTTCGTTGCGCCCGGCGACTACCAGCGTTTGAAACGGTGTCGGCAGTTTGTCGAGTTCGGCGAGGATTTCCGCGACCGGTCCCATGCCGAAGCCGCCGCTAAGCACGAGCAACGTCGGCAGGTCATCCCGCAGGCCATAAGCCTTGCGCACGGCGGCGGCATCCACGGGTTGCGAGAACCGTGCGGCCACGGGGATGCCGGTGACGACCACGTCCTCGGTCTTCACGCCGCGCGCGACGAGCCGCGCCTTCGTCTCCTCAGCGGCGACGCAGTAGAGGTTTACGGACGGCTCCATCCAGAGCGCATGCGCTTCGAAGTCCGTGACCACGCAGGCGGTGAAGGGGCGGAAGTCCGGGTCCTTGGCGAGCATCGCGCCGGTGATCTCCAGCGGCAGGAAGTGCGTGCAGAGCATCACGTCGGGACGGAAGGTCTTCACGTGCTTTACGAACTTCGCGTTCGCCCGGCTGGCGAAGGTGCGGCGGACGCGCGTGAGCTTGCGCATGAGCGCGGGGCTGTCGGTCTTCTTGAAGAGGTGGGCGTAAAGCTCGGGTGCGTGGTCAATGACCTTCACATAGCCCTCGGAGTAGAGCTTGCGCGAGAGCTTGGAGACGAAGTCCAGCACGTCCACGCGCTCGACGGTGTCGCCAGGGCGGGCGGCGCGCCAGGCCTCTTCGAGCGCGGCGGCGGCCTGCAGGTGTCCGGCTCCAGCGGTGACGGTGGCGATGAGGATGCGCATGGGTGAAGGTGACGGATTGGTAGCAAACCGCAGGCGGGGCTGCACGGAATTTCAGATGAACGGACGGGAGCCAATTCAGCCCGAACTCCGAAAATGAAACCGCGGATAACGCGGATGACACGGAATGGCTTTCCAGCGTTGCGTTAAGGAACCAATTCAACCGGTGGCGTGCGTGCGCCACCGGTTCTTTATCCGCGTCATCCGCGTTATCCGCGGTTCTCCCTTCGGAATTCGGGTTCAGACATCGGACGGCCCACCGTAGGAACCAGCGGAAAACCCAAAGATTCAGGGAAGACAAAGATTGGAATCCAAAATCTTTGTCTTCCCTGAATCTTTGGGAAGTTTACGGCATCGCGTCCAGACTTGGGCTTCCAGTTGTCTCGCAGGAAAAGCAGTTCCATCCAAAACGAAGGCCCGGCATTGCTGCCGGGCCTGCGTGTGAATGTTTGTCGGTCGTGGCTTAGAACACGCGGGTGCTCTCTTCCTTGATGACCGGGGCGGTGAGGCTGTCCTCGGTGAAGCTGAACTTCACGCGGGCATCGCCTTCGCTTGCGCCACGGGCGGTGACCTTGAACTCAACGGACTGCTTGGAGGCCAGGCGCGGGACGGTCTGGAAGCGGACCATCTGGCCAGTCACGGTGCCGCCCTGCGCGGCCAGCGGGGTCAGTTCCTTCGGGAACGTGCCGACGGTGTTGATGTTGATCAGGTCGCCGTAGCCCTGGTTCGTGATGCGCACCGTGTAGGTGGTGGTGCTGCCGACGAGGATCGGGTCCGGATCATCCACGGCTTCGACGAGCATGCCGCCGACGCCACGCCAGAGGGTGGCGGCCTGGGCGTTGGCGCTGAGGCCACCCGCGGCGGCGACCACGCCGTTGGCGTGCGTGCCAGCGGTGGCGGTGGTGAGGGTGACGGTGAAGGTCTTCTTCTCGCCGGGAGCGAGTTCGGCCAGACGCCAGCCAGCCTGCGTGCCGGCGACGGTCGCGCCGGGAGCGGCGAGGATGCGCGTGGCCTGCGGGGCGGTGTCGGTGACGGTGACGTTGTTCAAGGTGGTGTCGCCGATGTTGCTGACGGTGATGGTGTAGTCAGCGGACTTGCCGATGAACTGCTCCTGCGGGCCGGTCTTGGTGACGGTGATGCCGGGCTGGAAGATGGTGGTGGCGGCCTCGGCGCTGACCTTGCCGGCGTTCGAGGAGGTGGCAGTGGCCCCATTGGTGTGGCGGCCGCGCTTCACGCCCTTAAGGACGACGGGGATGGCGCGGGACTGCGAGGGGCCGAGGTCGCCGACGTTGAAGCTGAGCGTGGACTGGCCGCTGGCGTGGGTGAGGCCGTCGGGGATGGTGTCAGTCACGACGACGCCCTTGGCGACGGCGGTGCCGGAGTTGGAAACGACGATGTTGTAGCCGACGTCCTCGCCGAGGATGGCGGTGGCGGGACCGGTCTTGGTGATGGAAAGGGTGGCGCGGCCGACCATGGTGAAGGCGCAGGCGCGGGAGAGGGCGTGGACGGTGGCGCAGGAACCGAGGCGGCCTTCACGCTCGGGGCGAAGCCAGACGCGGATTTCACGGACCTGGCCGGCGTCCATCTCGTTGAGGTTCCACTCAAGCAGGTTGCCGGTCACCTTGGCGGGCGGCTCGCTGCGGACGTAGACCGCGCCCTCGGGCACGATGTCCTTCACAATGACATCGGCCACGTTCTCATTGGCGAAGACCTGAAGCTGATACATGAACTCCTGGCCGAAGACGACTTCGCCGGGCATCTGCTTGATGAGGCGGACATTGCAGCCGCGGGCCTCGCCGCTGACCTGCGTGGCCTGCACCTGGAGCGGGGCCGGGCGAGGGGGCGGGGGAGTAACCGGGCGCGGCGGCGCCACATAGTTGCCTTCCACGCGTGATTTGTCCGTCAGGTCAATCGAGCGGCCGATGAAGCGACCGTCATCGTCTGCGCGGGCGGGCGACAGGACGGACAGGGCGGCAAGCAGGATTGCTGGCCAAAGTTTGCGAAACACGAGGAGGCTTTTCATTGCTGGGTGGTTTGAATAGGCGGCGACAGGGCCAAACGGCACTTCCGTCTTAGACGTAATAACCCACACCGTCAAGTTAAGGAACTGGGTGCAGACAGGGGGTAAAACCCGAAGGAACCGAATCCCCACTTGTTAACGGGCGTCAGTATCGCTACGTTTTCACGCGAACCTAACATCACTGCTGAACTCATTGTCTCCATGAACAAGCCTCTCTCCCTCGCCGCCGGTCTGCTCGCCGGGGCTTATGCCTTCTTCTCCACGGGCTGCGCCCACTCCTGCTGCGATGATCCTGGTCACAAGCATGGTGCTGCGGCGGCCACCGGGCCGGTCGTGAAGCAGCTCCTGGCCGTGATCCAGCCCACCGCTGGCAACAAGTGCGCGGGCGTCGTGCGCTTCACCGAGGTGGACGGCATCGTTTATGTCTATGGCGAGATTTCGGGCCTGACGCCCAACCAGCAGCACGCGATGCACATTCACGAGTTCGGGGACTCCACCTCGACCGATGCCACCAAGGCGGGCGGACACTATAATCCCGAGGAGAAGCCGCACGGTCTGCCGGGCACGGATGCGCGCCACGCGGGCGATCTCGGCAACCTCCAGGCCGACGCCGAGGGCAAGACGGTGTATCGCGGCGAGTTCAAGAACATCTCCATGCTCGGACCTAAAAACCCGATCATCGGTCGCGGCGTGGTCATCCACGCCAAGCCGGACGACGGTGGCCAGCCGGTCGGCAACGCCGGCCCGCGCATCGGTTTCGGCACGATCGGCGTGGCGAACCCGAAGCAGTGAGGGGAAACGTGGTGCGTGGTGCGTGGTGCGTGAACCCGATTCCATTCGGACGCGCCAGGAATTTTGCACGCAACACGTAATACGGAGCACGTCACACTCGGCAGCCCTGAAGCATTGCTGAATTCGTGAACGGTCCTCTGCATCGAAAATGGCACACATGAACTCTTCGCCTGTTTCCCGTCGTCGTTTCGTTCAGTCCACCGGTGCCTTGGGCGCGGTGCTGGCCTTGGGCCGGCCCCCTGCGGTGCTGCCTGCAGAAAGCCCCGGCAACCGCGTCGTGGTTGGCGTGATGGGGCTTTCGCGCGGCATGGCGCATGTCGCCGGACATCTGGGCGTGAACAACGTTGAGGTGGCTTATGTGTGCGATGTGGACTCGGCGCGGCTGGCGAACGGCTTGAAGACTGCGGAGAACAAGCAGCCCGACCGCAAGCCGAAGGGGGTTGGTGATTTCCGCCGCATCCTGGACGACAAGAACGTGGACGCGATCTCCATCGCCGCGCCGAACTTCTGGCACACGCCGGCAGCGATCATGGCCATGCAGGCGGGGAAGCACGTTTACGTCGAGAAGCCCGGCAGCCACAACCCGTGGGAAGCGGAGGCAATTGTCGCAGCGGCGGCGAAATACAAGCGCAAGTGCCAGATGGGCAACCAGCGCCGCAGCTATTCGAATGTCGTGGAGGCCATCCAGAAGCTGCGCGAGGGCGTGATCGGCAAGGTGCTTTTCTCCCGCTGCTATTATAGCGGAGCGCGTCCCACCATCCGGAAGGGCCAGCCGGGGAACCCGCCGGCCACGCTCGACTGGGCGATGTGGCAGGGGCCCACGCCCGAACGGCCTTACAAGGACAACATCCATCCTTACAACTGGCACTGGCACTGGCACTACGGCGGTGGCGAGATGGCGAACAACGGCGTGCATGCGCTGGACGTTTCCCGCTGGGGGCTCGGCGTGGACTACCCGACGAAGGTCACCTTCCTCGGTGCGCGTTATCATTTTGAGGACGATCAGGAGACGCCGGACACGGGCTCGGCCGTCTATGACTTCGGCCATTGCGGGGCGTCGTGGGACGACAGTTCGTGCAATCCGCGCAAGGGCGAGAAGAACCCCTTCGTGTCCTTCTACGGGGACAAGGGCATGATGACCATGACCGGCGGCAACGACTACACGATCTACGACCACGCCGGCAAGGAAGTGGCGACCAAGACCGGCGGACCTGGCGGTGGCGACGTGCCGCATTTTGCGAACTTCTCTGACGCCATCCGTGAGAACAAGCCGCTCAATTCGCCGATCAGCGAAGGCCAGAAGAGCGCGCTCATGTGCCACCTCGCCAACATCGCCTACCGCACCAGCTCCGTGCTGAACATCGATCCAAAGACGGGCCACATCATTGGCAATCCTGAGGCGCAGAAGCTCTGGAAGCGCGAGTATCGCCCGGGCTTCGAGCCGAAGGTTTGACAGCGCGGCCCCGGCCCGGTATCGCTCACCGGCATGGGAATTCAGGATCGCGACTACATGAGGCGCCGTCCTGCCGGGGGATCTGGCTCCGGTGGAGGCGGGGGACGACTGGACGGGGCGCTGGACCGGTTTCTGGACCGGCATCCGAAGTTCTTCGTCTGGTTGAGCGTGGGGCTGGGAGCCTTGATCATTGTCGGGCTGGCAATGTCCCGTGGCGGTTAAACCCGAACCCGGAAGTGGAATGCAGACGCCGGGTTGAACCTCGGACGGAAAGGGCAGCGGATTTTGACGCGAATTGCGCCAATTGACGCGAATTTTCAGGTTCTCCGCTGTTTCCGGTGGAATGGCCTTGGGCTCAGCCCAGAGGGCGAAAGAGAATAGCCCAGCGATTCATCGCTGGGAGCCGCGTTGGCAAAGACGATGAGTCCCGGAGGGACGGCAGAATGGAGCTTCGTGGGCGTCCCCGTGCGGAGAAGTTCTTTCGTCCTTGCGGGACTGGCCAGCAGCCCTGGCCCAACCCAGCGATGAATCGCTGGGCTATTATCGGGCGTCCCTCCGGGACTAATGCACGCCCGACGCGCGACTCCGGTGGACTTGGGGCAGCCAATGGCCCCGAGCCTCATTCCACCGAAAACAGCGAGGAACCAATTTTCAAGCCCGCTAATTCGCGATAATTAGCGCAATTCGCGTCAACTTTTCCGCCTTCAAAAAAACCAAGGTCGCCGCCATCGATTTCCGTCTGTCCCTCGGTGTTCATCCACGATTCCTTAAATTTCGCTTCGGAGTTCGGGTTAAGTCGTAAGCCGGGCCGGGTGGTCGTGCTGAACCGCCCGCCGGCCACGTTTCTGCGGCCTGAAGGCCGCGCTCCTCGCCAACGCGAAGTCCGGGAGCATGCGGGTAAATCTTGCGTCTGATGTCACGCGGGTGACACGTTTGCTTTGACCGTGCTGGCGGCGGGAGTTAAACACGTCAGACCGAATGGCTCCGGGTTGATATAGTTTCATGAACGCACCGCTTTGCCTGCTCGCCGCAGGGACGAATTCCCAGTTGTCCTACATCTGGGTCACGTCCACGCTCGAGGCGAAGATCATCATCGTCTGCCTGGTGATTTTCTCGATGTTCGCGTGGTCCGTGATGGTTTCGAAAAGCCTCCAGATGCGCCGCGCGCGCCGGCTCAACGACCTGTTCATGGCGGAGTTCCGCGCACAGAAGACCGTGCTGGACATCCACGACCGCCGCGTGCAGGTGGAGGGCTGCCCGCTTTTCACCGTTTATCAAGAGGGCTGCGTGGAGACCGAGGCGCGGCTCAAGCAGCCCGATGGCTCGCGGAAGAAGCACGTGTCCCTGAAGTCCATGGAGCACATCAAGCGCACGCTCGAAGGTGCCGTGGCCCGGGAGTCGCTCGGGCTGGAGTCCGGCATCATCCTGCTCGCGCTGGCGGTCAGCGGCGCGCCGTTTCTGGGGCTGCTGGGCACCGTCTGGGGCGTGATGGACACGTTTGCCGGCGTGGCGCAGGCGCAAAAGGCGGACCTCGCGGCGATGGCGCCCGGCGTGGCGGCGGCGCTCGTCACCACGGTGGCCGGACTCCTGGTTGCCATTCCTTCGATGTTTGGTTACAACTGGCTCGTTCACAACCTCCGCGTCCGGACTGTCGAGCTGGACAACTTCGCGCAAGAACTGGCGTCGAAGCTGGAGACAGAGTTTTTGAAGGACGAATAAGACGTGTCTGCCAAACATAAGCCTCCCGTGCCCGGTCCCGCACCGCTGCACTGCTCCAAGTGCATGCAGCACAACGCCCTTGAGGCCGAGCACTGCAAGCGGTGCAACGCGCTGCTCTGGCGGAAATGCCGGGGCTGCGGCAAGCGCGCCCCGCGAACCCACTCGCGGTGCTCGCGCTGCATGGCCGAGCTGCCGGAGGGGGTGCTGCAGACCGTCAAGCACGTCGTGAAAAAACTCGCCCGCAAGGTGTCCCGGTGAGCCGCCGGCCGCCACTTAAACAGGAACCACGTGATTTCCGGTGAATCCATCCCCCCCGCTCCGAGCGCGCAGACCGATGCCCCGGTCCACTGCGCGGAGTGCGGCAAGTATAACGAGCGCGATGCCGTCAAGTGCGTCAAGTGCGGCTCGCACCTCTGGGTCAAGTGCACCAAATGCAGCCACAAGAACATCCGCTCCTCGAGCCGGTGCGCGAAGTGCCGCAAGCGCCTCCGAGCCCGCACGATTGATCTGCCGCGGTTTGGCCGGCCGCTCCGCAACCGGAAACAGAAACGGCTGGTCCGCGGATTTTTCCTGGTGATCCTGCTGGCGCTGGCCGCATGGGCGGTGGTGCGCAGCGTGCCTGATCCGCCGCCGCCCGAGCGGAACGTTGCCGTCCCTTTCTGAGCTGCCATGAGACGATTCTCCCAGCGCAACTCGCTCGTGACGCTCAGCGAGATCAACATCACGCCGCTGCTCGACCTGGCGTTCGTGCTGCTCATCATCTTCGTCATCACCACCCCGATGCTCGAAGGCTCACTGAACATGAACCTGCCGGTCGGCACGAACCGCCCGGATCAGCGCCCGCCGAAGGCCGAGGACATCCGCACCGTGGAAATTGACCGGGCTGGAAACTTCCGCCTCCAGAAGCGCCCGCTCACGCTCGATCAAATCGAGGCGCAGCTTGTCGCTGACTTTCAGGCGAATCCGAACCTCATCATCCGTGTGCGCGGGGACAAGGACGGGAAGCTCGACTACGCGATGCAACTGCTGGACCGCTGCACGCGGCGCGGGATGACGCAGGTGAGTTTCAGCACCGAGCCTAGGCAGTAATGGTGGACAAGGTCCGAAGCCCCAGTTCCAAAACAGTTCTGCGGGTGCGGTGAGGTCGCGTCGTGAGGAGAGGACCACCTGTCGTCGGGCCGAACGCCCGCTCCATTAATGTGCTTGGGATCGATTGCTCGGACTGCGAAGCGGCCCAGTTCTGGATTGACGCTGGGTCGGGCTTGCAGCCCTCGGTTTTATGGTGGGTCTTTCCTGGGGCGTTGCCCCAAGTTGGGATAGGCCGCGCCGTTGCCGCTGAAACATAGGTTCACTGATTTGAGGCTGGGGACTTCTACTGACAGCGGAGACCGAAAGCAGCGTAGTAGATTCAAAAAGTGCCGGAGCATTTTTTCCACGCTCCCGTCGAATCCGTGGTTGCGGGTGAATTTGAGTTGGCGAATCCTTATCCATTGACCGAGTGAACAGCCGGTTCCAGACAAAATGTTTTTTTGCCTCGGCAGCGATGCACGCGCTGCTGATCGTGATTGTCTGCGTCGCGCCCGCGTTCCTGCCGGAGAAGCCGCGGTTGAACTCGCCAGCGGTCACGGTGATTTCGGCGCGCGTGCTCGACGAACTGCTCCGCGAATCCGAACGCCCGCCCGCTCCTCCGGCGGCTCCGGCTTCCGCGCCGGTGGCCGCGCCCGCCGCTCCGGTCGCCCCGCCGCCGGTGGCGGTGGCCCCGGCACCAAAGACCGTCGAGCCGGCGCGCCCGGTGGAGCCGACGCCGCCGCCCAAACCGGCCGAGACGCCCAAGGTGGTCGTGAAAACTCCGCCTCCAGTCCCCAAAGCGCCGAAAGAGTTGCCGAAGAAAGAGATGGTCAAGGAGACGGTCAAGGAGCCTGCCCCCAAGACCGCCAAGGCGGACCCCCGTTCCCTTGCCATCTCCGCGAAGGGCAAGGAAGCCCCGCCCAAGAAGGACACCAAGAAGGCGAAGGAGCCGGAACACGAGACGGTGGAACATTCCGAGAAGTCGTCCAAGACCGCCAAGGCCGCGCCCCCCACGCCGACCAAGTCCACGATCAAGATCGCGGACACCAAGAACCTCGTCTCCCGCAAGACCGAGGAGGACGCGAAGGCGAAGCAGCGCGCGGAGGCAGAGGAGCGTGCCCAGGCTGTGGCGGACGCCCGTGCCGCGCAGCAGGCACACCTTCAGCAGGCGGCCCGCATCAAGTCCATCCTCGGCGGCGTGCACGGCGGGCTCTCCACTCCGGTGGACATCAACATTGACGCGGGGGGCGGTCCCAACGCCGCCGCCTTCCTCGACTACGGGCAGATGATGGTGCGCATCTACGAACAGATGTGGCTCGTGCCGCCGAATCTCAACGAGGCCGTGTCCGTCGTGGGCGTCACCGTCACGGTCGCGCGGAACGGGCGCGTGCTGGAATGGCAGGTAATCAAGCCCTGCGGCAACAGTTCAGTTGACAAGTCGGTGCGGGAAACGCTTCAAAAGGTCCTGCAGTTCGAGCCGTTCCCGGCGAGTTTCCGGGAATCGCAACGGACCTTTAACATTGATTTCAACCTCAAAGCCAAACGCACTACCGGATGAATTTGAACCGCCGCCAGTTTGCCACCTCGATGCTCGCCGCTGCCGCTCTCAGGCCACTGGGCGTGGCGGCGCAGGAACCCACGTTCAAGGTGTTTAAAACAGGCGATGGCACGAAGCCCATCCCCATTTCACTGAGCGGCTTCACTGGGGAAGTAGCCAGCACGCTGCGCTTTGACCTGGAAGTTGGTGGTTGCGCGGTGGTCGGCGCGGATCAGGCCGTGGTGCTCGTGCATGGCACCAATGGCGCACGCCTGGAAGGTTTTGTCTCCGACCGGGCGAAGAATTACCTCCTCTCCAAGGCCTACACGGGCGCGGACCAGCGCCAGCTTGCCCACGCCTTCGCGGACGATGTGATCTTCGCGCTTACGCAAACACGCGGCATCGCGCAGACGCGAGTGACGTTCAAGGCCAAGGCCCCCAATGGCGCGGGCGAGGTCTTCATCGCGGATTACGACGGTCACAACGCCTTTGCGGTGACGCGTGATGGCGCGATCGTCGCCTCGCCCTCCTGGGGGCCGGGCAGCCAGTGGCTCGCCTACACCTCCTACAAGCTCAACAACCCGGACGTCTTCTCGCACAACCTCGTCACCGGCGAACGGCACATCGTCGCGCGCTACGGCGGGTCCAATCTGTCGCCCGCCGTCGCACCCGGCGGACGGCTCGTGGCGATGGTGTTGAGCAAGGGCGGCAAGCCGGATCTCTACGTCGCCGACATTCAAGGGCGCGGCCTGCAGCAGCTCACGAATGCGCGCGAGGGCGTCTCTTCGCCGTGCTGGTCGCCCGACGGCCAGACGATCTGCTACGTGTCCAGCGATGACGGTCCGGCGCAGCTCTACCGCATTTCCGCGCAGGGCGGCGCACCGCAGCGCATTCGCACCACCGGCGTGTTCAACGCCACCGAGCCGGACTGGTCGCCGGATGGCAAGTCCATCACGTTTACCACGCAGCGCGGCGAGTTCGAGATTTGCACCGTGCCTGCTGCGGGCGGCGAGGCGCTGTCGCTCGTTTCCGGCCAGGACCCCACGTGGGCGCCGAATTCGCGCACGATCATGTTCAGCAAACGCGGCCGCGGGGGCCCAATGTCCCTGTCTCTGCTTGACGTGCCCACCAAGCGCGTGAAGGATGTGGCGCTGAATTTGGGAAACTGCTCCCAGCCCGCATGGGCCCGTTGAAGACTTTCACCAGTAGAAAACAAACTATGAAACCCTCCATTTTCCTCAAGCTCGCCTCCGTGGCTTTGCTCACGGTTGTCACCGTCACCGGGTGCAAGAAAGGCCCGAAGAATGTCACGCCGATTCCGCCTGGGCGCACGAGCGTTGACAGCGCCACCAAGCCCAACAATGAGCTGGCGAGCACTGCGGCCACACCCAGGAACCCCTTGGATAGCTTGAATCCCGGGGGCGGACTCCCTGGCCCCACTTCGCCTCGAGTGGAGACTGTCAGGCCGCCCGGCAACGAAGTGCCGCCGGTATTCACTCAGTCAATTCCGGCCAAGCAAGGTGGTGGTGATCTTCCTCCGGTGGGTGAATTTGATGGCATGCTCACCGACCGCATTGCCTTCGCCGCGAACACGCTTCACTTCGATTACGACAAGGCCATCGTGAAGGCCAGCGAGTTGAGCAAGCTCCAACCGGTCATCGCCGCCTTGAAGGCCTCGCCCCAGAACAAGCTGCTAATCGAGGGCCACTGCGACGAGCGCGGCACCGAAGAATACAACCGCGCCTTGGGCGAGCGCCGGGCGCTGGCCATCCGCGAGCGCCTCGCGAAGGCGGGCATCGCGCCCGACCGGCTCCGCACGGTAACTTTTGGCGAAGACAAGCCCGCTGAACTCGGCCACACCGAATCCGCCTGGGCCAAGAACCGCCGGGGCGAACTCGTTCTCCTCAAGCCCAACGGGCTCTGATTCCGCGACAAATTCCCGCCCGGCTGAATAAGTGGCCGGGCGGGATTGTCTCTTTACTTGACCCTGACAGAGGGCTAGGTTCCGGTTAACAAAAGGCTTTTATGAACGCATGTTTCGCAATGTTGGGCATGAGTGGTGGTGAGTTGATTCTCATCGCCGTGGTGGCGCTGGTGCTGTTTGGCGCCAACAAGATTCCCACCTTCATGAAAGGCCTGGGCCAGGGCATCAAGGAATTCAAGAAGGCCTCCGGCGACGTGCACAACGAACTGGAGCGCGCCATGGAAGAGCCGCCCCGCCGCCCTGCTCCCGTCACCCCTGTGTCCGCCCCGGCCCCCGTTGCCGCTAAGGCCTGACGCTTCAACCCGAGGTTTTATATGAACGCATGTTTTGCTGTGCTGGGCCTGAGTGGCGGTGAACTGATCCTCATTGCCGTGGTCGCGCTGGTGCTGTTTGGCGCCAACAAGATCCCGACCTTCATGAAGGGCCTCGGCCAGGGCATCAAGGAATTCAAGAAGGCCTCGGGTGATGTGCAGAACGAGCTGGAGCGCGCCATGCATGAAGAGCCGCCCCGCCGTCCGGCCCCGGCTCCGACGCCTGCGGCCACGCCCGCTCCCGCCACCCCGGCAGCGCAACCCGCGCCTGCCACTGCGGCCCAGCCCGCTCCCGCGACCAAGGCCTGACGCCTTTCCCGGGTTTGAGCCATGGCCCATCCCGACGAGGCGCGTCCCTCTTCCCCAGAGCAGGATTCAGTGAAGCCCGGACCGGGCCACCCTGAAGGACTGCCTGCGGCCAAGCCGGACTCCACTCCCACGCAGCCGCTTGCGGCTGGTGCGGAGCCGTCGGCGTCTGCGTCGCCCACGTCACCCGTTCCTGCTCCGGTAGTTAAAGCGGCGGACGCAGCTGCTGTCACCCCGTCGGCACCCGCTGCGGTTCCGGCCCCCACCGCGCCACAGGGCACCGTGCCGATGGACCCGAGTGCCATCACGGCTCCACCCGTTCTCGACGAGCCGCGCTCGGAATACCACGCGCCCCACGACCCGGCGCATGATCACGCGCATGATCCGGTTCATGACCCGGCCCACGATCCGCTGCACGAGCAGCAGTATCACGACCATCACCATGGTCCCGGCGAGGATCCGTATCACCACGAATACCAATACGACGAGCACTACCACCACGGTCCGGGTGAGGGGGACGCGCACAGCGGTTCCGCGCTGACCACGACGGGTGGCGGCGGCGGGGACGACACGCTGGAACCGCTCTTCGACGAGAAGCCCGGCGAAGGTGGCCCGATCAAGCCCTTCCTCGAACACCTGGAAGACCTCCGGTGGGTGATCATCAAGGTGACCATCGCCATC
Organism: uncultured Klebsiella sp.; assembly: GCA_964578245.1. Lineage (GTDB taxonomy): Bacteria > Verrucomicrobiota > Verrucomicrobiia > Limisphaerales > SXTU01 > SXTU01. Next base: position 29,728 of record CAZOCL010000015.1, on the reverse strand, counting down.
ATCATTGGCATGGTGGTCTGCCTGTTCGCGGCGGATCGGATCGTGGCGATGTTCAAGTGGCCGCTGGAGCGGGCCGCGCATCTGTCCACAGACACGCGCCAGCACGTGTCCGTGATGTTTGGCCCCAAGGAGCTGATCAATTTCAAGGTGCCGCTCCTCAGCACGAACAAGCCGCCCAATGCGACCAACTTCGTGGCGTGGCCGATCATCCCGACGAACCGGTATGTGGAGCTGGAAGTGGTGCCTGTCCCCGAAGGCACAAATCAGGTGCTGACCTTGCGGGTGCGTGCGGTCGGTGAAGAGGTGCCGGCGGACAAGGCCAAGCCCCTGATCTACAAGGGCATCGCTGCGCCCTTCATCAATTCACTGCACATTGCCTTCTTCGGCGGCCTGTTGCTGGCGTTCCCGTTCGTGGGTTTCTTCCTGATCCAGTTCATCTTGCCGGCGCTGCGCGAGAAGGAGCGCAAGTATTTCATCAAGGCGATGCTGCCCGCCACGCTGCTCTTCACCGCTGGCGTGTGCCTGTGCTACTTCCTCATCCTGCCCCTGGCCCTCCGCGCGGCGGACCAGTATGCGCTGTGGATGGGCGTGGACATCCCGTTCCTGGAGGCCGGGGAATACTTTGGCTTCTGCATCAAGTTCATGATCGGCATGGGTGCGGGCTTCGAGATGCCGGTGATCCTGCTGGCGCTGGTGAAGATCGGGCTGCTGGACTACACGAAACTTGCGGGCTTCCGGCGCTACATGATCCTGATCAACCTGATCCTGGGCGCGCTGCTGACCACGCCCGAGGTGCTGACGCAGGTGGCCATGTTCATCCCGTTGCAGTTCCTCTACGAGTTGACCATCTGGATCGCGTGGTATTGGGAGCAGAAGGACCGGGCGTTTGCGCGCCGCCGCCTCGCAATGGCCATCGCCGCCTTCGTGCTCTTCCTGGTGCTGTGCTACCTGGCCTACCGCTATGGCTGGCCCTGGATCAGCGAGCGGATGCGCCCGCCGATGTAGGCTGGGTGGGGAATGTGGTGCCCGCGAAACATGCGAAAGGGCGCGAAACGGAGGGGCTTCATTTTTGCCGCGGGCTCTTTGTGGTCTTCGGTGGAACGGAGAGGCGGGCAGGGAAATTCCAAGCTCCAAGTCCCAAGCTCCAAAGAAGCTCCAAGCCTCAAATTCCAATCGTTCAGCGCGCCACGCGGCTGGCGCCTCATCCTTGATTCGGCCCCTGGCTCAAGGGCTGGGTGGCGGCTCGGCTTGCCCGGCAAGTGTCGGGCAACGTTTCCCTTTGGAATTTGAAATTTGGAGTTTCTTTGGAATTTGGAGGTTGGAATTTGGAGCTTCTTCCACACGCCATTCCGCCGAAAACAGCGGAAAGCCTTTCTTTGTGTCTCTGGCCCTTTCGCGGCCAATCCGCCGCCTACGGCAACACAAGGCGCAGCGGTTCAGCCCGGCCTTCGACCGTGAGGATCACGGCGCTGCGCTCGATGTCGGTGCAGTGGGCCTTGAGCTGCTTCCCGCCGGAGGGGAAGACCACATCGGTGCCCGGCGAGACGGTGTAGGTGGAGGTGCCAATCTGCAGCAGGGCGGTGCTGCGCTTCGCAGTGATGGTGATGTTCTTCAGGCTGATGGCGTTGTCCCCGAGTTTGATTTCCGGACGCGGGGCAGGGGCCGGATTCGGAGGTGCGGGCGGCACGGCGGCCGGGGCAGGGGAGGTGGAAGCGACTTTGGTTGCATCAGCCGGGGCCGGGCGCGGGAGCACTTCCGCACCGGCGGGCGGGTTGGCCTTGGGTGCCACCGCGAGCGCGGCGCCACTCTCCGCGACGAGGCGCGCGACCTTGTCCTCCAGTGCCACGGCACCGGTCACATCGCGGATGATGCCCTGACGGTCCACGAGCCACATGGTGGGGAAGTGCTGCACGCCGTAGCGGCGGAGGTTGGGCGCGGCCCCCGTGCGGCCTTCGAAGAGCTGGGGCCACGGCATGTCCTTCGCCTTCACGACCCGTTCCAGATCGGCACGGGTTTCATCCGCGCTGACGCCGATGACCTCGAAGCCCTGCTTGTTGAAGCGCTCGTAAGCCGCCTTTACGTGGGGGATTTCCGCCATGCACGGCGGGCACCAGGTGGCCCAGAAATCAATCAGGAGCACGCGGCCGCGCAGCTTGTCCGTGTCCACCTGCCGCCCATCAATCGCGGTGAACTGCAGCGCGGGGAAGGGCTTGCCGAGCCACTGGAGATAGATCGCGTCCTGCGGCGCACCGGGCGGGGAAATGGGTCCACCGGGGGGCGGAGCGGGCTTGCCGGGCGTGGCCGCGACCGGCTCGTCGCCGCTGCGGTCGAGGGCTGCCTTCTTCTCGAAGACATTGCGCGCGGCGTTGACAGGGTTGCCAGTTTCCTTGAGCAGGGCGGTGATCTTCCGGTCCATGCCCGCGCCCGCACTGATGAAGCGCACGACGCCGTTGCGATCCAGGAGCCACATCGAAGGCCAGTGCAGGATGCCAAAGTCCTTGCCCGGTGCGGCGTCGCGTCCGCCGCCATCGAAGTATTGCGGCCACTTGAGGCCCTCGCGCTTCACCATGTCCTCCAGCCGTTGCCGGTCGGCATCGAAGCTGATGCCCACGATTTCAAGGCCGTCCTTGTTGTAGCGCTCGTAGGCCTCGCGCACGTGGGGGATCTCCTCAATGCACGGCGGGCACCAGGTGGCCCAGAAATCGAGCAGGACGACTTTGCCGCGCAGTTGCACCAGGTCCACCTCACGGCCATCGAGCGCCTTGAATTTCAGCGGCGGCGAGGGCTTGCCGACCATCTTGAGATAACGCTCGTCGGACTTGCCGCGCAGCTCTTCCTTGTCGCCGGGTTTACAGCCCGTCAGCGCCACGGTGGCGAGCAGGACGAGGAGCAGTGGCAAGCCCCCAGAGACTTGGGCCAGACAATAATTTGGCAGCGCGCGGCTTTGTCCGACCCGAATCATTGGCGGTTTCATAAAGCTCATTTCACGTGGCGATCACGGGCCTGCTGCCGAACCCGCACAGCTCGCCCATGAACCGGCCGATGGCCTTCAGCCCGGCGATGATGCCCACGTCGGTCGTCGCCCCCCAGCCATAGCAATCGGAGAGCGTCTGCTCGTGGGTGCTGTAACGCGGCGGCAGGGTGAACATGGCGGTCTCTTCCTCACCGTTCACGACGACAATCTCGCTGTGGAACACGCCCACACCCACGGCGTAGGTGGCCTTGGGCAGGGTGAGCGTGCGCGGTGCGAGCACGAGCCAGGGACGATAGGTGAAGACGAGTTCGCCCGCTTCAGTGCGCGCCAGTGTGCCGTAGGTGCGGATGGGGACCTTGTCCACTTCGCGGGCGAGGAACATGCTGTTGCCCTTGGGGTCCGGCCGGAAGCGCGTCCGCCCGAAGCTGAAGTAATCCCAGATGAACTGCGTGCCGCAGACCGTGAGCCGGAACGCCCAGCCCGAGAGGAAGTAGCTGCCGATGATGATGATGAGCGACCACGCCGCGCCGACCATGGGGTTCGCAAAGCCCGTGATCGTGACCGTGGAAAGCAGGAAGGTGCGGAACGCCTTCAGCCCCGCGTCCACCGTGGCAAACGGGCTGATCAGGATGAGCATGTTGATCGCATGCGCGGCCAGCCACACCACCGCGAAGGCGACGATGGCGAAGGGAACCATGAGGACGTTGAAAATCCCGGAGACACCCAGCGAGGCGAACATGGCGTTGCCGGCCATCGCTTCTTTCACCGCATCCGAGCCGAACACGCTCGCGACAATCGGCACGAAGGCACCGGCGGCGACCAGTCCGCTGACCTTGTTCTCGAAGGCCTCGGCGACATCCAGCGGCTTCTTGAGGGCGGTGGGCACCACCACGCCGCCGGTGTCCTTGAGGAAGACCACGCCGACGAGCAGCAGGCCGCTGGCCCAGAACCACGGCTGGGCATACCACGAGAGCTTGCCGCGCTGGGCGGAGTCCGTCTTGAAATAGGTCCAGGCACCGCAGGCGCTCACGCCCAGCAGCGGCGAAATGGCCACGCCGGTGATGGTGGTGATGGTCTGGGCGATTTCCATGCCCGGGGTGGGCTTGGCCGCCGCTTTGGCGGGTGCGGCGGCGGACTGCGCGGCCTGGGCGACGACGAGGGCGAGGCTGAGCAGGACAGCCACGAGCATCCAGTGATGTTTCTTCACGCGGGCAAGGTTTGTCAGTGGCGGAGCTTTGGCAAGCCGCATGTCGGGCAGGCTACCCATGTCCAGGGAGACGCAAAACGCTCGCGGCCATTGCTTGAAAGCCGATTTGCAGTCCGGTGGACTGCCGAGTTCGTGGAGCGCGGCCGCACTCTCCCGGCTACTCCGCCGGGATCGGCGCTTCCACCGTCTCGCCGGTCTTCTGCTCCACGGCCACGCGGGAGGTTTCCATCTTGATGTAGTGGAGGATCACCGGCGCGAGGATCATGCCGGGCACGCCCATGAGGCGCTCGCCGAGAATCAGGCCCAGGAGCGTCATCCACATCGGGTTCTGGATGCGCTTGCCGATGATCTTGCTGTTCAGGAAATACTCGAGCTTGTGCACGACGACGAGGAAAGCCAGCGCACCCAGGGCGTGCTCGATGTTCACCGTCAGGCCCACGCAGACGATGAGCGCGTTGCTCAGGATGTTGCCCAGGATCGGCAGCAGGCCGCAGAGGAACGTCACCACAATGAGCAACTGCCAGTAGGGATAGCCGACCACCGCGAGGAAAATGCCCGTGAACACGGTGTTGATGGCGGAGATGATGATCTGCGCCCCCATGACCGTGTGGAAGCTCTTGTAGAACAGCTCGAACCGCTTACCGATCTCGTCTGCGGACAAGGAGTAGAGGTTGTTCTTCAGCGTGTGCTTGTCGCGGTCAATGACAATGGCCGCATTGTCGAACAGGCTGATGGCCACGACGATGCCGATGACGACAAAGGCCATCTGCCGCACCAGGTTCGTGCCCGCCAGCCCCACCAGGCCGAAGCGCTCCATGGCCTCCACCTTGAGCATCGTGAGCAGGCCGTGAAGGTCCTTGAAAGGCAGCTCGATATTCCACTTGCTGGCATAGTCCGCGAGCTTGGGGATCAGCCGCTCGACGATCTGCGGGGCGGCCACGACCGTGTGGGCGGTGAAGATCATCACCCCTAGGCAGACCGCGCCGATGGCCACCAGGAACAGCGCGACCGCCATGGATTTGCTGCGGCCCTTGAAGCTGAAGACGTGCAGGAGGAAAAAGGAGAAGAGGACCGTCAACAACGGCGTGGCCAGGCCCATGACGGCCACGATGACCAGCAGCCCGGCCATGAAACCAAACGAGATGCGGGTAGGTCGGCTCATGTGACTTGCCCGACTGTAACAAAGCGGCGTGCTGGGGACACGCTATAAATCTTAGGCAGTATTGGAGTCATGCCTGGGCTCGAGAGCCTCGGCTTGCTCAATAGCCGCCCGCGCCGGGCTGTTTGGCGGCCTGGATCAGCTCGATCTCATAGCCCTCCGGGGCGTCCACGAAGGCGAAACCACCGCCGCTTTCCTTCATCGTCGGGCCGTCCGAATACTTCAAGCCGTGGGCGGTCAGGTGCTTCCCGAACTCCTCCAGGCTGTCCACGGAGAAGGCCAGATGCGTGAGGTCCGGCTGCACTTGCACGGGCCCGCTGGACGGAAAATAGCAGATTTCAATGGTCTCCTCGCTCTGCGGGGCTTTGAGGAACACCAATTCGGAGCCGCGCGGGGACTTGTGCCGCCGGACTTCCTCGAGCCCGAGGATCTCGCGGTAGAACTTCACGGTGCGTTCGATGTCGTTCACGCGGTAGCGCGTGTGGAGGAGCTTGCCGACTTTCATGGCCGCTAGGGTGGCAGAGTAGTGGCGGCTGATTCAAGACCTCACGCATGGAGCAGTGCTGGTTTTGGGTTTCATCAAGAATCTCGCTTGCTGAGCCGCGCGCGCGGAGGGAAAGTCAGCCTTGGTTTCGCGTCTGCGAAGCCGAATCGGGTCCAACATTATGCCAGAAGATCAATTGCCCGGGGTGCCGGCCGACCTCGCTCCCAAGGGCGCGACGGGAGACCAGTTCGCCTTTTCGGCTTCATGGGCCAATGGTGCGCGCGCGCGGTTTCACTTGCCGTCCCAAGGCAGTTTTGAACTTAACTCCTTCGGAGCCGAGATCTGGCGGCATCAGCTCACCCGCACCCCGCTGGAGGCCCTCCCGGCATGAGCGGTATTGGCGGCTTCATCTCGCTCGACGGTTCACCGGCCCGCACGGAATGGATTCCGGGCATGGCCAAGGCGCTGGGCCGATATGGTCCGGACGGGGTCGCACATTGGTGCGCCGGCCCGGCCGCGCTGCTCCACGGCAAGCTCGTCACCACGCCTGAGGCGCAGGCCGAACGTCAACCGCTGGTGGACGAGGCGGCGCAACTGGTGCTGTGCCTTGATGGCCGGCTGGACAACCGGGCCGACTTGCTCGCCTGGCTGCACCCCCGCGCTCCGCTGCCCGAAACCGCTTCCGACGCGGCGCTCCTGCTCGCGCTGTTCCAGCAGGAAGGCGATGAGTGTGTGGAACGGCTGGTCGGCGATTTCGCCTTTGTGGTCTGGGATGCCCGGGAACGCCGGCTCTTTTGCGCCCGCTCCACCGTAGGCTGGAAGCCGTTTCACTGGCACTGCGATGGCCGGACGTTTGCGTTCGGGACCGATGCCGGCGTGCTGCTCTCCATCCCCACGATCCCACGTCGGGTGAATGAACCGATCCTCGCGGAAATCCTCTCCCAACGCTTCACCCATCCGACCGAGACGCTGTTTCGGGACGTGTTCCGGTTGCGCGCCGGCTGGGCGATGGTGGTGCACAACGGGCCGCCCCGCTGCTGGCGCTGGCAGCGAGGACCTTTTCCCGAAGTGCGGCTGGCGTCCGACGAAGCCTACGCGGACCGGTTCCGGGAACTCTTCGACCAGTCGCTGCGCAGCTGCCTGCGCGCCAGCGGCCCGGTGGCGGCGCAGCTCTCCGGCGGGCTGGATTCCTCCTCGATCGTCTGCCGGGGGACGGAATTGTTCCGCGCCGGCGGTTTGCCGCAGCAGGTGCGTCCGGTTTCCGCAGTTTATCCCGGCGAGATGCAGGATGAATCTCCGTGGATCGAAGCGGTGGAGCAGCATCTCCAATTGCCTGCCGCGAAGGTGAGGGCATCAGCCTACGACTGGGGACAGGCGGAAAACTGGACCGCCGAAACGCTCCACCTGCCGCTGCGCCCGAACACCAACGGCACCCTCGTGGCGGCCTGTGAGCATCTGAACTCTCAAGGCACCCGGGTGCTGCTCACCGGCGAGGGCGGCGATGACTGGCTCAATGGGTCATTGTCCCACTGGCCGGACCTCCTGCGGCGGGGCCGCTGGCGCCAGCTTTTGCACGAGGGTCTGACATACAATCCCAGCCGCGGCGTCTGGCGGTCACTGCTCAGCACGGGTGCCATCAGTTTGAAGCCCTGGCTGAGTCAGGCGCACCGGCAAAGGATCGCCTTTCCCGCCCATCAGCTCGGCCCGCTGCCTGACCATGTCCGGCCAGAGTGGGCGGCGCGCCTCCAGTTGCTGGACCGCCTCCCGCCGGAGGAACCCCTGGCCGGAGTGCGGGATCTGGCCCAGCTCGAACGGTCCATCCGCTTTGACTTCGCCCGGACCTATGTGAACTACGAAAACGTGCTGGCCCATGCCGCTGGGCAGCGCATTGAACTGCGCCACCCCTTCCATGACCGTCGGTTGACCACTTTCATGATGGGCCTGCCCGGCAACCAGATCCGCCGTCAGGATGTGAGCAAGTTCATCCTTCGGGGGGCGATGCGCGGCACGCTGCCGGAACTGGTGCGCACGCGCCGGACCAAGGCCTTGTTCGTGCCGCCCGTGGTGCAGGCGATTGAGGAGCGACTGCGCGAGCGACCGCTGGCGGACCTGATCTGCGTGCGGGAGGGCTGGCTGGACGGCGATGCGTTGCTGCGCGCAGTGGGCGCTTACAAAACGTGGGTCAATGCCAACCCGACCCAACCCAACCGGGCCACCATGCCCACAGTCAGCCTGAATCCTGTCTGGATGGCGCTCTCGCTGGATGTCTGGCTCCGCCGAGCCGGGGGGGCTTGAACTCGATTCGCTCCGTGGGCTTAATCAACGGCATGGTTCTCGCCAGCCGACACTGCCTATAATGGTTTTCAATTCCCTCACGTTTCTTTGTTTCCTGGCCATCGTGCTGCTGGCCTATTTCCGCCTCCAGCAGCGGGGGCAGAACGTGCTCTTGCTGGTGGCCAGCTACGTATTTTACGGGTGGTGGGACTGGCGGTTCCTTGGGCTGCTGATCTTCACCTCCCTGTTCGACTACTGGTGCGCGCTGCGCATCGAGGAGCGGTCCGATCCGGCGAAGCGCCGGCTCTTCCTCATCTTCAGTCTGGCGGTGAACCTGACCGTGCTGGGCGTGTTCAAGTATTTCAACTTCTTCGCCGACACGTTCCGTCATGTGCTGGCCACCTTCGGCATGAAGGCGGACCTGCCGGTCCTGCAGGTGATCCTGCCGCTCGGCATCTCCTTCTACACGTTCCTCTCGATGAGCTACACGATCGACGTGTATCGGCGGCAGTTGAAGGCGGCGCACAACCCGCTGGACTTCATGCTCTACGTGGCCTTCTTCCCGCATCTGGTTGCCGGCCCAATCGTGCGCGCCTCCTACCTGCTGCCCCAGTGCCAGCGCGTCCGGCTCATCGTGCCGGACCAGATCGTCAATGGCATCTGGCTGATGCTGTTGGGCTACGTGAAGAAGGTGGTCATCGCCGACCGGCTGGCCGGCATGGTCGAGTGGGGATTCAGCACGGAATCGCCCCCGTTTGCGGACGCCAACGCGTGGCTGCTGCTTTACGCGTTCACCATTCAGATCTACGGCGACTTCTCCGGCTACTCGGACATCGCCCGCGGCGTGTCCAAGCTGATGGGCTTTGAGCTGCCGGTTAATTTCAAGGCGCCGTTCCTGGTGACGAACCCCACGGCGTTCTGGCAGCACAACCACATCAGCATGTCCACGTGGTTTCGGGACTATGTTTACCTTCCCCTGGGCGCGGACCGGCGCGGCGCGGGACGCACGCATGTCAATCTCATGCTTACCATGCTCCTGAGCGGACTGTGGCACGGCGCGGGCCTGGCGTATCTGGTCTGGGGTGCGTATCAGGGAATCCTGCTCAGCCTGCATCGTCTCTGGCGGGACTTTGCCCGCCGTCCGCCGACAAATGACCGGACATCACCGGACCGGCCATCCGCCCCGTGGAGTCCCGCCTGGCGCTGGGCCGGCCGGGCGGCACTGGTGATCGGTTTCTTCCACGTCACCTGCGTGGGGATGCTGCTGTTCCGGATCGGGTCCGTGCCGGCCAACGTGGATGCGTGGCGGCTCACCACTGGTTATGTGCAGGCGCTGTTTGTCTGGCCGGCGCACCTGAGCCCGCTGGTTCAGCCTGTGTTGGGGCTGGGCGGGCTGGCGGTGCTGTTCCAATGGCAATACGCCCGCATGGACAACTTTGTCACTTGGGAAACCCACTGGCGGGCGCTGGCGGTGGTGCTCGCGCTGGCGGCCATCACGGCGCTTGGTGTATTCCAGGGCACCCAGTTCATTTACTTCCAGTTCTGAAATGACCGCCCGATGCTGCCATCTCCTGGCCGGGACCGTGCTGCTGTGCGGCTGGCTGGCCTTCGTGCTGGCCGGAGACAAGCTGGCCCGACTGACGGCGGCGAGCTGGGGCAGCGAACTGGCCAGCCTGGCACAGGGGCAGTCGGAGGACCTCGCCCGGTTTGCCCAAAACCGCATGCGCGAGGGTTTGTGGTTGTTGTCACTCATGGTGCTGTGGGCTGGAGTGCATGCCGGGCTGGACGGGTGGTTCCGCCGTGGTCTCCCGAGGGACAAGCGCTGGCTGGGACATGCCGTGGCAGGATTTGTGGGTTTGAACGTGTGGGTAGCCTTGGCGGCGAACACGGCAGGGTTTTGGCTCTTGTTGGGAGTGGGACGGCTGGTGCCGGGCGTGGCCACAGGCGAGGAGCCCTACCGTCAGTTCCAGTTCAAGCGCTGTGTGGCGGGCGAGGTGGCGGCTCCCTTCCGCATTGTGCTCGTCGGCTCCAGCCAGACGCACTCGCAGATTGACGCGGCCATGCTGAATGAACGCCTGGGCACCAACGGGTGCTGGGCGACGGACCTTCATTTCCCCGGTTGTCAGGCGACCGAGCTGCCGCTGATTGAGCCGCAACTGGCCCGGGCCCGTCCCCACTTGATCGTGGTTTATCTGGCGGAGAGCGCACTATACTTCAGCAAGTCTGCCAGACACGCCTCGCGGTTTCTCACCTTGGGCCAGCTTGCCGATCGCTGGACCCGCGAAGCCCTGCCGTATTTGTCCCCCCGTGAAATCGGTTACGGCGTGCTAGGTGACGTTCTGCCGCTGTTCCGGTGCCGTGATGCGGTGGGCTACCGGCTCCTGGGCAGGGAACTGATGGGCCTGCAGGCGAACCCGCGCAACCCTGCGCCAGTTGATATGAGACGAAATGCCGAGGTGCGGTCGGCGGCCTACCGGGTGAGCCGGGAAAGCGTTTTCAAGCAGCAAGCCTTCGAGGAGTTTCTCGCGCGTTGCGGACGGGCAGGAAGCCGGGTGCTCGTTCTGCCGGGCACTGAAAGTCCGCTGCTGGCGGATTCTGTGGATCCCGAGGTGCATCTGGACTTCGCCCGCTTCCTGGCCGGGCTGGCTGACCGCCATCCTCAGGTTGTGCTCGTTCCTGCCGCTGCCCTTCCCGAACAAATGCAGGCGGACTATGAGCCGGAGGACTTGCTGCACGCGAACCGGGAGATGCGGCTTCGCTTCACGCTCAAGGTCGTCGAAATCCTCCGGGAACTGCTGCACGAGCAGGGAGGCAGACAGGGCGTGAACACCGGAGCCTGGGACTCCGCAGGGGAGCGCACGCGCGGGCACCAGATAGCATCGCCCGAGCTGGGGTGTTTCAGCACCGCCAATCCATGAAGGCTCCTCCTTTCCAAGGCTTTGGCTGGCGCACGCTGCTCTGCGGCTGGCCCGGCCTCGCGCTGGCCGGTGAGGCTTTCGCGGTCGGGACCATGGAGAAGTATGACGGCGGGATGGACTGGTCCGGCCATGGCTTGTTCAACGACCCGGCCCGGTTCATGCAATACCGCGTGCTGGAGGGGTTCTGGCTGCTTGCCTTGCTGCTTGCCTGGGCGGGATTGCATCGGTGGCTGGCCTCCCGGATGCCCGCGCGGGTGACTCCCCGGTGGCGGTGGGCGGTCCATGGCGGTGCGGGTTTTGTGCTGCTAAACGTCTGGGTGGCCGGGGCCTCGAACACGGCGCTCTTCTGGCTGGTGCTGGGGGCAGGTGCGGGCGAGGAGCCCTACCGCCAGTTCCAGTTCAAGCGGCGGCTGGCGGGCGAGGTGCAGGTGCGCGAACGCATCGCGCTGGTCGGCTCCAGCCAGACGCATGCCCAGATTGACCCGCATCTGCTGAATGAACGTCTGGGCACCAATGCCTGGAGCACGGACCTGCATTTCCCGGGTTGCAACGCCCACGATCTGCTGCTCCTTGAGCCACAACTGGCCCGGGCACGTCCGCACCGGATCGTTTATTATCTCACTGAGTCAGCACTTTATTTGGGCACCGACGGCGGGCTGGCGAGCCAGTTTCTCACCTTGGATCAGTTCCCCGAGGCCGCGCGCCGGGGAGACTGGCGACATGTCCCTCGTTCCAAGATCACCTACGGTGCCCTGGGCAGCGTGCTGCCCTTGTTCCGCTGCCGTGATGCGATGGGCTACCGGTTCCTCGGCAGCGCCCTGATGGAATTGAAGCAAACGCAACGCGACCCGGCACTGGCCGCCGAACTGGAAGGTCGCGCCCAGCGGCGGGCACGCCAGTTTCGGCTGAACGCGGAGAGCGATTTTCAAAAGCGTTCGCTCGAAGAATTCCTGTCGCGCTGCGGGCAGGCGGGACGCCCGGTGCTCGTGCTGACCGGGAGCAACAACCCGGTGCTCGCGCAGAAGATTGATGCGGCCGTGCATGAGGATTTCGGGCGGTTTGTGGCCGGGCTGGCCGCCCGGCATCCGCAGGTCACCGTCGTTCCGGCCTCGGCCTTGCCAGAGCAGGGCCCGGATGACTATTTCGCCTTGGACATGGTGCATGCCAATCGGGACATGCAACGCCGCTTCACCCTCCGGCTCGCGGAACTGCTGCAGGACTTTCTGCGGGAGCAACCTGCCCGCTGAATGCCGGTGGCTGAAGCCAAAGGAAAGCCCGGAAGCGGGTCACAGCCAGCGTTGGATTTTCGTATCCGCAAAAGCGCGCTGACGCTAGCCTGCCCGGGTGCGAACCCTTGGGCTCCACTTGAAATCGCGGCGGTGGCTCCTGCGGCTGGCCTTGTTCGAGGTTTCAACCATCTGCTCGTTGCTGCTGTTGGAAGGGGCCGTCCGGCTTCTGTGTCCGTATTACCATCCGCGCGCACAGCTGGTCCTGCACGCGCTGCCTGACGGCACGGCCATCGGGCCGTCCAACGTCACCGTGCGCCTGGCTAACAACCAAAGCGATTTCGATGTGCCAGTCACGTTCAACCAACTCGGCCTGGTGGAGCGCAAGGATTTCAACACTGCCCCGGCCGGAGCGCTCTTTGCCCTGGGTGATTCGTTCACCATGGGCTGGGGCGTGCGGGAGGAAGAGCGGTTTAGCAACCTGCTGGAGCAGCGACTGAGCGAGCCGGTCTTCAATGTGGCCATTCCCAATGACCTGCGGGGCTACCAGCGACTGCTGGCCTACGCGGAGCAGCACGGGCCACACGTCGACCGGCTGGTGTTGGGGCTTTGCATGGAAAATGACCTGCGCGATTATCGGGTTCCGCCCAAACCACGCGCCAAGCGAGCGGTCAGCTTGGGCCGGTTCGCATTTGAACTGCGCCGGCGCAGCGCTCTCTTCCTCGCCGTTTCGCACAACCTCCAGAAATCACGGTTCATCCGCGCCTGTCTGGAACGGGCCGGACTAATCGTAATCGGGGAACTCTGGAGCCGCGACAAGACGTATGACGAGGCCGTCCTGCTCACCACTTCACGCGATGAGGTGCTGCGTCTGACCCAAGACCGGTCGGCCACCGTGCTCCTGATACCTGCCCGGGGGCTCTGGCTGCCCAGAACTGCCGAGGCAGAAGCCCGCATCCACGATCGCTTCGCCATCCTGCTCCGGGAGGCGGGTCTGCGAGTCGTAGATATGCGGCCTCGTTTCGAGCGTGAGGGCACCCCCCTGCAATTCTATTTCAAGGCTGATCCGCACTGGAATGCCCGCGGACACCGGGTCGCGGCGGAAGAACTTGCCGCAGCCATGCTGAAGCTGGCGGTCACGAACGCGCCTTGAGCCGGGGCGGACTACGAAACGGTGATGAGTAGGCTGCCGCAACGCGGGGTTCGGGCTAATCTCGCTGCCCCGAGTAAATTGTCAGCGTCCAGCACAGTCGTGATCCGCGCACCGTAAAGTCGATGACGCCCGCTGATCTCAGGGCTTCCAGCCGCTCCCGATGCTCGTAAAGCCGGGGATGGAATGGGATGGACCGCTCGGTGATTTTTGTCAGCGCGGGGCCAAACACCTGCCGGGCGGCCGAGTCGATGGCGGCCGCGTTGGACAGGCTCAGGACCGGGAACACCAGGCGGCCGCCGGGACGGAGAAAGGCACCGGCGTGCCGGAGGACTTCGACGGCCAGTTCCGTGCCATCCTGACCACCCGTGGGGATCGGCGACGGATACCACGGAGAAAGCCTCGCCACCCCCTCTGCCATCCCGGAGATGTCCGAGAGGATGAGGTCAAAGGTGCCTGGCGGGAGGTCGCGAAAGGCAAAACTGCATTGCACGCTCACCAGGTCGCCCACCCCGTTCATCTGCGCGTTGCGGCTGGTGAGCTGGCAGGCTTCCGGCATCACATCCACGGCCGTGACCGACGCCGCGCCGGCCAGCGCGCTGGCAATGGCGATCGGTCCGGTCCCGCATCCCATGTCCAAGACAGACAAGCCCTGCACGGACGGCGCAGCGTCGAAGAGGATGCTGGTTGTGGTGTTGGGGGCGAACACCGCAGGCGAACATTGCAGTTGAAATTGATGGCCTCCAAGGCTGAACGGCATGATTGAGGTGGACATAGCTTCAGGGCCTGACATGAATTTCCCGCAGTGATGATTATGCTGGTTCCGGACAGCCCGCAACCGCAGTGTCCAGTTCACCGGACATCTGTCAAACTGTTGGTTGAACCCTGTCAGCACCCCGGCCAGTTTCCAGCCAGAGCATTTACGGAGGGCGTCTGATTAGGACGATTCCAATTACTGGAATGCTCTGGTCGAATCCCTGCCGAGGACTGGAGTGAGGGAAAGCTGCCCCGAATTCCCTTACGCGTTCGTTTTACCAAACGATTCGCATAGGGCCAAACGGCGGGGCTAAGAACCTTTAGATGTCATCTATAAGCAACACGACTAGAACGACATAGAGCAAGAAAAGTTGCGCATTTCTTTTTGACGAAAGAGAAAACGTGCGTAGCTTTGCGCATGGTTTCGCCATCGAACGAACAACACATCGCCCAGTCCACATCCACCAACGCCGCAAGCCAAGCGAGCGAGCCCAAGCGAGCCTGGCACCCTCCCCAGCTCATCAGCTACGGCGAAGTGGCTGAGATGACAGCGGGGATTTCCTACCAGCCGAACGACGGCATCAGCAACCTGACGCTTTAGCCTGTTGACGGGCTGTTTCCATTTCGGGGGACTGCTGGTCACCTCGACGCTGCACTTATCAGGCCTGAGTAACGCTGGTCAGCGGGAGGTTGCCGGACAGGCAGGTCTGGAAACGATCTGCGTGCGGCTGGCGTCGTCGTCAGCACCGTCTTCCCGGAGCCTCAGGTTCCAGTGGCCAGGAATGTATGGCTTGGAGCTCCACGAAGCGGGCGGCGAGTGGCTCTTTACGACTGCTTCTGGGGCTGAGTTCACGGTGGATTTCGGCGGACGGACCGTGGCTTGCCATGTCGATGCCAGTCGCTGGCCGGGCGTCGCTTCCGAGGTTTTTTTGCGCCGGGTGCTGCCCCGGATCGTGCAATTGCGCGGGCGGACGGTGCTCCATGCTGCGGCACTGGACACTGGCGCGGGCGTGGTCCTGCTCTGCGGCGATTCAGGAGCTGGAAAATCCACTTTGGCAGCGAGCCTGAACCAGCAGCTTGGCTGGGACATCTTGAGCGACGACATGGCCGTCTTGGAAGAACGACCCGAAGCATTCCAAGTGCACCCCGCAGGGAATGCGGTCAGCCTGTGGGCGGACTCCCAGGTCGCGCTGGCGGGCGGATTCGAGCAGGTGGAACCTCTCGCGGTTAATGAAGCCAAATTCTGGTGCCAGCCGCCGCCGTCTCGTCACTCCTCCGGCCAGCCGCTACGGGCCATCTACCATCTGACTGCTCCGGGGCCGGACCGTGACCCGGCGGTGCACGTGACCGAGCTGAGGCCCATGCAACGGCTGACCCTCCTCTCCCGCCAGACCATCCGCTTCAACCCCGCCGACCGCCTGGCTGAAGCGCGGATATTCGAGGGACTGGGCCGGCTGGGTCGGCGCATCCCGGTGCGCGCTTTGCACTACCCCAGAAACTACGCCGCACTCTCCCAAGTCGCCGGTCTTTTGTCCGCCCAGCACGCATCCCTGGCCACCAGTGCCGCCGCATGAAGCAACCCATCGCCGAATCAGGCGCTGCTCCGCCCCGCGTGTATGACCTGGCCACGGCGGCGGCGGACTACCCTGATTGGGAAGGCCCGCCCCGCCGCACGCTGCTCATCTGCACCCATCCGCGTTCCGGCAGCACACTGCTCGGGGAAGCCTTGCATGGCGCGGGCGGCTGGGGCTGCCCCATCGAGTATTTCCACCGTGGCTTCCAGCCGGCGCTCCAACAACGGTGGGGCACACCCGCGTTTCGAGACTATCTGCAGGCGGTCTATCGCCATCGCACGGATCCGACCGGCACCCTGGGCGTGAAGCTCTTCTGGCATGATGTGGAAGACCTTTGCGCCCTGCTGCTGCCGGAAGAGCACCGCGCGTTGCTGGATTCATTGGCGGGATCTTCTGCTGCTGAAGGCTACCGGAGAATCCACGCCCTGCTGGCGACCCTGTTTCCGAATCCGACGTTCATCCATCTCGTCCGCCGGGATTCCATCCGGCAGGCCATATCAGCCGTGGTCGCCACCCAGACCGGAACCTGGCGCTCCATTCCGGACCAGTTGAACGCACCACGGCAGAACCCTGCCTATGACTTCGACTGCATTCGCCGGGCGCTCGCCTTCGGCGTTCACTGCGAGCGGCGTTGGCAGGGCTATTTTCAAGCCAGCCAGCTCACGCCGCATCGGCTGATCTACGAAGATCTGGCCAACCGCTTCGAGTCCACCCTCCACAAGCTCTTCGCCGCCCTGGGCCGCGCGGATGCGCCGGTGCCGCCGCCGCGCATGCGCCGGCAGGCGGACCACCGTTCTGACCTCATGTTGCTGCGGTTTTTGCGGGACATGGCGTCGGCACGTGCCGGGTCCGACTCCTCCGCTGGCCTGGTTCCGGCCTGATCACGGCGTGTCATCCTCCGTCCATTACTTTCAGACCCTCGGCGATTTGATGCGCGAGCGGCTGGCACCCCATCACGCCGCGGTGCCGGACGCATTCCCGGAGATCGCCACGGCCGTGCTGCGGGAAGTTCCCCGGCCCGCGATTGACGTGGTGGCCATGGCGGACTGGGTGGCTGGTCAGCGCACGCTGCCCAAGCAGGTGAACTTTCATTCGGGCTTCGGAGAGCCGCCCTTGGTGGTGTATGAGACGCCGGAGTTTTATCTGGAAGTGCTCTTCTGGTTTCCCAGCCGCACGGAGATCCATGGTCATGGCTTCACCGGTGCGTTTCAGGTGCTGGACGGCTACTCGCTCCAGGCCGAATACGAGTTCGTCCAGGAATCCGTGCCCGAGGAAGGGATGCGGCTGGGCCGGGTCATCCCGCGCACCGTGGAACTGATCATCCCTGGCAAGGTCTGCACGATCGGCGGCGACGACTCTTTCATCCACTGCGTGGCCCACATGGGCAGTCCCTCGTTGACCCTTGTGGCGCGCACCTTTGGCAGTCAGGAGTTCGCGCAATTCTCCTACTATCGGAGCGGACTGGCCGTCCGTCCGCACTGGCACAACCGCTCCATCGTCCGGCAGGCAGAGGTGTTTCGTGCCCTGCTGCGCAGCCGCCCGGAACGCTTTCAGGACCGCCTCCTGGAGTTCCTCGGGCGCTGCGGCCGGCCCGGCTTCTTCCACCTGCTGGACCAGTTGCGCACCCGGCTCAAGCTGGATGCCTTCACCCATCAAGTATTGCACCCAGTGCAAGCGCGTTTCGCAGCCACCCATGCGCCTGAACTGGCGGCCACCGCGGAGGAAGTCCGGCGCGGTGCCCTGTGGGCCATGCTCAACGCCACGCCTGATCCACGCCGCCGGCTCTTGATGGCGTTGAACGAAATGCTGCCTGACCCGGCGGAGCAGGACGCCGTGATCTCGCGGGCTGGCCGTGGCGCGCCGGCGAGCAACGTGATCGATCAGTGGGCCGCCTGCATTCAGGCGCTCTAACGATGGGGCAGGGGAGCCCGACCCATGAACGCATCCACTTCGCCCGAGTTCGGCTTCCTCGTCGCCTGCCTGCGGGCGCGTCTGGCCGGTCCGCGCGCGCTGGCGGAAGTCGCCGTGCCCGGCAATCTCAACTGGGACACCTTCAAGGAGCTTGCCTCCCTGCACCGGGTGGTGCTCTTTGCCGGGCGGTCGGTCGCGGAAATCCCCGCCGTGCCGCTGGTCATCCGCCAGGACTTCCAGGGCTATATCACGCTAAACCAGTTCCGTGCGATTGACCGGCTCATGGAACTGGAAGCGGTCGTCGGCACCTTCACCCGCGCCGGGCTGCGCGTGCTGACCCTCAAAGGCCCGGTCCTCTCCGCACAGATCCACGGTGATTTCTCCTGGCGGCAGAGCACGGACCTCGACTTCGTGGTCGCCCTCCAAGACCTCGCTGCGGCCGATCAACTGCTGCGTGAACGCGGCTACCAGCGGACCATCCCGGCCCCGGGTGTCTCTCCGGCGCAGCATGCGCGCTTCCTGCGCCGCTGCCCGCACTACACGCACTACCATCACGAGCGCCGGATCGGCATCGAACTGCACTGGCGGCTGATGTCCATTCCGGGCTTTCTCCCATTGACCTTCGAGGAACTCTACGCCTCCCGGCAAACCGTGCGCGTCAACCAGACCGACTTCCTCACCCTGTCGCCCGTGCACCTCGTGCTGCACCTTTGCTGCCACGGCGCCCATCACGAATGGGAGCGCCTCGCCTGGATAAACGACCTCGCCGTGCTGCAAAACAGCGGCCGCCAGGACTGGCCCGCGACCCTGTCTGCCGCTGAAGAACTGGACCTCTCGCGTGTCGTCGCGCTGGGCGCGAGCGTGTGCCATGAGCTGCTCCACTGTGAACTCCCTCCCGTCGTGCGCACCGTCCGCGACCACGACCTGCGGGTCGCCAGCCTCGTGCGAACCTGCCTGAAATCAGTGGCTACCTACGACCAGCCCGCGCCCACCTCCCGCTGGCAGCGCACCCGCTACCGGCTGAACCTGGTCCGGAACTGGCCCTACTGGCACGGGATGTTCATGGAAGACGTCCTGCAAGTGACGCGCCCCTCGTGCACCACCATCCCGGGTTTCATGCTGGTGCTCTACGCCCTCCTGCGCCCGTGGTTCTGGCTCAAACGGCGGCTCAGCCGGCCGCGTTGATGACCGGAAACCGGAGCGCGAGGAGCTTCCTCACCCCCGCAAAATCTCGCTCACCAGCCGCGCGTTCTGCCCGTCCACGAGGGACATCTCCTGGCCGTTGCGCTTGAAGGTGACCTTCTTGTGGTCGAGGCCGAAGAGGTGCAACAGGGTGGCGTGGTAGTCGTAGTGATTGACGATGTCCTTCACCGCGTGGTGGCCGAATTCGTCGGTCTCGCCGTAGGTGAGGCCGTTCTTGAAGCCGCCGCCGGCGACCCACATCGAAAAGCCGTAGGTGTTGTGGTCGCGGCCCACCTTGGCGGCTCCCACATCGTTTTGAATGGTCGGCAGCCGGCCCATCTCGCCGCCCCAATGGACGACGGTCGAGTCGAGCAGGCCGCGTGCTTTGAGGTCGGTGACGAGGCCGGCGGAGCCTTTGTCCACGTATTTGCACGCCGCCGGGAGGGCGGTGCGAATGCTGCCGTGATGGTCCCAGGACTGGTTGCCGGTGTAGAGCTGGACGAAGCGCACGCCGCGCTCCACCAGGCGTCGCGCGATGAGGCAGCGCGTGCCGAACTCCGCCGTGGCCGGCACATCAATGCCGTAGAGCGCCTTGGTCGCCGCGCTCTCGCTGGTGATGTCCATCGCCTCCTTGGCAGCGGTCTGCATCTTCGCGGCCAGTTCGTAGCTCGCGATGCGCGCCTGCAAATCGGTCTCACCCGGATGCTCCTGAAGGTGCTGCGCGTTGAGCTTGTCGAGGAAGGAAAGGTAGTTCTCCTGTGCGGCGCCGCGCAGGTGCGGGGGAGCGTCGAGGTTCGGGATGCGCGGCTCCTTCGAGCGGACGGCGGTGCCCTGGAAGAGCGAAGGCAGCCAGCCGTTCTCCCAGTTCGCCACGCCCAGCACCGGCAGGCCGCGCGGGTCCGTGAGCGCCACGAAGGCCGGCAGGTTGCTCGTCTCTGCGCCGAGCGCATAGGTGAGCCAGCTCCCGAGCGTGGGCCGGCCCCCGAGCACGCGGCCGTTTTGCAGCGCGTAGATGGACTGGCCGTGGTTGTTCACGCCCGTGTGCATGCCGCGCAGGAGGCACACGTCGTCCACGATGCCGGAGAAGTGCGGCAGCAGCTCGCTGACGTCCATGCCGCACTGGCCGTGCTTCTGGAACTTCCATGGGCTGGCGAGCACCTTGGGGCTGGCCTGCGCAGCGTTGTCGAACTTGATCTCACCGGGGAACTTCTGGCCGTCCAGCTTGTCGAGCGCGGGCTTGGGATCGAACAAATCCATGTGGCTGGGCCCGCCTTGCATGAACATGGAGATCATCGCCTTCGCGCGCGGCTCAAAGTGCGGACGGCGCGGCAGCAGGTCAAAGCTCTTCGGGTCGAGGTCCGGACGCGGCGCATTGGCCAGCAGGTTGTCCTGCTTCAGCAGCCACGCGAGCGCGACCGAGCCGAGGCCGAAGCCAGACTGCGCCAGAAAGTGGCGGCGGGAGTTGCAGGCGGTGCCTTTCATACTCAATTACTCGACGAAGAGGAAGCGGTTCAGAGTCAACAAAGTGTCAACACCCCCTCATTGCTCATCGCTCCAAATCAGTTTGAACGCTAGACCCATAAGCTTGTGCTGCTCCACCACGGCTTTAAACTCGCCATAGGCAGCAACGCCGGTGCGTTCAAGAGCGTAGATGGCCCCCGCACCATCCTCTGGAATCTTGAACAGGCACTCTTCGCCAAATCGTCGCGCAACGAACGCTGGTCGCTCGATGATTCGGTCCTTCTTGTTCTTGCCAAGCTGGCGCCACTTCGACTTCTTGTCGTCAACTACGTTGATGCAGTTGGTGACGTTGTAGAGCCAGTGCTTGCCCTTCTCGCCTTCGACCGTAACGGGAAGCAGTTCACCCGCCATTTCGAGCGGCTCCCCCGCAAGCTTACGCGCACGCTCGTTGCAGACAAACCGGCCGAATCCAAACGTGAAAAAATCGGCACGCGGCAATTTCGGCTTCGCAACATAGAGTTGCTGCTTCCTCCATTTCTTGGAAAACGGGCTTCCAGCAAACTCTCCACGTTCGATTCCCATAAAATCCCAAACCGAATCGTCGGCCGCAAGGACCGCATAGTTTTCAAACTTCGTATTCGGAGGCTTGGCCAGCGTAGAGATTTCGTAAACCTTCATGTCTTAGCACCCTTCCGAACCCGTGTTGCGGCGCATTTCACTCCACATAAAGGAATCGGTTCGCCGTCAGCAGTGCCTGGCACAGACCCGTGAGGGCGTGTTCGTCGGGACTTGCTGGCGGGGCTTCCTTGCCCTTGGCGACGGGTGCGGCCTTGGGCGCGTTGGCCGTGAAGTGCGCCCGCTGCTTCGTGAGGAAGCCCAGCGCGTCGGTCATCTCCGTGCTGTTCGGACGGCGGCTGAAGGCAAGCTGCCAGGCACGCGCGACCTTGGATTCGTCGGTCGAGTCGCCGGCTTCCTTCGTCACTCGCTCCGCGAAGAACTTGGCCTGCGTGAGCGTGAACTCGCCGTTCATCAGCATCAACGACTGCGGGGCGACGGTGGAGGCGTTGCGCAACTCGCAGTTCGGCTCCATGCGCGGCGCGTCGAAGGTCTCCATGAAGCCGATTGGCTTGCTGCGGCGCATCTGCACGTAAAGGCTCCGGCGGAACTCCTCGCCGTTAAGCGAAACGAATTTGCCACTGGGCCGTCCTGCCGTGTCATCGGTGTTCACGCCCACGACCACCTGCCCGGTCTCGTCGTTCATGATGGGCACCGGCGCGCCGCCGAGCTTCTCGTTCAACTTGCCGCTCACGGCGAGCAGGGAGTCGCGGAGCTGCTCGGCGTCGAGGCGGCGGAGCGGGTAGTGCCAGAGTAGTTTGTTGTCAGGGTCGAGCTGGGAAGCGGAGTTCTGGAGTGCTGGAGTGCTGGAGCGCTGGGTGGGACTGCGCTTCCCGCCATCACTCCCTGACTCCACCACTCCACCACTCCGCTGCTGGTAGGCAGCACTCGTCATGATGGTCTTGTGCAGCTTCTTCAGACTCCACCCCTGCGCCACGAACTCGCTCGCGAGCCAGTCGAGCAGCTCGGGATGGGTGGGGCGCTCGCCCAGTGTGCCGAAGTCCGAGGGTGACGCCACGATGCCGCGTCCGAAGTGGTGTATCCAGACGCGGTTCACCAGCACGCGCGTGGTGAGCGGGTGCTTGCCATCCGTAAGCGCGCGCGCATAGGCCAGACGGCGGCCACTCGTGGGCAGTGCTGCGTCCTGCTCCGGCACATCCACACGGCGCAGCGAGGCAAGGATGGTCAGGTCACCCGGTTTGAGCTGTTGCTTGGGCTGGTCGGGGTCGCCGCGATGGAAGAGAAAGGTCGGTGCCAGATTCGTCTTGGCCTCTTTGGCGGAAACCTCGGTGAAGACGGGGATGAACTGCTCCGCCGGCTTCTTCACGCGGATCTTCGCCGCCTCGTCGGCCTGTTTCTTCAGCTCGTCCGCCTTCTTCTGTTCGTAGAGATACAGCGAGCCGGGGCTGAGCTGCATGACCGTGGGATGCTCCTTGAGCAGCTTCAGCTGCGCGGGCGTGCGCTTGGCGACGATGGTCTTGTAAGCCTCGCGCAGCGGCGCGCGCAACTCCTCGGGCCGCTTCAGCAATTCCTTCTCGAGCACCTCGTTGATGAACTCCTCCTGCTTCGCCAGCCGCGCGTCGTCGATGACCTTGGCCTCCTTCTCCACCTCGGCGGCCTTCGCGCGGTCCTCGTCCGACATCAGCGAGACCAGCCGTGCGTTGGGCGTGCGCCAGGTGCGCAGGTCGAAGCCCGGTTCGAACACCGCGCGGAGCCGGTAGTAGTCCGCCTGCGGGATCGCGTCGTGCTTGTGGTTGTGGCACTGTGCGCAGCCGACCGTCACGCCGAGCAGCGAACTGGAAACCACTTTGATGGTGTCCGCCACGACTGCATTCCGTGCGACTTTCTGCTCCACGCCCATGTTCGCCGTGCCGTCCGGAGCCATGCGCAGGAAGCCGGTGGCAGTGAGCTTGTCCACATCGGCAGGGGCAAGATTCTTGAGCGGCGCCTTCACCAATTCGTCGCCCGCGAGCTGCTCGACGATGAACTGGTTGAACGGCTTGTCCGCGTTGTGCGAGCGGATCACGTAGTCGCGATACTGCCAGGCCCACTTGCGCTCCGTGTCGGTGTCCGTGTAGCCGTCCGAGTCCGCGTAGCCCGCCACATCCAGCCAGTGCCGGCCCCAGCGCTCGCCATAGTGCGGCGAGGCCAGCAGGCGGTCGAGCAGCTTGGTATAGGCGTCGGGAGCCGTGTCCTTCACAAACGCCTCCACCTCCTCCGGCGACGGCGGCAGGCCGAGCAGGTCATAGCTGGCGCGACGGATGAGCGTGGCGCGCTCGGCGGGCGGGGAGAAGGTGAGTTTGGCGGCGGTGAGCTTCTGCCCGATGAACGCGTCAATCGGATGCGGCTTGGAAGCAGTATTCAGTGACCAGTTTTCAGTATTCAGTGGGGAGCCTGTGCGTCCGTTGCCTGACTGAACACTGAACACTGAATACTGAACACTTGGAATGGCCGGCCGCTTCACCGGCTGATACGCCCAATGCGCCCGCTCCTCCGGCGTGAAGTCATCCGCCGCACCCGGCCTGGCCGGCTCCGCGCGCGCGACCTTTGCGCCGCCCGCAATCCACTGCCGGAGCAGCTCGACCTTTTCCGGCGGGAGCTTTTTGCCCTCGCCCTTCGGCATTTCACCATCGCGGACCATGGTGAAGAGCAGGCTCTGCTCTGGTTTGCCCGGGACGATGGCCGCCCCCTGCTCGCCGCCCTTGGCGATCAGATGCCGCAGCCGCACGTCCAGCCCGCCCTTGATCTTCCCCTCGTCACCATGGCAGTGGAAACAATTCGCCTTGAGAATGGGCCGGATGTCCTTTTCAAACGTCAGTGCGACGGGGGCCTTGGGAGTGGCGGCAGCGGGGACCGTGGCGGCGGAAAGCGAAGTCGCCGCCAGGAGCGCGACGGCCACGAGGCCATCGGTCAGGAAACGGCGCGGGAATTTGGCAGCGCGAAACACGAATAAAAGACTGCCCGGCGGGAGGGTGAATTCAGGGCGCTCCGGCTTGGCCGCCATTCCAAAGTCCCGTAGGGACGACCGACAATAGCCCACCGTTTCAACGGTGGGTTACGAAGTCCGAATGGTTGCAAGCCCCGGAGGGGCGAAAGAATCGGATACCGATGCGAGGGCTCTTCCGGGGCTCTTCCGTCCCTGACGGGACTTGTCTTATGCCGGACTCAAAATCCGGCAATGAATCGCTGGGCTATTCTCTGTCGCCCGTGCTGGGGCGCTTCGCTTACCGCTGCACCTCCTCCCAGTCACTCCAAGTCTCGTTCCACGTATTCCATCCCGTGCTTCTTGAGAAACACCTCCAGTTCTTCTTTGAAGGAGAGCTTTCGATGGTGATCTGGTTGGCTTTGAATGTATTTCATGGTGTCTTGGACGCCGGAAACTCCGATGCTGAAAGCGCCATAGCCTTCCTGCCAATCGAAATCGCTTTGCGTCTGAAACGTGTCATGAACCCATTTCGAAGAATTGCCTTTGAGAAGTTGGACGGCTTTTGCGACGGACAGCGTGGCGGGAATCGAAAGCAGAACATGAACGTGATCAGCCACGCCACCCACGACCAGCGCCTTCATCTTGTTCTCCCGCGCAATTCCGCCAATGTAGGGCCAGAGTCGTTCTTGCGAGTCCGGGGCCATGAGCGGGCGGCGTCCCTTTGTGGCCCAGACGCAGTGCATGAGGCAACTGGTGAACGAGTGCATGTGTTTTGAATTCGCTGTGAGTTAGTTCCGGTGAGACAGCAAAGGCTAGTCCGCCATTTCTCTGATGGGTAGCTGATTTTCAAAACTCGGATGGCTTCTACCACCCTTTTGGCTGCTACGTCGGGACCGCTGTTTGAAAGTCCCGCAGGAAAATAGCCCACCGTTTCAACGGTGGGTTACGAGGTCCGAACGGTTGCAAGCCCCGTAGGGGCGAAAGAATTGAACACTAGTGTGCGAGGGTTCTTCCGTCCCTGACGGGACTCGCTGCTCGCCGGACGCAAACCCACCGTTGAAACGGTGGGCTGTTTTCGGTCGCCCTCCGGGCTAGGACCAGCCCTCCGTGGCACTGCGGGATGATACACTCCAAGACGCTGGCGCGACTTGCTGGCACCCTTTCCCAAGCCGTCCCTTGACTCCCGCGTTTCCTGGGACAACCTCTAGCCCATGCGCTTCAACCGCCGCAAATTGCTGCTCGCCGGAGGCCTCGCCGCCACCACGGCGGCGGGCGGCTGGTGGTGGCTGCGCAGCTCGAATGTCTGGGCGGCGCGCTTCCTGCGCGAGCGGCTGCGCGAGGGGGAGCGGGAGATTGCCGCCGCGCCGCACAAACCCGTGCCGGCGGACCGGTCGGCCAATGGGATCACGCTCGCGTGGCTGGGGCATTCTACCGTGCTGCTCAATTTCCACGGGCTCACCATCCTTACCGATCCTGCGCTGGGCAACCGCATCGGCCTCGGGCTGGGCTTCGGCACATTCGGTCCGAAGCGTTTCATCGCTCCGGCCCTGCGCGTGGACGAATTGCCGCCGATTGATGTGGTGCTGCTCTCGCACGCGCACATGGATCACCTGGACATGCCGACGCTCAAGCGCCTGCCCGGGAGTCCACTGGTGGTGACGGCAAGTGCGACGGCGGACATCTTTGGACCGAAGCGTTTTGCCGAGACACACGAATTGCGCTGGGGTGAAGGCGTCACGCTGCGCACGGCGAAGGGCGAGTTGCGCGTGGAGGCGTTCGAGGTGAAACACTGGGGCGCGCGGTGGCGCAGTGACACCTATCGCGGCTACAACGGCTACATCCTCAAGCGCGAGGGGCGTGCCTTGCTCTTCGGCGGGGACACGGCGATGACGGACAGCTTCGCGGCCCTGCGCGGACGCGGGCCGTTTGACGTGGCGATCATGCCGATTGGGGCGTATCGCCCCTGGGTGCGGAGCCATTGCACACCGGAGGAGGCGCTCCAGATGGCCGATGCGGCCGGGGCACGGCATATCGTTCCGGTGCATCACGCGACGTTCAAGCTCAGCGAGGAGCCGATGAGCGAGCCCATCGAACGGCTCTCCGCTGCGCTGGCGAAGGAGGCGGGCCGGCTGGCGCTGAATCAGGTGGGGGAGACGTTCCGGCTGACGTAGGTCTGAACTCTGCAGTGCTATCCCACAACTTCGCTGCACCTTGAGAAGATTTTTCCGCCTGATATTGGACCAGAGAGACGCGATGAACACAGAGGAAAGGGGATGGAAACCTCCGATGGTCCCCGCAGATTCAGGGTGGCCGCAGATGGGAAAACCAATCTGTGGCCGCTCTGAATCTGCGGGAAATCCGCTGCGGTTTCTGGTTGGTGCGGTGAAGGGGCACAGAGCGGCGCAATGGTCAACTTGGGTTGCGGCTCGGTCGCACCATGCCTCTGCGCGGAACGTATTGGTTGTCGGTCAACTGAATCGCGCCGACCCAGTGTCAGCCGATTTCACCCGCTTCGGCCGGTCGCGCTTCGGGAGTTTTTCTGCTCTGGTCGAGGCTTGATTCCACGTGGTTTGCGCGCCCACAATTCCTCCGCAACACCGAACACCATGCGCGCTGCTCTGCCCGCCAACGAATCCGCCCGTCTCGCCGCCCTTCATGCCGCGGACATCCTCGACACGCCGCCGGAGCAGGAGTTCGATGACACCGCCCGGCTTGCCGCGCACATCTGCGGGACGCCCATTGCGCTGGTGACCCTGGTGGATGAACACCGGCAGTGGTTCAAGTCGCACGTCGGCATTCCGCTCACCGAAACGCCGCGCGATGTCTCCTTCTGCGCGCACGCGCTGCTGAACCCGCACGAACCGCTGGTGGTGCCGGACACCACGGTGGACGCCCGCTTCGCGGACAACCAGTTCGTCGTGGCGGCACCGCACGTCCGCTTCTATGCGGGCGTGCCACTGTTGACCGGCGAGGGGCACGCCCTGGGCACGCTGTGCGTGGTGGACCAGACCCGGCACGACTTGTCCCCCATGCAGCTTGATGCCCTGCGTGCGCTGGCCCGGCACGTGCAGGCCCTGCTGGAAATCCGCCAGCAAGCCCGGCTGCTGCAGGCGGAAATCGCGGAGCGCAAACGCATCGAAGTGGAGCGCGAACGGCTGATCACGGAACTGCAGACCGCGCTCGCGGAGGTGAAGACTCTCAGCGGCCTGCTCCCCATCTGCGGCTGGTGCAAGAAAATCCGGGATGACCGCGGCTACTGGGACAGTGTGGAAGGCTATCTGCGGAAACATGCTGCTGTGCAGTTCACCCACGGCATCTGCCCGGACTGCACGGCCAAGATGCTGGCGGACCTCCCCGGTCTGTCCGCCCCCGGTCAGGGCTGAATGCCTAGGCTGGACCCAGGGTGCACGCGGCTGTGGTCGGCTAGTTCGTCAGCGGAATTCGGATTGCAGGTCACGGCTGGCACTTGCATCCGCGCCCCACTCGGAACATCTTCCCCGTCAAACCTTCCAAGGCGCCTATGCTCGAGTTTTTCCAAAAGATATTCTCCGGCGGCGGGTTCATGCCGCATGGCCACTGCTACTTCTGGAAGCCGGAACTCATCGGGCTGCACGTCGCTTCCGATTCCCTGATCGCGCTGGCCTATTACTCGATTCCGCTGACGTTGCTTTACTTCATCCGCAAGCGGCGGGACCTGCCGTTCCCGTGGATCTTCCTGATGTTCGGCGGGTTCATTGTCGCGTGCGGCACGACGCACCTGCTGGAGATCTGGTCCATCTGGCATGGCAGCTACTGGCTGTCCGGCACGGTCAAGGCGGCCACCGCGCTACTCTCGGTGGTCACCGCAGTCATGCTGGTGAAGCTGGTGCCGCAAGCTCTGCAGTTGCGTGGCCCGGCGGATCTGGCCCGGCTCAACGCGGAGCTCGAAATGCGCGTCCGCGAACGGACGGAGGAACTGGCGCGGACGAATGCCAGCCTGGAAACCGAGATCACCGAGCGCAAGCGCGCCGAAGAGCAGGTGCGCCGGCTCAATACCGACCTGGAACGGCGCGTGAAGGAGCTGCAGGCCGTGCTGGATCTGCTGCCCGTGGGGGTCGGCATCGCCCGCGATCCGCAGTGCCGGGACATCCGGATGAACCAGACCTTCGCGCGGACGCTGAACTTGACCACGGACATGAACGGTTCGTTGAGCGCGCCCAAAGGGGAGGCCCCCACCACCTTCCGGGTGCTGGTGGATGGCAAGGAGCTGGCCCCGGAGGAACTCCCGATGCAGCTGGCTGCGCGGGGCGTGGAAGTGCGGGAGGCGGAGGAAGAGATCATTCTTACGGACGGACGGACGCTGCATGTGCTGGCCTATGCGGCACCGCTCCGCGACGAGGCCAACCAGGTGTGCGGCAGCATTGGCGCGTTTGTGGACATCACCGAGCGCAAGCGGGCGGAGGCGGCCCGGCAGGTCAGTGAAGCCCGCGCCCGCGCCATGCTGGAATCCGCGCTGGACTGCATCGTGAGCGTGAATCACGAAGGGCGCATCACCGAGTTCAATCAGGCGGCGGAGCAGGCCTTCGGGCGCAGCCGGGCGGAAGCGCTCGGGCAGCCGATGGCCGCCTTCATGATCCCGCCGGTGTCGCAGGAGTGGCATCAGCTCGCCTTTGACCGGAATCTCACTCCCGGCGAGCAGAGCATCCTGGGCCGGCGCATTGAACTGACCGCCCTGCGCCACGATGGCGGGGTCTTTCCGATCGAGCTGTCCGTCACGCGGATTCCCGGCTCCGGGCCGCCGCACTTCACTGCGTTCCTGCGCGACATCACGGCGCGCAAGGCGGACCAGGAGGCGTTGCGTGCCGCGAACGAGCGCGTGACCCGCATCCTCAACAGCATCACGGACGGGTTTGTGGCGCTGGACGGGCAGTGGCGGTTCAACTACGTGAACCACTACGCGGCAGGCATCATCGGGAAGCTGCGGAAGTCCACCGGCGAACTGCTGGGCCGCACGCTCTGGGAGGAATTCCCCGATCTCGTCGGCACTTCGCTGGACCTGGATTTCCGGCGGGCCATCCGGGAGCAGGCCCCGGTGGAACTGGAATTTTATTACCCGCCGGCCAAGGGCTATTTCGAAGTGCGCGCGTATCCCACGCCGGACGGGCTGGCCGTTTATTTCAAGGACATCACCGAGCGCAAGGAGATCGAGGTGGCGCACGCGCAGTTCGCGGCGATTGTGGCGTCGTCATCGGACGCGATCATCAGCAAGACCCTCACCGGTGACATCCGCAGTTGGAATCCCGGCGCGGAGAAGATCTTCGGCTACTCGGCGGAGGAAATCGTCGGTCGGTCCGTGCGCACGTTGATTCCGTCGGACCGGGCGGAGGAGGAGACAGGTCTCCTGGCCCGGATTGGGCGCGGGGAACGGATTGACTCCTTTGAGACGGTGCGGGTCCGGAAGGATGGCCGGCAGATCGCGGTGTCGGTGACGATCTCGCCCATCAAGGACGGCACCGGGCGCGTCATCGGTGCGTCGAAGATCGCGCGGGACATCACGGCACTGAAGGAGGCGGAGGAGCGCATTCACGCCTCGCTGCGCGAGAAGGAGGTGATGCTCAAAGAAATCCATCACCGGGTGAAGAACAACCTGCAAGTGGTGTCCAGCCTGCTGCGCTTGCAGGCGCGGAACCTGAAGAGCCCCGAGACGACCCTCGCCTTCGAGGAGAGCTGCACGCGCGTCCAGTCCATGGCTCTCGTTCATGAGAAGCTGTATCAATCGAGCAGCCTTTCGGAACTGGACTTCGCCGCCTACACCGAGAGCCTCACCGCCAGCCTGCTGCGCGCCTTCGGCACTGATCCGGGGCTGATCAGCCTGAAGCTGGACATGGACAAGGTCCGCCTCGACATCAACCAGGCCATTCCCTGCGCGCTG
>CAZOCL010000014.1:37507-42914 GCA_964578245.1 uncultured Klebsiella sp. | reverse complement strand
GGTCACGAGTTCCGGCCAGACCTACGAGATGGCGCTCCAGCGCACGGATCGCGCGTTGCGCGAGTTCCGCATCCGGGGCGTCAAGACGAACATCCCGTTCCTCGAAAACCTCATCCACAATCCGGTCTTCCGCAGCGGCCAGGCCACGACCACGCTGATTGACACCACGCCGGAGCTGTTCGCCTTCAAGCACCGTCGTGACCGCGCCACGCGCCTGCTCAACTTCCTGGGCAACGTCATCGTCAATGGCAACCCGCACGCGAAGGGGTTCAAGCCGGAGAAGCCCTTCGCCCTCGCGCAGCCGCCCGTCTATGACCACAAGCAGGTGCCGGCGGACGGCACGCGCGACCTGCTGCACAAGCTGGGACCCAAGAAGTTCGCGCAGTGGACGCTCAAGCAGAAGCGCCTGCTGGTCACGGACACGACCTTCCGCGACGCGCACCAGTCCCTCATGGCCACACGCGTGCGCAGCTATGACATGCTGGCGGTGGCGGATGCCCTGGCCCGCCGGGTGCCGGGACTCTTCTCGCTCGAGATGTGGGGTGGCGCGACCTTTGACACCGCGATGCGCTTCCTGCACGAAGATCCGTGGGAGCGCCTGCGCGAGCTGCGCAAGCGCGTGCCGAACATCTGCTTCCAGATGCTCTTCCGCGGCAGCAACGCGGTCGGCTACACGAACTATCCCGACAACGTGGTGGCGGGTTTCGTGCGGCACGCGGCCTCGTCCGGCATGGACATCTTCCGGGTGTTCGACTCGTTGAACTACACGCCGAACCTCCGCGCAGCGATGGAAGCCGTGCAGGACACGCACGCCATCTGCGAGGCGACGGTCTGCTACACGGGCGACATCCTCGACCCGAAGCGCGACAAGTATTCGCTCAAGTATTACGTCGAGCTGGCCAAGGAACTGGAGCGGATGGGCGCACACATGATCGCCATCAAAGACATGGCCGGCCTGTGTCGTCCTTACGCCGCCCACAAGCTGGTCAAGGCGCTTAAGGAGGCCGTCGGCCTGCCCATCCACTTCCACACGCACGACACCAGCGGCATCAACGCCGGCTCCGTCCTGCGCGCCTGCGACGCGGGTGTGGATGTGGTGGATCTGGCCATCGCCAGCATGAGCGGCAGCACCAGTCAGCCGAACCTGAACAGCATCGTCGCCGCGCTGCAAAACACGCCGCGCGACACGAAGCTGGACCTCGAGGCGCTCAATGAGTTCTCTGATTACTGGGAGCTGGCACGCGAGTATTACCGTCCGTTTGACACCGCGCCCAAGGCCGGTTCGGCGGAGGTGTATCTGCACGAGATGCCCGGTGGCCAATACACGAATCTCAAGGAGCAGGCGGCCAGCATGGGCCTGGCGAACCGCTGGCGCGAGATCGCCCACACTTACGCCGAGGTCAACACACTCTTCGGCGACATCGTGAAGGTCACACCCAGCAGCAAGGTGGTCGGTGACATGACGATGTTCCTCATCACGCGTGGCATCAAGGCGGCGGACGTGGTGAACCTCGATCCAGGCTCCGTGCCGTTCCCCGCGAGCGTCATTGACATGCTCTCCGGAGGCCTCGGCCAGCCCATCGGCGGCTGGCCGGCAGCCGTGCAGAAGGCGGTGCTGGGCCGGCAAAAGCCTATCACGATCCGCCCCGGCCAGGACATGCCGGATGCAAATCTGAAGAAGGTTCGCGAGGAGCTGGCCACCAAGCTCAAGCGCGACGCGACGGATGACGATCTCTACAGCCACCTCATGTATCCGGAGGTCCACGCGGAGTTCGCGAAGGTTCAGCGGGACTTCGGTGAAGTCAGTGCGCTTCCGACCCCCGCGTTCTTCTACGGTCTCAAGCCCGACGAGGAAGTCAGCGTGAGCATCGAGGAGGGTAAGACGCTCTTCATCAAGCTGGTGAACATCGGCGTGCCCGACAAGGACGGCCGGCGCACCGTGACCTTCGAGCTGAACGGCATGACCCGCGAGACAAGCATCCCGGACAAGTCCTCCGCCGTGAAGGCGAAGGCCCGTGCCAAGGCTGATCCCGCGAACCCGCTGGAGGTGGCCGCACCCATCCCCGGCATCATCACATCGCTCGCGGTTGGGGTGGGCGCGAAGGTGGCCAAAGACGACAAGCTCGTGACGATGGAAGCGATGAAGATGCAGACCACTATCTACGCGCAGGCGGATGGCGTGGTGGCGGAGATCTTCGCCCAAGTCGGCGAAACCGTGGAAAGCAAGGACTTGCTGATGAAGCTGAAGGCCTAAGACCTTTTGCAAGAAACCGCCCCCGTGAACGAGGGCTACTTGGTCGAGACATCGCGCAGCTTCACCCAGTCGGCTGTGGCAGGCTGGGCAGCACCCATGGCCACATTCACCGGCACAGTGGGCACCGTCCCGAAAAGTCCGACCTGGCTTAGTTTGAAGGTCTCGGCGTGGCCATCGGCAAAGCTGAGGGAGTAGGCTCCGCCGTGCCGGGCCGCGGGCAGATCCAGCCAAGTGCGGCTGCCGCTCATGTCCACGGCAAACCAGCCGTCCTGAATGCCACTCTCGTGCTCATCAATCATCACCCAGACCTCGGAAGGGTTGGCTGCGGAAAAATCCCCCTCCCGACGAAAGATGGTGTAGTTGGCGTTGACTTGGTAAGGCGCGACGGAACCCGCCCCGCCCACCCTCAACTCGGACACCCAACTATTCATGGAATAACTTCGATTCTTGTTGAGGCCATTGGCCGCCACGCGCTTGTCGGCGGGATCCTTGTAAGTTTTGGTTGAGCCGACATAGCGGAAGAGCTGCCCGTCAATCAGGCAACGGTCGTCCGTCGAGTTCACCGCCGGGGCGGGCAGGTAAGGAGCGTAAGGGCTGGTGCCCGCGTCCTTTTGATCCCCCATCACCCAGGCGCTGCCATTGATGGTATTGGCGACCGTGGCTGTCCCGGCGGCGTTGAGCTGGTTGTAGTGCCCATACACGAGCTTGTCATCCCATTCGCTGGCGTAGAGCTTCCATCCCAGCGCTAACTGTTTGAAATTGTTGAGGCAGTTGGTGTTGGCGGCCTTCATCTTCGCCTTGCTCAACGCTGGCAGGAGCATCCCGGCTAAAATCGCGATGATCGCGATGACGACAAGCAGTTCAATGAGGGTGAATCCGTTGTGTGCGTGCTGGGCAGCCGGGGTGCGCAACTGTGGCTTCATGAGTTTAGAGCATCCTGACTCGACCTGATGCCGTCAAGGCCGACGGGGCCGCTCAATCCACACTTCCATATCCAGAAACCACCTCGCCAGATGGAGCTATTCGGAGGCGGGGGCAGGCTCGGCCTTCGCTGGCTTCGCACCCTCGTTCACTTTGCGCAGGAGGGATTCCTTCACGGGTTCCAGCCGGAGATCCTTCACCTGTTCGAGGTGGATGCGCGCGAGGTTCAGGTGGCCGGCATGAATGGCATAGCGGGCCAGATGCGTGCGGGCTTCATCGCGCTGCTCGTCCACGGTTGCGAGCCGCAGCGCCTCGTTCCAGGCGGCGAAACCCTCGGCCGGACGCGCGGGCCGGATGAGATAAAAGGTGCGCGCATACTCGGCCGCATAGCGAAAGCTCTGTGGCTCCAGCCGGAGGCCGCGCCGATAGAGCATGAGCACGCGGGAGAAGACCTCCGCCTCGGTCAATTTATAGTGGCTCATCGCGTCGTTGCGGTAGAGCAGGAGCGCCGTCGCGTAATCGAACACATAGACCGCCGAGTCGGGCGCGAGGCTGAGGCTCTTTTCGAAGCATTCGAAGCCGTCAATCATGCGGCCATTGTGGACGAGATAGTGGGCGAGGTCGTTCCACGGGGCGGGGCTGTCAGGATCCTCCGCGCGCTCTTCCTCCCAGCGCCGGATGGCCTCCAGATCATCTGCCACGTCCGTCCGGAACGAGGCTCCCAGCGCGGCGGCGGCGGCGTGCTCCGGATGGGCGGTCAGAAACTTGGCGAAGGCGGCGTTGATCTGGGCGAGCCGGTGCTCCATGCGCACGCTGAGGAAGTTCTGCGGCTTGTTGGCCAGGTGGTCGTCGCTTGCGTCGGTTTCCCGCAGCCACCGGCTCATGTCCTGACGAGCGTCCAGCTCGCGTGCCTGCAGCGCCTGGAATTCGGTCTCGACAGGTGTGCTTTTGGCCGCTGGGACTGGAGCGCTGGTGGCGGCACTGATGGCCGCGGCCTGCTGCGGGGTGAAGCAGGCGAGCAGGAGAGCGAGCAAGCCAAGGGGCAGGCCAGCCAGCGAAAAACGGGGCGTTTGAGCGTTGGTCAAAGAGTCGTTCATCATCTATTACGGGCGAATAGACGAGCGACCACTGCGGAAGATACAACAATTTGGTGCGCAATGTTTGCGCAAACCAGCCCCTATTTTGTCCCACCGGGCAGGTTCAGCCGACGGTCGTCGTCCTTGGCAGGCGGGGGCAGGGCCTTGTCCACGAGTTCGCGGGCCAGGCGGCTCTTTACGATCTCAAGGGCGGCGTTGGTCACCGAGTTGAGATGGATGCGGGCCTCGTTGAGCCGGCCGGCGGCGGCCTTCACGCGGGCCAGGTGCAGGTGCGTGGCTTCGCGCTCCTGGTCATCCCGGGCGAGCGACTGGGCGCGGGTCCAGGCGGCGATGGCGGCGTCGTGTTCCGGCGGCTGGAGGCCGTAATAGACCTGGGCGATTTCGGTCGCGAGCAGGAAATTGCCGGGGTCGAATTTCTCGGCCAGCCGATACAGTTCCAAGGCGTTCCGGAGCACTTGCTGCTCGGTAATCCGGTAGTGCGTCGCGGCTTCCTTGCGATGCAGGACAATGACCGAGCCGAGATTGTGGTAGTAGATGGACTGCCGGGGGTTCATCTCGATGGCCTTCGTGTAAAGCTCGAAGGCCTTCGCCACGGGGCCGGACTGGCCGTAGCTGTTCGCCAGATTGTTGTAGGCGGCGGGGTTGGTCGGGTCGAGTTCGAGCGCCTTTTCCCAGCGTTTGCGTGCGTCGGCCTCCTCCCCCAGATCATTCAGGAAACTGCCGAAAGCGAGCTGTGCCCGGGCGTGATTCGGATGGCGCTGAAGGAAGTCCTCATAGGCTTTCTTCACCGGCTCGAGCCGCTGCTCGATTTTCAGGCTCAACACCGCCTCGGTCAGCCCGGCCCCCTTCTTCGCGAAGGCCCCGTTGTCCTTCACCCATTTGTCGATCTCCTCGTGCGCGGTGTCATCCAGGCTCATCACGCGCTGGAACTCGGCTTCCAGTGGGTCGGAAGTGGAGGTGGAAAACTTCGGCAGCGCAGGGGCAGCCTCGCCGCTTTTGGACGCGGCGGGAGACGGCAGCGCGAACCAAGCGCCGCCCAGCAAGGCGATGACAAGCCACTTCACTGAGCCCAACGTAGCAATCAAAGGCTCCCGGGCCAAGGGCGGTGTTTGGAGCGAGGGGGAGCGGAGCCGGG
>CAZOCL010000014.1:0-37407 GCA_964578245.1 uncultured Klebsiella sp. | reverse complement strand
AGTGATGGAGTGATGGAGTGATGGAGTGATGGAGTGATGGAGTGATGGAGTGATGGAGTGATGAACCGAAACGCTCCGAAGCACAGGTTCCTTCTTCCCACCACTCCATTACTCCAATACTCCGCTCCGCCCCTTTTGCTCGCCCCCCACTCCTTCCCGCCGCTAGCCTGCCCGCATGTTGGACCTCGCCTTGCGCAGCGCCATGACGCTGCTGGAGCCAATTGGCTTTGTCTGGGCCTGCCTCGTTGTGCTGACGGGCCTGCTCATCAAACGGAAGCACAAGCGGCCAGCGATCGCGACGGCAGGGCTGGCGGTGTTCATCTGGGTGGTGGGGGCGACGCCGCTGCCCGGCGGCTTGCTGGGTTCGCTGGAACGGCCGTGGGTCGGGGTCAAGCGGGAGAGTTTGCCGGAGGCTGATGCGGTCATGCTGCTCGGTGGCTTCTCTGCCCCGTCCCGCGAGGAAGTGGGCCGGCTGCATTTCAACATGAGTGCCGATCGAGCAGTGACTGCCCTGGAATTGATCCGGCTGGGCAAGGCCAAGACGCTAATCGTGGGCGGGAGTGCCGTCACCGTAGAGGGTGAGCCGTTCGCCGAGGCCGACTTGTTCAAGGAAATTGTCGTCCCGAGACAGCTTGGCGGGCCGGAAGTCATCAGCCTGGGCGGTTGCAAGAACACGCGGCATGAGGCTGAGAAGGTGGCCAAGCTGGCGCAGGAACGTGGCTGGAAGCGCCTGCTGCTCGTCACTTCGGCGGCGCACATGCAGCGGGCATGTGGCGTCTTCCGGACCACCACCAGCCTGGAAGTCGTGCCTGCACCTTCTGCTTTCCTCACCGGGGTGAGCATCATCACGCCGGACAGTTTGGACCTCGTGCCGCGCGCGGCGGGCTTTGTGAAGCTGGAGAACTATCTGCATGAGCAGATCGGCTGGGCCGTTTACCGCTGGCGCGGATGGATCTCAGCGGAAGCGGCCGCGAAATAGCCGGGTCCGCCTTTTTCCTTCAAGGCGGCAGGCGGCTCAGCCATCGTCAGGCCATGGATTTGTCCGCTGACGAGATTCAACGCGCGGTGCGCGCCGCGCTGGCCGAGGACATCGGGCCGGGGGATGTGACTACCCATGCCACGGTGCCGGATACCACGACCATGTGCGCCGAGATGGTGGCACGTGAACCGCTGGTGTTGGCGGGTCTGGCCTTTGCCCGGATGGCGTTCCAGGAGCTGGATCGTGATCTGGTCGTGGCTCCGCACGCGGCGGACGGGGACCAGTGTCCCAAGGGGCAGATCCTGCTGCGGGTCAGCGGCTCCGCCCGGTCCATCCTCAACGCCGAGCGCGTGGCGTTGAACTTTGTGCAGCGACTTTCTGGAGTGGCCACGCTTACGGCACAGTTTGTCGAACAGGTGAACGGCACGAAGGCCAGAATCCTCGATACCCGCAAAACTACGCCCGGCTGGCGGCGTTTCGAGAAATATGCGGTGAAGTGCGGCGGCGGGAAGAACCACCGGGTGGGCCTTTACGACATGGTGCTCATCAAGGACAACCATCTGGCGGCGCTACAGAACGAACTTCCCAACGCCATCGCAGCGGCGGTGGAGCGTGCGCGGGTGGCCTATCCGGAACTCAAGGTGGAAGTGGAGGCGGATACTCTGGTGCAAGTGCGGCAGGCCATCGAGGCGCGGGCGGACATCATCCTGCTCGACAACATGAGCGTCGCCGAACTGCGCGAAGCGGTGGAATTGGTCGCCGGGAGGGCGCAGACCGAGGCGAGCGGCGGGGTGAATCTGCAGACGGTCAAAGGCATCGCCGAGACGGGCGTGGACTTTGTTTCGGTCGGAGCGATCACTCACTCCGCGCGTGCGGTGGACATTGCGCTGGACTTCGAAAGCTGATAGCGAGGGGCTGTGGCATGCGAACAGACCACTACCTGCACTAACTGGCACTAATGAAGACCACACCGGTGGACAGTTTCCGAGTTGCGACCTGCTCAAGCCTATTTCTTTGTTTCCATTAGTGCCGGTCAGTGCCAGTTAGTGGTTTTCTCATATGAGTTCTACATGACCGTTGACGCTCAAATTCTTACCGCAATGCGCCGGGCTGGCGCGGGCTCGGTGTCTGGCGCGGATCTCGCGCAGCAGCTTGGGATGAGCCGGGCGGCGGTCTGGGCGCGTATCGAGGAACTGCGCAAGCTCGGCTACGAGATCACCGCGAACCCGCACCAGGGCTACCGGCTGCTCAGCACACCGGACGCGTTGCACGCGGACGATTTGCTCGCGCGCTTGCCGGACAACCAGATTGTGGGCCGGGACATCCGCGTCTTCGAAGAGACGAACTCCACCAACGATGTGGCCGAGAAATTGGCGCGCGATGGGGTGAAGGAAGGCGTGGTGGTTTTCGCCGAATCGCAGAAGAAGGGCAGGGGACGGCTCGGACGGCAATGGCTCTCACCCGCACGCAAGGGGCTTTGGTTCTCCCTGTTGCTGCGGCCGGACATGCGGCCGCAGTCGGCGACGCAATTGACCGTGGTCGCCGCCACCGCGCTGGCTCGCGCCATCCGCCGCCAGACCAACCTCACGCCGGAAATCAAGTGGCCCAATGACATGCTACTCAAGGGCAAGAAGGTCGCTGGCATTCTGACCGAACTCAGCGCGGAACTGGACCACATCAAGTATGTGATCATCGGCATCGGCGTGGATGTGAATTTGACGGCCCCGGATCTGCCACCGGAACTGCGGAAGATCGCAACCTCCCTGCGCATCGAGAGCGGCCAGCCGGTGGCGCGACCGGATCTCGCGGCTGCGATCCTGCGTGAACTGGACGCGGACTATGCGCGGGTGCGCAATGGCCAGTTCGAGGCGCTCGCCAATGAGTGGGAGGAACAGTGCACCACCATCGGCCAAAACGTGACCATCCGCATCGGCGACCGGGCCCAGCGCGGGGTGGCAGAATCGCTGGACGCCGAGGGCGCGCTGCTGCTGCGGACGCAGCACGGCCGGCTGGAGCGGATCATCGGCGGGGATGTGACGGTGGAGAAATGAGCGGACGTGCCGTGAAATCCCAAGCTCCAAGTTCCAAGCTCCAAAGAAGCTTCAATTTTCAAGTTCCAAAGGCATCGTGTGCTTCTGCTGGTCTACCGCGAAGTCAGGTAGTTGATTGGAGCTTGGGATTTGGAATTTCTTTGAAACTTGGAACTTGGAGCTTGGAACTTTGACCATGCTGCTCCTCCTCGACATCGGCAATACGCACACGCACCTGGGCCTTGCGGATGCACGGGGCGTGCGCAAGCAGTTGAACATCAAGACTGCGCTGTGGGCGGTGGATGAGGCGGCTGGGCCGGTCTGCCGGTTTGTCGGCCAAGTGAAGCTTGAAGGGGTATCGCTTTGCAGCGTGGTGCCGTCGGCAACGGTGAAGGCCGTGGATTTTTGCCAGCAGGGATTTGGTCACGAAGCCTTGGTGCTGACGCCCCGCACGATTGTCGGCGTGGGCATCAATTATCCCAGACCAAACAGCATCGGTCCGGATCGGCTGGCGAATGCGGTTGCGCTCCGCCACCATTTTGGTGCGCCTTCAGTCGCGGTGGCCTTTGGCACCGCGCTGGCCTTTGATGTGGTGGATGGGCACGGCGATTACGTCGGCGGCATCATCGCGCCCGGGCTTGCGGCAATGACCGATTATCTGCACGACAAGACGGCGCTGCTGCCGCGCATCACCATTCGCGAGACGAGTTCCGTCATCGGCAAGAGCACGCGCGAGGCAATGCTGATCGGCGCGGTGCATGGGTATCGCGGGCTGGTGCGGGAGCTGATCGTCGAGCTTAAGCGGGAGTTGAAGTGCCGGAAGTTGCCGGTGGTGGCGACGGGGGGATACGCGGAATTGCTGGCGGCGAAGCTGCCGGAGATTTCGGCGGTGGAGCCGAATTTGACGTTGGAGGGGCTGCGGCTGGTGTGGCGGGCACATCACCGTGAGGGGGACACTCCTGTCCCCCGTGTGCGGAGATGAATTGGCGTGTCGCCCTGCAATCCCATAGCGGACAGGAGTGTCCGCTTCACGTTTCCATCCTTGCCACGCGGCGCGGCAGCCGGAGAATCCGCCGCGCATGAACCGCATCGATGCCCGCTTTGCCCGTTTGAAACAGGACGCCCAGAAGGCGCTGGTCGTTTACATCGGCGCGGGTGACCCCAACCTGGAAGCCACACGGCAGCTTGCCCTGGCCTTCGACCGTGCGGGAGTGGACGTGCTAGAACTCGGCGTGCCCTTCAGCGACCCGCTTGCGGACGGCCTGGTGAATCAACTCGCGGCACAGCGCGGGCTCGAGAGCGGCACGACGCCGCCGAGGCTGTTCGAGACGGTCGCCGCAATCCGGCGCGAGTCGCAGATCCC
The DNA here is from genome assembly GCA_964578245.1 of uncultured Klebsiella sp. Lineage (GTDB taxonomy): Bacteria > Verrucomicrobiota > Verrucomicrobiia > Limisphaerales > SXTU01 > SXTU01. The sequence continues at coordinate 33,035 of CAZOCL010000014.1, read as the reverse complement.
GATTGTCTTCTACGTTTACTTCAACCTCATGCACCGCTGCGGGGTGGAGAAGTTCATCCAGGACGCGGCGCGCGCGGGCGTGGACGGCCTGTTGGTGCTCGATCTCCCGCCCGAGGAGGCGGACACCTACGAGCAGTTGATGCGGGATGCGGGCATGTGCGCGATCTGGCTGGTGGCCCCAACCACGCCGGATGAGCGCATCGCGCTGATCGTGAAGCGCGGCACGGGGTTCATCTATTACATCTCGCGTGAAGGCGTGACCGGGATGCAGGCGAAGGTCGCGGGGAATCTTGCGGAGCGCGTGGCGCTGATCCGGCAGCACACGTCGCTGCCGGTGGCGGTGGGGTTTGGTATTTCGAATCCTGAGCAGGCGCGGCAGGTCGCGTTCGCGGCGGATGGAGCGGTGGTGGGCAGTGCGGTGGTGAACCAAATTGCGGAGTTGGGCAAGTCACCGGACCTCGTGCCGCGGTTGGAGGCGTTTGTGAAGTCGTTGGGGGATGGGGTGAAGGGGAGGTAGGCCACATCGCTGGCTGCTCTGCGCCCGTCCCGTCTCTGAGGTGAGGAACGCCCGCTTGCACCGCAGAGACGGGACGGACGCAGAGGAAGACGCTTGGCTGGAGCGATGCTGTTAACCGCGAGCATGCTGTTCAACGCGGAGGCGCAGAGAACGCAAAGATGCGCAGAGTTGGGAACTCGGAAGGTGAGCGTGTTCGGGAAGGTTGCTCTCTGCGTTCCTCCGCCTTCTCTGCGCCTCTGCGTTGAAGCGAGGCGCCGAGGCCCGCGATGTATGCCCCTGAACCTGTGGCGGCAGGCGTCCTCGCCTGCCGTAGAGGGCGGCATCCTGCCGCCCGGACATGGGCGGCGAAACTTCGATACGCTTCGACCCACCGCACGCCGGGTCCGCCGGGCGGGACGCCCGGCTCTACGGCAGGCGAGGACGCCTGCTGCCACGGTCACACTTTTTCGCGTGCCTTCGCTGCGGTCGGTTCCTATCTTCGCGCCCGCTTTATGGCGACACTGAAACCGTTTCCCGCACTCCGACCGAAACCCGAGCTGGCCGCGCGCATCTGCGAACTGCCTTACGACGTGATGTCCTCCGAGGAGGCACGCGAGATGGCGGCGGGCAATCCGCTTTCCTTCCTGCACGTCTCGAAGCCGGAAATTGATCTGCCGCCCGGGACCGATCTCTACTCGGCTCCGGTTTACGCGAAGGGCAAGGAGAACTTCGCCAAGCTCATCGCGGATGGCGCGCTGTTCCAGGACAATCAGGCCTGTTTCTACCTCTACCGCCAGATCATGGGCGGTCACGCGCAGGTCGGGCTCGTCGCGGCGGCGAGCTGTCAGGAATACCTCGATGGCATCATCAAGAAGCACGAGTTCACCCGGCCGGACAAGGAGGACGACCGCGTGCGGCACATTGAGACGCTGAACTCGCAGACGGGGCCGGTGTTCCTCACCTACAAGGCCGTGGCGGCGATGGATGAATTTGTGGCGAAGAAGACGGCGACCACGCCAGACGTGGACTTCACGGGCAAGGACGGCGTGCGGCACACTTCCTGGAGCGTGCGGGACGTGGCGGAGATCGCGTTCATCGCGGAGCTGTTCGCGAAGATTCCGTTTCTCTACATCGCGGACGGCCACCATCGTAGCGCAGCGGCGGGCCGTGTGTTCACCGCGCGGCAGGGTGCGGGGCAGAGCGGGGGATTCCTCACGGTCATCTTCCCGCACAACCAGATGCAGATCCTGCCCTACAACCGGGTGCTGAAGGATTTGAACGGCCTCACGCCGGAGGCCTTGCTTGCGAAACTCGACGCCATTTTCATCATCAAGCCCGAGGGCACGCCGAAGCCCACACGCAAACACGAGCTGGGCTTCTACTTCTGCGGACAGTGGCGCACGCTGCACTTCCGTCCGCAGTTCGCCGCGACGAATGATCCCATCGAGCGTCTGGACGTGACTCTGCTTCAGAAGTTCGTCCTCGATCCGCTGTTCGGCATCACCGACCCGCGCACGAGCAAGCGCATCAACTTCGTGGGCGGCATCCGGGGCACGGCGGAGCTGGAGAAACTGGTGAACAGCGGGGAGTATGCCTGCGCGTTCAGCATGTTCCCGACGAGCATCGTGGACTTGATGGAGATCGCGGACGCGGGTGGCATCATGCCGCCGAAGAGCACCTGGTTCGAGCCGAAGCTCCGGGATGCGATGTTTTGCCATATGATTTGAGGGGGGAGAAACTGCTGCGTGCTGCGTGTTGCGTGAAGAACTGCGGCTGCGTGGTGATTTCACGCAACACGCACCACGCACCACGAAAGGCTCGGAGCTGGTTAAGCCCCGGAGATTTGGCCGGCAACTTCCTGCTTCCGGCCGCCCTACAGTAAACACCGGGTTTGACGAAACGGCTTCCGGGTCGTAAATACATTGTCGTGACACCGCAAAGTCTTTGGACATACAGCAAGAACCGGATGGTTTATGGAATTTGATTGGGCTAATCCTTCGTTCACTCCGAGCGGCGACCTGACTCAGCAGGACGTGGAAGAGTCGTTTGAGGACGCGTTTGTGGTGCGGTTGCTGCCGGATTCAGCGCGCTTCGCCGGGCAGGCGCGGTATTTCAATCTGGGCCGGTCGGCGCGCGGAGTCGGGGTGTTCAGTCTGTATCGGACCAATGGCAAGCAGGTGCGGGTGATCTATGCGCGGGAGTTTTTGCAGGAAGAGCAGTTCTTCTACAAGCGGCGCGTGACGCAGTTGCTGGACCAGAAAGAATAGGCATGACGGCGATTTCCAACTGGGAAGCGGTGCCCGCCTTCGACAGCGAGGAGGCGGAGGCGGATTACTGGCGCGAGCACCGTCTGGACTTGCGACTCATGGACGCGGCGATGGTGGCGGGCGCGGAGTCCACCGAGTCCGTGACGGTGACGCTACGGATGGACCCGCGGATGCTCTCGCGGATCAAGCGCCTCGCACGGTCCCGGTATCTGAATTACCAGAGCATGGTGAAACAATGGTTGAGCGAACGGATGGAACAGGAACTTCGAGACAAGGCTTCCAAATGAACACGGTGTCGAAACAAAGAACGCAGGCATTCACGCTGGTGGAGTTGCTGATGGTCATCGGGATCATCGGGGTCATCGTCGGCATGACGGTGGCTGTGATCGCCGCCGCCGGAGGCAAGAAGGGCGAGGCCGCCACCAAAGCTCAAATGGCCAAGATCCAGGGTGCATTGGAGAGCTACAAAAAGAAATTCGGCACCTATCCTCCGGACAACCCGGCATGGGCGGTGCTCAATCCACAGTGGAACCCGCTGGCGTATGAACTGGGCGGTGTGCGGAACGTTGCTCCGAACTACACTGCGGAGTGCGACCCCAACCACGTCATTGATGCGGCGATGCTGGCCGGTTACTTCAGCCTGCCGGGCTTTGTGAACCAGAAGACCGGCGGTAGTGCGGAGACCTTCCTGAACCTTAAAGGCGGGGCTGGTCTCACTGCGGATTATGTCCTGCTGACCAACGGCAACCCCTTGCTCGCGCCAGCGATGCTCATGCAGGTCCCGGTTGACCATCCGACACTCACTGGTGCCAACGTCTGGCGCTACCGTGCCTATCCGACCACGGGGCACAACCCCAAGTCCTACGATCTCTGGGCGGAGATCAAACAAAAGGGCGGCGGCACCAACTACATCAAGAACTGGAGATAACCCTGAACTGGAACATGAAATATCATTCTCATCGCAAACTCAACCATCGACAGGGCATGACGCTCATCGAACTGCTGGTGGTCATCAGCATCATCGGCGTCCTGGCTGGCTTGCTGCTGCCGGTCGTGAGCAAGGTGAAGACCAAGGCGCGCATCGTGCAGGCGCAGAAGGACATGTCTGACCTGAAGTCCGCCATCACTATCTATCAAAATGACTACAGCCGGCTCCCAACCTCTTCCTCCGCGATGAGCACCGTCGCCGGTTCGGACTTCACCTATGGCACTACCGGCACGGGCTATGGCGGTGGCACCAATGACGTGCTGAACTACGGCGGCAATCCGCTGAATGGTGCCGCGTCCGCCTACCAGACCAGCAATGCGGAGTTGATGGTGGTCCTGACCGGACAGACCTTCCCGGGCTACACCCCCGATCCCTCCGTCCAGAGCAACCAGCGCAATCCGCGCCGGATCCAGTATTTCAACGCCAAGCAGGCGCTGGGCGGCGGCGGGGCGCTCGCCGGAGCGGGGTTGGGCACCGACGGGGTGATGCGCGACCCATGGGGCAATCCCTACATTGTCTCGCTGGACTTGAACTACGACAACGCGGTGGGTAACTCGGTGTATCAACGCCGGGCGGTTTCCCAGGTTGCCGGGGGCTTGCCCGCCGGGCATTTCGGGCTCGTCGGCACTGGCAATGGCAACAACGACGGCTACTTCGCGCGGGACTCGGTGATGATCTTTTCGTTTGGACCCGACGGCCTGTTCAGCAACTCGGTCAAGGCGGACACCGGTGTGAACCGCGACAACATCACCAGCTGGAAGTAAGCATATGAAACTCCCCGGCCGCTCCTCGACTTCCGTAAAGACCGTCGCCGCGCTTGCCAGCCCGGTGGCCGGTCCGCGGCGGCACGGGGCAGGGGAGCGGCGGCTTGCGTTCACCCTCATTGAGATGCTCGTGGTGCTGGGTATCATTGGCATTCTGGCGGGCATGACGCTGCCTTCCTTCAACAAGGACCGGAGTAACGTGACCGAGGCGGCCACGCGGCAGTTGATGGACGACCTGGCCTTTGCCCGGCTCAAGGCCATGAGCCAGCGGACGAAGGTCTATGTCGTTTTCGCTCCTGATTTGGACTGGTTCACCAACTGGTTCGCCGGCGGGCTCACCCCGGCGCAGAACAGCTTTCTATACTACAATCCCGGCGGCAACACGATCGTAGGCGGGCAGTTGAACTCGTATGCGCTGTTCTCGCCGCGCATGCTGGGGGACCAGCCGGGCCAGAGCACCCCCCGCTACATCTCGGAGTGGCACACGCTGCCGGACGGGGCGTTCATCCCGGCGGAGGTGCTCCGCAGCCAGTTTGTCGTTCACGGCATGCCCTTCAGCCCGCAGAACCCGACGATTCCCTTGGATGAAACGTCCCCGGCCACCACCTCCGTCCAGTTGCCGTTCATCGGCTTTGATGAGACGGGCCGGGTATTGGGGCGGACCACGAACATTTCCCTCGCCGTGGTGCAGGGCAGCATCATGCATCCGAAAGACCCCACTGGGCAGACCAACATGGTGGTCAACACCGATGCGGTGGCGACGACTCCTGGTGTCCCGGCGGCTGGCGGCATCATCCCAGGCGTCACCTATCTGGTGTTGAACCCGCCGGGGGCAGTGACGGCGGCACGGGTCCGTTACCCGGCCGGTGGCCCCATCTATCCGGCGGGCACCTATTTCACCGGCACAAATGCCCAGCCCAATTTCACCGTCCTCGCCGGCCCCGTTCCGCGCGTGGTGCAGTTCTACGGGGTGCGGCTGGACTGGGTCACGGGCCGGGGCAAAGCGGTGAAGCCTGAACTGCCATGAACCTGAAATCCTCCCACGCTCCGGTCCGCGCCACGGGCGAGATCGCCTTCACCATGGTGGAAGTGGCGCTGAGCCTCGCCATCGTGGCTTTCGCGATGGTGGCCATCATCGGCGTGATGCCGGCCGGGTTGAACGTGCAGAAGGAGAACCGTGAGGACACGGTCATCTCCCAGGACGCGGCCTTTCTCATGGAGGCCATCCGCGGCGGGTATGCCAGTTCCAATCTTGTGGCGCTCACGAACAGTCTCCTGCAGTTCACCGGCCCGACCATTCCCATGGCCAGCAACACCCCGCTGGAAGTCATCAAGCGCCTCTGCATCCCGCGCTGGGACACGACGAACGCCAGCAACATCGTCCGCGCCCATTTTCGCGCCCTGAGCGGCAATCTGAGCGAGATTGGGGCCGGTGCGCCGCCGGTGTCGTTCAGCTACGTGATGACCTCCGAGGTGACGAACTACACCGCCGATCCGAACAACCTGACGGCCTCGTTTCTGACCAACAACTTGTATGAGGTGAAGCTCACGTTCCAATGGCCCGCCTACGAGGGGCCCGTGGGGGTGTTCCCCACCAAGGTGGGCAACGGACGACTGGTGGTGAAGACGCTCATCAGCGGGCAATTGGTTTACGACAGTGGCGGTTACTTCTTCCGCGGTTCCACCTTTGTCGGCCAATGAAGCTACGCCTGCCATCCCCCATTTCGGTCGGCCCCCGCCTGCGGCGCGCGGTCACCATTCTGGAACTGCTGGTGGCGGTGAGCCTGATCTCCTTTATCATCCTGGCGCTTTACCAGATGTTTGACCGCACCCAGGGCTTGATGCGCAGGGCGGTGCGCGAGGTGGACAAGTTTGAGGCCGGTCGCGCTGCGGCGGATGTGATCAAGCGGGACGTGGCCCAGATCCAGGCGGGAAATTCCCCGCTGGGCAGCCTGGCCGTCAATTTCTATACCGGAACCAACTGGTCCGTAGGCGCGATCACCATGACCAATTCGAGCAACGTGGTCCTGCAGACCGTGCTGCAGGATGCGCTGTTTGCCTCGTTTGATCCCATGGCTACGCCGACCAACTGGATGAACGTGGGTTACCGGGTGGCGAGTTCCACCAACGCAACCGCACTGGCCACCTTTGGTCTGGGCACCCTTTATCGGTGGACGACGAACGCCAACCGCTTCAACCCCAACATGCAGGCCGCGTTTCTCAATGGTCCGCCGCCGCAGTATTTCCAACGGGTGGCCGACAATGTCGTGCACTTCCGGCTGACGGGGATCACCAATGGCGCACCGGTGCCGCCGGGTTCCTACCTGACCAACAGTGAGGTGCCTTCCCACGTGGAAATTGAACTCGGCTATGTGGATTCCCGCACGGCGGAGCGTGCCAAGGCGTTTCTGCCGAACACCAACGACGTGCAAGCCTACCTCTCCACGAACTTGGACAGCGTCCACATCTTCCGCCTCCAGATTCCCATCCGCACCGGCCTGCAATGAAGATTCATTCCCAACGCACTGCGAACCCGGTGGCCGCCTCTTCACATCGGCGGTTACAGGGCCGGCAGTCGGGCGTCGCGCTGGTGGCCACGCTCATCATGCTCTCGCTGGTGACCTTCATGGTGGTGGCCTTCCTCGGGGTCGCGCGGCGCGAGCGGCGTTCCATCGAGGCGGTCACCTCTGCAAATGATGCGAAGACGGCGATGGAAACGGCCCTGGCCCGCGCGCAAGGCGACGTCATCGCCCGGCTCCTCACCTTTGGCGACAAATGGAACTACGGCCTGCTGGTGCCCACGAACTACCAGAGCGCGACGTTCAATCCATTGCTCCCTCCCAGCAACCAGAACGTCAACTACACCAACGCCATGGCCCAAGGCCTGGCCGCCTGGCTGGTCAATCTGGGCAACCTCCAGTTTGACGCGCGTCCCCCGGTCTTCTCGGCGAACTACACCAATGTCACGCCGTTCGATCCGCTGGCCAGCGAGACCAACCAGGGCCGCTACTACCTCGATTTCAATCGGAATGGCATGTTTGACTACACGGACCGCTTCCAGACCGGTGATCCGCACTGGCTCGGCATGCAGGAGAATTCCGACCAGTTGCACGGGCCGAACAACCGTTTCACTGCCCGCTACACCTATCTGGTCGTTCCGGCGGGGCAGACGTATGACGTGAACTTCATTCACAATGCGGCTAAACGGCGTGGGTCCGTGGCCGTGTCGGGGGCGGCGCCTTTTGAGCCGGCCGGAACCCTGATGAACGGTGCCTACACGACTTACGAAGGTTACTATCGGAACCTTGGTATCGCCCCGTCCGAGTTCAACCTGGCGGCAATGCTGACCGAGGCCGCGCCGCTGTATTACGGCTACAACTACGACACGAACGCCGGCAACCCCAGTGCCTTTGCCCCCAATGCACGCGACCCGTTTCGCGATGCTTGGGATGTGCTGCGCTTCCGGCTGAATACCAACTACAACAACAATTCCACCCTCACGGCGCTCTTTGGCGCGGTGCCGGCGGCGACGCTAGTGGGGGCACAGTTCGATGCGCTGGCCAACGGTCCGCTCAGCTCCAGCAGCAACCTGGCAATCAACATTGATTCGACGGTCATCCAGTGGGCCGCTGGCAGCAATCGCAATGTGGCGGCGCGGCATTACTTTGACATGAACGAGCTGTTTATGAACGGGCGGAGCTACACGCCGACGTTGACCCCTAATCTTCAGTTCGTCGGCACCAACAATCAACTGGCAACACCCGCTGGCGACCGCGACCGCCGGCAACTCTACAACCTGCTCTCCACCGTGGGCACCGAGTCCTGGCCGGTGGATGGGAAGATGAACCTGAACTGGTCGAACATCGTGTTCACGGCCACCAACATCAGCATCGGCTCCTCCGGCGGCGATGTGTCAGGGTTCACAAGCTGGGACGCGGATTACTTCTACTTCAATGCCGCCGAACTGATGCTGCGCGCCAGCTTCAACCCCAGCGTCATCATCAACAGCAACTGGACTGGCTTCGGTGGGGCCGATGCCAATGTGCTGGTGACGAACTACTTTATCGGGACGAACTTCATCGGCACCAATGTGGGGACCACGCTCAGCGTGACCAACATCCCAATTTTCCCCTTCAATTTTTACACGCCGGAGGTGAACCGCATTCTCCAGTTCACGGCGAACCTCTACGACGCCACGACCACCAACGCTGCGGCCCCGGCTTATCCCACGCTCTTCCGGCCCTATTTCGGATTCAACACCAACGGGGTAGGAAGCGTCCGGATCAGTGGCTATACCACGAACGGGACCGACGCGGGGAGTCTGCTTGCCTTGCCGGTCGTGGACATCACGGACACGAACAACCTCCAGGCGCTTTATGCTGGCGCTGCGGGCATTGACGCGGCGGGCAATGGGACCAATTTCAACACCTTGATTGCCGGCTATCCCGTCATTGTGGGGGCCAAGAAGGGCTATCCCAATTTCAACGAACTCGGGGTGCAGACCATCTTCATGGCGACGCGCCGCCTGGAGTTCGTGAAGACCAATGCCACGAACTTTGGCCCCGGAGCCATCATCATGACCAACCAGTCCTTGGTCATCAGCCTGACAAATGTTTACGGGCTGGAGGCCTGGAACTCCTACGCAGGCAGCTTCCCGCAGCCGATCAATGCCAACCGTCCTTTGCGTCTGGAGGCGTCCCATGTGGCGGATGTGGCCGTGGGCTGGTTCATCAACCGGCACCTCACCAACAGCTACGAACTGTTCTCGTCCACGAACTTCATGCTGGTGTATACCAACCGCACCACCAACAACGTCCTGCAAAACTTTGGTGGCAACTCGTGGCCGGGCACGGCTGCAGGGCTGAGCAGCTTCAAGGGCTTCTTCTTCACAAACGCCCTGCTCGCGACCAACAACACCCCCGCCCGGGGCTACGCCTTCGCCACCAACCTGCCGCCCTTCCCGGGCTTCACCAACGGCGGCTTCCTGGCCGTCAGCCCCTTCGCGGCCGCCAGTCCCAGCGCTTTCAACCGGTCCAATGGCTTCCCGGACCTGCGGCTCCACGTCACGGTCACAAACTCGCTCCGCTACGCGCTCACCGAGCCCAACAGCAACCGCGTGGTGGACTTCGTCAACCTCGCCAACATGGTGGTGGGCACCAACATTTCCACCCCCCAGTCTGCCATCGTGTTCCCGGCCGGGATCGGCAAGTGGTGGCGTCTGGCCCACGGGTTGATTGACGGCATGGACTTGCGGTTCTACTCCACTGGCGCGCTGCCGGGCGGGATGGCGCCGGGCAACACTTATTATGTGCGCGACGTCACGGCCAACGACTTCAACGTGGCGCTCGCACCAGGTGGGCCACCGATCGGCCTGGGTGGCGGTGCCGGCTCGCACTGGTATGTTGCGCCGACGGACGAGAATCTGGCCGTGGCCCTCGGCTCGGGAGGCACTAACAACGGCGGCCTGTTCTGGCTGACCGGACGGCAGGGCGGGGTCATGGCCCCCACGGAAGGCATTAGCAACCAGATCGCGTTCAGCCTCGACACGAATGTTACTTCGGCCGGGGTGAGTTCGCTGTGGCGGCAATACAGTCCGACTGCGAATCCGGCGCGTGAGGTCGATCGGGCCCGTCGTTTCCTAGGCTTGAGCACCGTGTTTCCCGTCAACCAATTGCCCTCCCCCACCATCACCCACCAGCTTGGGTTCACTCCCACCCGCGTCGTCTCGATCAGTGCATCTTGGGAAGTCAACGACCCGCTGGTCCATCACACCATCCAGGACCTGACCAGCCCGTTTGTCCCGGTGGTTTTGAACAACCATCCGCTCAACACGCGGATTCCGCCCCCGGGAACCGTGTATCGGGTGGACACGATTCAGAACCGGCCAACCCCCAACCAGCCGTGGAACTTTGCCTATCAGCCATGGGGCTATTCCGTGGATTTTGCCAACTTCCCCAGCCTGACGAATGTGGCCGCCTACCGGAACGCTGCTGGACAGGGTTACTACGAGCTGGCGGGGCCGGCGTATGACCAGCGGCTCAAGGACCCGGGCATCTTCAGCTCGGACCAGTGGGATTTCCCGCAGCGCAAGTTTGCGAACCTGGGCTGGATCGGGCGCGTGCACCGCGGCACGCCTTGGCAGACGGCCTACTTGAAGGCCAGCGCCCCGAATCCCACCAACTGGTTCTACTGGGCGCATAGTGCGGACACGAATCCGACCAACGACTGGCGGCTCGTGGATGTCTTCTCTACCGCCATCAATGCGGACGCCACCCGCAGTCTGCTGTCCGTCAACCAGACCAACAGCGTGGCGTGGGCCGCGCTGTCCGGCACCCTTGTGCTTACCAACAACGGCTTTGCGAGTGCCAACTGGCCGATGGTGGTGGCCCCGGCTTCGTGGCAGCTCACCAACATTGTGGGTGGCCTGACCAACGGCCTGATCAATGCCAAGCAGAGCATCGGCATGTGGCAGCCGACGGCCAACTACAGCGCCAACGACATCGTCGGCTACTGGTTCGGGTCGGCGGGCAAGGCGTTCTACCGCTCGCTGACCTCCTCGAACATCAATCAGAATCCCTACAACCAGACTACGGCCAATTTCTTTGGGAGCTGGACCAACGTGTATTACTGGAACAACGCCGCGACCTACACCGCCGGGGATGTGGTGGCGTATTACGGGGTGTCCTACATTTCCTTGATCAATGGCAACGTGAACTACGCCCCGCACGCCTTCCCGGATGTCTGGGAGCCGTATCCGAAGCGCTCGTTTACGAAAATGGGCTACGTCCTGAGCACCCCGGAACTCAGTTCGCAGTCTCCCTATCTCAACATCGGTTCCCCCTGGCAGGTGAACACTGCTTACGCTGCGGGCGCGCGGGTCCTGTGGCAGGGCTGGTATTATCAAGCCACACGTCCGGTGCCGATCAACCAGCCGCCGAATCCTTACTATAACTACACGGATCTCCGCACGATGGCACAGACTTACTGGTGGCCGCTGGAGTCGCCCGCCATCGCGCGCGTCGCCGGCACGGCCGACGTGATCACCGACGCGTTTATCGAACGTCTCCCACAGCAGACGCTGGGTCTGCTCACCCTGGAGCAGAGCCCGCGGCTGACCATCTACGCCTATGGCCAGTCGCTGCGCCCGGCGGAACGTGGTGTCTATGTATCCCCCGGGCCTTACCAGCTCATGGTGACCAACTACCAGATCACCGGCGAGGTGGCCTCGCGCACCGTCGTGCGGATCGAAGGACTGCCGGAGCCGGGCTTCCTTCCGCGACCGCTGCCGGCCGGTGCGCCACCCCAGGTGCAGCCGCATGTGGTGATCGAAAGCTTCCGCCTCTTGTCTTCAGACTACTGAACCCAAACTTGTGACTGCGAACCTTGAGCAACGAACGCTTAGCCAGGCTTGGCCCGGCGCAGGTTCGGAGTCCCGGCTTCAGCTGGCAGGACGCGCGCATGGTCGGACGCCCCGCCGCCTGAAGGGGACTCCTTGCGCTGGCGGGTGGCCCGGCTCTGCGTTCAGCAATAGACTGTATTGTTCGCCCTGCCTTGCAGGCCGTAGATTAAGGGCACCGTCGTGGAATCGCGTATGAAAAGCCGATATTGGTTCATGCTCAGCCTCCTGCTGCTGGTGGGAGCCGCGCTGTGCTGGCGCGAGGGCGAACGCCGCCTCCATGAGCGGCCGCGTGATGGCGCGACGAACACCACCACCCAGCTTACCCTCTGGGATCGCCTCACGCGCAAGGCGCCTGCCCCCGTTGTCACCGCCCCCTTCGCGCCCAAGCCGCCCGAGCTGCTCTCCCTGGGTGCCGATCCGCACTATCCGTTCCGTCTGCGCAATACCCACAAACCGGAGGCGGCGCTTTTCCGCAGCGAGACGGCGGTGCTGCTGCGCAATGCGCACGTCGAGACGCTGGAACCGGTGAAGCTGGACATTCCCGACCACCTGCGGGCCCAGGGTGACCCCGGAAGCTGGCTCGTGCAGGCGCGGGGCAACATTGATGACCGGTTCCGCGCGGTGTTGCGCGGGGCCGGCGTGGAGATCGTCAGCTACGTTCCGAACAACGCCTATCTCGTCCGTGCCAGCGCCGCGCTGGCGCAGCAGCTCCGCGTCTCGCCCCGGGTGCAGAGCGTCCTGCCCTTCGAGCCTTACTACAAGCTGGACATGCAGCTCCTGCCGCTGGCCGTCCGCCAGGAGGCGATGCCCGCTGGTCGCTGGCTGAACGTCGTGGTCTTCCCCGGCCAGCTTGAGGCGGCCAAGGCCCAGTTCCGCGCGCTCGGGGCGGACATCAAATCCCAGCAGCCGTTCCCGTTTGGCCACGTCATCACCATCGCCCCGCCCGGTAACAGCCTAGTGGCGCTGGCGCAGATGCCGGTAGTGCAGAACATCGAGGGCTACAATGCGCCCATGCTGATGACCGACCTTTCGCGCGTCCGGCTGGATGTCTCGACCAACACGACCGATCTGGCTCCGGCAGGAAACTGGGGCGGCTTGACCGGTGCGGGCGTCATGGTGGGACTGGTCGGGTCGGGTGCTGAACTTTCCCACCCGCAATTCGCGGGAGCTATTTTTTCGAATCCTTGGAGCGCAACCACAGACGTCAACGGCCACGAGACGTTAGTCGGGAGCGTTATCGCCGGGCGGCAGAACACCAGCCCCACGCCGACCAACGGCTCCATCGCCGGGGCAGACTACCGCGGCATGGCTCCGGGCGCGCTGCTCTTCCCGCTGTCCCTGTATGACCGGGACTACACCAACTACGGCAACATCTGGGTGATCACCAACGCCGCCCAGCTCTCCTCCAACAATCTGAGCATCGTCAACAACAGTTGGGGCTACCCGGTGTCCACCTACGACATCAATTCCGCGATCTACGACATGGCCGTGCGCGATTCGCTGGCCTATCGCACCAACGACCAGCCCATCACCTACGTATTCGCCGCCGGCAACTCGGGCAACGCCAACTCGGGCGGCACGGGCGGCGCGGCGGACACCATCGCCTCGCCCGGCAACGCCAAGAACGTCATCACCGTCGGGGCGTCGGAGCTGTTCCGTTTCGTGCCCAACTCGACCAACAGCACCCCGTCGCCGACCAACGATCCCCTGGCCATTGCGCATACGGACAGCTTTAGCCAGGTGTCCGCCCTCTCCAGCCGCGGCAACGTGGGTGTTGGCGTCGAAGGGCCGTCAGGCCGCTTCAAGCCGGATTTCGTCGCGCCGGGCGAGTATGTCGTCGGCGCGCGGGCCTCCACGTTCACCAATCTCACGGAGACCGACACGTTGAACATGCTGGGCTCGTCGCAGTTCCGCTACGAGCGCGGCACCAGCGTCTCGGCCGGCCAGGTGTCCGGCGTGCTGGCGCTCATCCAGGAGTTCTTCGCCAGCAATTTCGCCCATAGCAACACGCCGTCGTTCAACAAGGCGCTGCTCATCAACCGCGCCCGTTCGCTCGGACCCGCCTACGATTTCTCGGTGAACAGCCCGGTCACGCATCAAGGCTGGGGCATCCCGTCCCTGAGCAACACGGTGCCGTCGGTCGCGGCGTTTAGCTTCCTCGGCGGAGCGACCAACTCGCTGGCCGCAAACAAGAACATCGTGGTGGTGGATGAAAGCGCCTACTTCACCAACTACCTCGCCACCGGCGAGTATCACTGCTACGACGTCCAAGTGCCGGCGGCGGCCTCCGTGACCAACCAGCTTCGCATCACGCTGGCGTGGACCGATCCGCCGGGCAATCCGATCTCCTCCACCAAGCTCGTCAACGACCTCGACCTTTGCGTGACCAACCTCACGGTCGGCGGCGCATTCGTCCGTGCCTTTGAAGGCAACAACATCGCTGCCGGCACCACGGTGAGCCAGGAGACCCCTCCCGGCAGTCAAAGCCAGCGGGACAACGTCAACAATGTCGAGAACACGTTCATCCCGCTCACCAACACGGCGGCCGCCACCGTCTTCCAGGTCTATGTCTTCGCCCGCAAGGTGAACGTGAATGCCGTCTCCGCCAACGGCACCAACGGCGTGGTGACCAACACCGTCCAGGACTACACGCTGATCCTCAGCACGGACACTCCGGCGCGCACCATCACCGTCCGCCCCTCCGCGGCCCCGGCCTACGCCGGCTACACCAACCGGCTCGTCAACATCATCACCAACGGCATCCCCTACATCAACGAACGCGTGGGTGCGAGTTCGCCCTTGATGACGCTTAACACCAACGGCACCACGAACCAGTGGAACTTCTACATCTTCACCAACCAGAACTACTCCACCACCACGGCGACGAACCTGACGACCAACATCGTCGCGGGCGTCACCAACATCTCCACCAACGTGGTGAACCTGCCGCTCACCAACGGTGGCCCGTATGTGGCGTTCTCGACCTTCCTGCCGCCGAACCTGGCCCGGGCACGCAACAAGGATGCGGACGTGGACTTGTTCATGACGCGCAGCCTGTTCCCGCCTGCCAGCGGACCGGAATGGGATCTGACTAATTTGAACCCGGCGGTGCTGTCCGATCCCAACACCTTGAGATCCACCAACCGGGGCGGTTACGAACTCATCACGATGAGCAATTCTGTGCTCGGTGAGGTCTTCTATGTGGGTGTCAAGTCGGAGGATCAGCAGGGCGGGTCCTATGGGTTCTTCGGCGCTGCCTCTCAGAGTCCCTTCGGCACCAACACCACCAATGGCGGGGTGGTGCTCACCCTGTTCCCAGCACCCATGGAGATCCCGGATGGTTCGCCGGAGGCGCCAGGCGGAGTGGTCCTCTACGGCATCTGCACGACGAACATCATCATGCAGAGCATCTCCAATCTGATCGCCTACACGCACGAGAACCTGGGCGATCTCGTGGGCACGCTGACGCACAACGGCACGGTCATCACCCTCAACAACCACACCATCACCCCCGCCGCCGGAGCGCCCGCCCCTGGCGGCGTGCAGACTTACAACCTGACTTACGATGACTTCCGCAATCCGCCGGACGGGCCAGGGGACGTCACCGATCTGATTGGGCAGGATGGCATCGGTCTGTGGATCTTTGAGATTTATGACAACGCCCCGCTGATGACGGGCACCGTGGACTCGGCTTCCATATATATGCGGCCATTCACGAACCAATACAGCACGAATGCCAATGTGTTCTACCGGACGGTCACGCTCCAGGCCGGGCAGTCGTTCGTGGATTTCCTGAACATCCCGGTTTACTGCACGAACCTCGACGTGGACATCGTTGGTGGTCTCGGTGGCGTGCCTGGCCCCGTGCCGGCAGGGCAGGGCGTGGACTTGCTGGCGGGCGTGCCCGGGCTGGTGCCGACCTCTGCCAATTACTCGCTGGGGACGTTCGATCTGGACTCGTCGGATACGTTGCTGCCACACATGCGCATCTCCTCCGCCAGTTCTGCGAACCTCACCAACGGCCTGTCCGCCGCCGGCACACCCGCGCTTACACCTGGACGCTGGAACTTCCGCATCATCAACAACACTGCCGGCCAGTTGACCCTCACCATCCGTTACACGCTTGGCCTGGACCTGACCGCCTCGGCTACCGAACTGACCTACACCAACGCGCTGGTCTCGCTGCTGGACAACTACACCACCAACCTCTACGTCACCGTGCCACAGGACCGGGTGATCGCCGGCGTGGACGTGGGCATTTCCATCAAGCACCCGCGCGTCTCGGACCTGGTGGTTCACCTCGTCAGCCCCAGCGGCACCCGCGTGCTGCTGCTGGAAAACCGAGGCTGGACCAACGGCCTCACCACCACCAACTTCTATGGGAACTTCTCCGAGAACACGAACTATACCACCCATGTGGACACCAACGGCTACGCGCCGCTTGGCTTCACTGACCTCGGGTATCTGTTGCCAGTCAAGTTCGTCCCCGGTCCCTACTCGGCGGTCATTTCGCCTCCGAGCCTCTTCACGAACGCGACCAACCTGACCTTCGGCTATGAGAATTCCTTTGGCAGCGTGCGGGAGTCGCCTGGTGGTCTGGCCCAGATCGGCAAGACCCTCATCATGGTGGGCAAGGCGGACCGCAACGGCACGAACGACGCCTTTATCGTCTCCTATCAGACCCCCATTGAGACCAACCGTTACACGTCGAACCTGGTGACCACCACCTCGACGACCAACCTCATCTATCTGCCAGTCACGAACTGGGCCTCAACCAACTACTGGACCGGCCCCATTAGCGGCTATCGGGGCACCGGGGCCAGTGGCAGCGGGGTGAACGAGCAGACGTTCTTCAACGGCGTGGCGGCGAATCTGGACGGCATCTTTGCTGCGGGCCAGACACGGAATTACTTCCCCCCCACCCAACTGGTCTGGACCGGGGATTCCAACCGCAACGTGTATGACGTGGACCTCGGTTGCACGTCCGGGTCCGTCAACCTGGCGCATATGATTGGCAGCAACCCGCGCGCGCAGATCATCGTGGAATATCAGGGCCTGCCGATCATGGACTTCACCCCTGCGCCACTGGCGTTGGCGACCAACTTCGTGACCAACCTGGCCTTCAACGGTGCGTCCCACTTCCTCCGCGTGACCGTGAATCCTGCCACGGTGGGCACAGGCATGGCCTGGACCAACGCGCTGACCATCTATCGCAGCAACTCGGTGACCTATTCCGTCACGAATTTTGTCGTCGGAAATGTGACCGTCCCAGCGACGCTCATTCCCAACACGCTGAGCGCGCCCCGAGGCGTGGCCATGGATGTCACCGGCAATGTCTATGTGGCCGACTCCGGGAACAACCGCATCTTGCGGTTTGGCCAGTCATTGACCATCCCGAACACGGTCTCCACCAACGGCTCATATGTCCCGCTGACCCTGACGCCGGCCACAATCGGCGGCAACTTCGGGAACCTGAACAACCCTGGCGGGGTGGCGATCATGCCCAATGGCAACATTGTGGTGGCGGACACGCTCAACAACCTCATCCGGGTCTTCACCAACACCACCGGCGCAGAGATCGCCACCTACGGCGACACCACCCAGAACACGCCTTTCAATGCCGGCAGTCTCGACAGCGCCATGGCCGGCGGCCCCAGCTTCAACGCTCCTGCGGGCATTGCGGTCGGCACCAACAGCTTCATTTACGTGGCGGACACGGGCAACGATGCCATCCGGCAGATCAGCAGCAACGGAGTCGTTACGACCATCCCTGTTCCCGCTGGTTTGTTGAGCGGCCCGCGGGGTATCGCAGTGTATCAAAGCACGGATTTCACGTCGGGCAGCGTCAACGGCAGCCAGGCGGCCCGGATGGGCACCTCCTTCAGTTCGGCGACGAATCTTTACGTTGCGGACACTCTCAATCACCGCATCGTCTGGCTGCAGGCTTCTAACGCAACCTGGTCGGCGGTGCATCTGGCGGGGGACACCAATGCCGTCACCCCTGGCCGGGTGGACAGCACCAATTCAACCGCGCTGTTCAACTTTCCTGTCGGCATCACGCGGGACGGGTATGGCAACCTGTTTGTCAGCGATGCAGGCTCGCATATTATCCGGCAGATTACGCCGATGGGCGATGTCCGGACCGTCGCCGGAGATTACACGGCCGGCACTAGCGGAAGTGCCAATCAGGATTCGGGCCTGTCCGCCAAGTTCAACACGCCACTGGGGCTGGTGGCCGACAATTTCGGGGCCGTATTCGTCGCCGATTTCGGCAACGATGCGGTCCGTGTCATCGCACCCTATCAGACCGGCATGCCGACGAATGGCTTTGCCACCTACTACCCGTTCGCTGGGCCGACCAACTTCCTGATGGGCGGGTCGCCCGTCTTCACCACCCGGGGATTGACCAACTCCGTATTCGGACTGGAATACTCGGGAGCCAGCAGCCGGGACGCCTTCAACGGGGTAGCGACCAGTGCCGAGGGGGGCACGAACTTCCTCTACGCCGTGGGCAGCGCTCAGTTCAGCACGAATGCGACCCCGGCGACGCTGGTTGCTGCGGACCGCATGTTCATCACCAAATTTGCCACCAACGGCCAGCCCATCTGGACGGTCGCCCACATGCCGACGGCGGTGATCAACCCGCAGACCAACGGGGCGGGAGCCATCACCAATCTGATCCTTGGGTTTGGCGGTTCCGGTTATTCGGCCACACCGGTGGTGGTCATTCTGGACCCCTTGAATCCCATCCCCGCCAATCGTTCCACCCCGGTGACCGTGACGGTGGCAGGCGGTGTTGTGACCGGCATCGCCAGTCCGGCCACGCCACTGACTGGCCCCTTCGTCTCCCCCCGCGTCTATGTCGAGCCGCCCACTTCCCTGACCATGCCCGGCAATGGCGTGGCGGTGGCCTACAACACCAACGTCATCGCGGTCGGCTACACGAATATCAGCGATATCCCGCTGACCACGAACAACCAGCCGTTTATCATGTCTCTGGAGGCGACCAATGGCATGGTCCGCTTCGCCTCGGCTTCACCCAACAGCGGCCATTACAACGCGGCGGCTGTGAGCGGTGACACGATCATCACCGTGGGCGCACAGTATGCAGGCGGCGTCTCCGGGGTCGCGAACAGCAACTGCCTCATCGAGGCCTGGAGCCTCTCCGGGGCCACGCAGGTGCTGTCTGCCGCCACCATGCTGCCGCTGTCCACCACCTTTAGTTTCGGGGCCGGCCGGCCCAGCCAGTTGAGCGGCGTCGTGGCGGTGGAATCCTTGGACCGCGCCTATGCGGTGGGCTGCGTGAGCAACAATGCCACCAGTGTGGATGCCATCCTGATGGAGATCGACCTCTCCACGTTCGCCGTGGTGTCCGTGATCACGAACAACATCACCAACGGCATGAACTTCGCCAAGGGGATCACCACCGACGGCGTGGATCTCTATGTGGCCGTGGATGGTCCCGGGGATGGCAACGCCAGCGACCGGCAGGCGGCCGTCTTCCGTTATCGCGCCAAGAACTTCTACCTGGCGGAGGAAACGCTGGATGCGTTTGTCGGCGAGCGCACCTGGGGCAGCTACCTCTACTACGGGACCAACCTGTTCGGCGCCGCTACGAACTACATGGTCACCAATACCGCCTGGCGGCTCGAGATCGCTGATACGCGGGCGGGCGGGACCAATGGCACGGCGCAGGTCGTTTCTTGGAGCCTGAACTTCACCTACGCCCCCACCAACACCACGGCGCTCACGCTCACCCCGGGGATAAGCAATCCCATCGTGCTGCTGTCCGCGGCTCCGCAGTATTTCCGCGTGGCGGTGCCGTCCGCCGCCACGGCCGTGACGAACCTGATCAGTGCCAGCGGCCCGGTGCGGGTCACCTTCCATCCGTCGTCGATTCCGCTGGATGGTGACCCCAAGACCGTGCAGATGTTCACCAGCGCGGCCACCGGCTCGTTCGTGGTCTCGACCAACACCAATGCCCTCGCCCGGCTGCGGCCCGGCAGCGCCTACTATATCGGGGTCCAGGCGTTGAATCCCAAAGGTCCGGTGAATCTTTCCGTGCGGGTGGATTACAACCGCACCGAGATTCCCGTCCCCACCATCCCGCTGACCAATGGGCTGCCGCTGGCCACGTCCATCGCGCGAACGGCCGCGATGAATTACTACACCTTCAATGTGCCATCCTCCGCCACGGCCACGATGTTCGAGATTCTCAGCGCGGACGGTGATGTGAACCTCTATCTCAGCCGCTCCAACAGTCCGGGATCGCAGCCTACGCTCACGTCCTACGACTACCGCAGCGCCAATTTCGGCACGGGCATCGAGCAAATCTACCTGGTCACCAACACCGCCTCATCCAGGGCCCTCAGCGCCGGCACCTGGTTCCTGGGGGTCCAAAACGCCGGCAGCCTGCCCGCGAATTTCACCCTCCGGGCTACCACGGTCACGGGCCCGCCTTACACCGTCGTGGACGTCACGGATGCGCAGTTGCAGACCGGCGTCAGCAGCCCGGGCAATGCGCCGAACGTGATGTTCAAGCTGGGCATCCCGACCCTGCAGAAGGCCTTGATCTTTGAGCTGCGCGATCTCACTGGCCCGGGTGACCTGATTGTGCGCAAGTCCTTCTTCCCGCTGTCCACCACAAACAACGGCGCGGTCTTCCTCCCCGGGACGCTTCCGGAGATTGTCACCGTCCGCACCAACGCGGCGATGCCGAACCTCATCGCCAACTGGTATTTTGGCGTGCTCAACCCCGGTTCCTCACACATCTCCTATACGGTGATGGCCCGGCAACCGACGAACGGCGTGCTGCTGAGCAGCGTCCCGATTCAGATCCCGCGTCCGCCCAATGCGGCGCAGATCACCGCCACGCGCAGCTTCGGCTTCGATCTGGACGTGGTGCCGGGTGAAAAATATCAGGTCCAATATCTGACCAGCCTCTCGAGCACGAACTGGCTTGTGCTGACAAACATCGTTGCCCCGCCCGACGGTGCCATCACCTTCCTGCATTCCGGCGCGCTCTCGAACCGGAACCTTTATTACCGCATCAAGGCGGTTCCCTGATTGGCTCAGGCCTGCCGAACGTGGAAATCCTTTCCAAGCCGGGGCACTGCTTCATGCTCGCGCTGTGCAGATACTCGTCGTTGGCCTGAACCCCGCCGTGGACGTGGAATGGCGCGTCGCCTCCGTCCACTGGGATGAAAAGAACGTTGTGCTGGGCGAGCGCCGCTGGGCGGGCGGCAAGTCCGTCAACGTCGCCCGCTGGCTGAAACATCTGGGCACGCGGGTCAAGCTGCTGGTCCCTCTGGGCGGAGCGACCGGGACAGAACTCCGTCGGCAATTGCGGGCGGAAGGCGTCCCGCTGCGTGCCGTCCCGCTACAGGAACCGACCCGGGCAAACGTCATGGTCACCCAGCCGGATGGACCACAGCTCCGTTTCAACCCGCGTGGCCCCAGGCTCTCGGTGGCGGAATGGCGAGCCTTCTTCCAGGCCGCCGAAGTGGAACTGAAGCGCAGCAAACTTGTCATCCTGTCCGGGGCCTTATGCCGGGACGCGCGCCCCACCGTGTATCGCGATCTGGTCCGTCTTGCGCACCGGCTGGGCGTGCGCGTGGTGCTGGACTGCGATGGGCCGGCCTTCGCGGCGGGCGTGCCGGCGAAACCCTTTCTGGTGAAGCCCAACGAATTTGAACTCGCCCAATGGGCGGGCACGAAACTGTCGTCGGAAGCCGCTGTGCTGCAGGCCGCACGCGCCCTTTCCCGGGCGACCGGCGGCTGGGTGTTGCTCTCGCGTGATGCGCGAGGGGGATTGCTCGTGCATGAGCCGGACGGCTTTGCGTGCCAGGCTGCCGTCCCCCGGGTTCGGGTGCTCAACACCGTCGGGGCAGGGGACGCGTTGCTGGCGGCGGCCGTGGGCGAGATTGTTGGCGGCAGCGAACCGGTGGAGTGGTTGCGCCGCAGCCTGGCTGCTGCCACCGCCGGGGTGCAGCGCCCGGCTGGCGAACTGGCGAGCCGGTCATCGGCCATTGCCATGCGGCTGCGAATCCAAGTGCAGCCCCTCTGACGACTGACGGCTCCAAGCTTCATCGTAGCGCAAGCCTCCGGCTTGCTGTGCCGCCGGCGTCCTCGCCGGCCCGTTGGCCGGACGGAGCACCGGAGTTGTTCGCACGCGCGGGACCGGCGGGATGCCGGCGGCACGGCAGCCGGGGGCCTGCGCTACGGTGGCCGCGCCCCGTCGTTTCCCAATGTTGCCAATCTCATTGCCCCCCGTTGCCTCCCCCGGTAAAATCCCGGCCATGCAAATCGCGCCCGCTTTCAAAGCGCCGACCCGTCTGTTGATGGGCCCCGGTCCCAGCAACGCCGCCGCCGAGGTTCTCGCGGCCATGAGCCAGCCCCTCGTCGGCCACCTCGACCCCGTATTCGTCAAGATGATGGAGGAGCTGAAGACCATGCTGCGCTCTGTCTTCCTCACCAGCAACGAGATGACCTTTCCCGTCAGTGGCACGGGCAGCGCGGGCATGGAGTTTTGTTTCGTGAATCTGATTGAGCCTGGCGACGAGGTGATTGTCGGGGTCAACGGCGTCTTCGGCACGCGCATGGTGGACGTGGCCGAGCGCTGTGGCGCGCGCGTGACCAAGGTCGAGTCCGGCTGGGGCAACATCATCGCCCCGCAGCAGATCGCCGAGGCGCTCACCAAGGTGCCCAAGCCCAAGCTTGTCGCCATCGTTCACGCGGAGACCTCGACGGGCGCGCTGACGCCGGTCGAGGAGATCTCCAAGCTGGTGCACGACGCCGGCGCGCTGCTGCTGCTGGACACCGTGACTTCGCTGGGCGGCTGCCCGGTGCGGATTGACGTGTGGAATGTGGATGCTGTTTACAGCGGCACCCAGAAGTGCCTGAGCTGTCCGCCCGGTCTCTCGCCGGTGTCCCTCAACGCCCGTGCGCTGGAGGTTGCCCGTCGCCGCCGGACCAAGGTGCAGAGCTGGTATCTGGACGTGAACCTGCTCGCCTCCTACTGGGGCCAGGAACGCGTGTATCACCACACCGCGCCCATCTCGATGAATTACGCCCTCCACGCCGCGCTTCGGCTGGTGCTGGAGGAAGGCCTGGAGAACCGCTGGCGGCGGCACAAGCAGAACCATCTCGCGCTCAAGTCCGCGCTCGGGGCCATCGGACTGGAACTCGCCTCGCAGGAAGGCCACCAGCTCTGGCAGCTCAACGCCATCCGCGTGCCCCAGGGCGTCGAGGAAGTGGATGTGCGCAAGCGGCTCCTGAACGAGTTCAACATCGAGGTCGGCGCGGGTCTCGGTCCGCTCAAGGGCAAGATCTGGCGCGTGGGTCTCATGGGCGAGACCTCCTCGCGCGAGAACGTCCGCCTGTTCCTCTCCGCGTTTTGCCAGGTGCTCAACGAGTGCGGGCGCAAGACCGATGCGAAGGCGGCGCTGGCCGCCGTCGAGTAAGCCGTTCGGCCGATAATTTCCTTTGAAGCTGCCCGTCCAGTTGCCAGTATGCCCTTCGTGTTTCTGACGCCTGCCATGCTGGCGTAAGTTTATGGCCAACACTTCTTTGACTCGCAAATTGCAGGACGTGGAAGCGGTCCCCGCCGCGGTCACCCCGCCGGATCATCCCACCGAGACTTCCTTCTTCAAGAAGCCCAAGCTCGCCACCGGCAAGTCGCGCAAGCGGGACATCCCGGAGGGCCTGTGGACCAAGTGCCCCAAGTGCGCCACCATGCTCTACGACAAGGAGCTGGATGCGAACCTCAAGGTCTGCGCCAAGTGCGGCCACCACTTTGCCATTGGCTCCCGCGAGCGCATCAACTCCCTGGTCGAGACGTGCTCGTTCGAGGAGATGGATGCGGGCATGACCGCCGTGGACGTGCTCAAGTTCACCGGCGTCGCCACCTACACCTCCAAGCTGGAAGCCTATAAGAAGAGCACTGGCCTCAAGGACGCCGTCATCACCGGCATCGGCACCGTCGGCTCGCAGCGGCTGGCGCTGGGCGTGATGGACTTCAGTTTTCTCGGTGGCTCAATGGGATCGGTGGTCGGGGAGAAGCTCACGCGCATGATCGAAGCCGGCACCGACAAGGGCTTGCCGGTGGTCATCATCTCCACCAGCGGCGGCGCGCGCATGTATGAAGGCATGTTCAGCCTCATGCAGATGGCGAAGACCAGTGCCGCGCTCGCTTACCACGCCCGGAACAAGCTGCCCTACATCAGCGTCCTGACCCACCCCACCACCGCCGGCGTCATGGCCAGCTATGCCAGCCTGGGCGACCTCATCATTGCGGAGCCCGGGGCCATGATCGGCTTCGCCGGACCGCGCGTCATCAAGGACACGACGCAGGCGGATCTCCCGCCTGGCTTCCAGACGGCGGAGTTTCTGCTCGATCACGGACTGGTGGACGCCATCGTGCCGCGCAAGGATTTCAAGACCGCCTTGTGCGGTTATCTGGAGAGCATGATGTCCGGACACCGCCGCCAGCAGGCGGCGTGATCGGCTTCGCTCACGCCTCTGGCAGCGTGAAGTAAAACGTCGCCCCGTTGCCCGGCTCGCTTTCCACCCACACCTCGCCACCGTGGGATTGCACGATGTGCTTCACGATGGCCAGCCCCAGCCCGGTGCCACCCGCGTCGCGTGAACGGGCTTTGTCCACGCGGTAGAAGCGCTCGAAGACCCGCGTCTGCGCCTCCGCTGGAATGCCCGGCCCATCGTCCCGCACCCAGAATTCCACCTGCTTGTTCTCCTTTCTTCGTGCTCCGATGACCACGGCCCCGGCCACACGGCCATACTTGATGGCATTGTCCACCAGGTTGAAGAGCACCTGCTGCAGCCGGTCGGCATCCGCGTGGGCCATGGTTTCCTGCGGAACCTCGTTGACGAGCCGCATCTGCTTGGCCGCGGCCTTCGATTCCAGATCGCCGATGACGCGCTCGACCACGGCATGGGTTTCGATGCGCTGGAGGTTCATCACGATCTGGCCCGACTCCAGCCGAGAAATGGTCAGCAGATCCTCGATCAAATACGTCAGGCGATCCGCGTGCTTTTCTATGGTATTGAGAAACTTCGTTGCGACCTCGGGATTGTCCTTCGCACCATCAATGAGCGTTTCGACATAGCCCTTGATGAGCGAGAGCGGGGTGCGCAGCTCGTGGCTGACATTGGCGACAAATTCGCGGCGCGTGTTTTCCAGTTGCTTCAGCCGGGTGAGGTCATGGCAGACGAGGATGATCCCTTGCTGCCGGCCATCGGGGCTGAGGACCACGGCGGAGTTCACATGCAGGCTGCGGTTGCCATCCAGGCCCGGGAGTTCCAATTCGAACTCCTGCACTTGTCCCTCCACCAGTGTGCGGTTCACCAGTTCCTGCACCTGATGCAGCCGGAGCGCCTCCATGACGGTGCGGCCACGCAGGTCACCCGTCACTCCGAACAACCGCTCCAAGGCTTGGTTGACCAGCCGCACGCGGCCGTCGGCGTCCAGCACCAGCACGCCCTCGCTCATGCTGTTGAAAAGCGCCTGCTGCTGCGCCAGTTCCCTGGCCCGGGCCTGATCGTGCTGCTGGCGAAGGGATTCAAACTCCCGCTGCTGGCGCTCCCGTCCCGCTTCGCCTTCCCGGCGGCATCGCTGCAGTGCGAGGAAGCAAGCACCGGCGGCGAGCAGGGCGAGGATGGTGAGCGCGGGCCACATCACGCGGAGAATGGCGAGGGGAGGGAAGGGGGAAAAGTAATTAGTGCTTAGTGATTGGTGCAATGGCCAGGATCGCGATCGGAGACTAATCACTAAGCACTAATTACTTTTCCCCATCACCCCGCCACAAACCGATACCCCACCCCCCGCACCGTATCGAGGTGCTTCGAGGCCTTCCCCAGCTTCTCCCGGAGCCGCCGCATATGAGTGTCCACCGTGCGGGTGTCGATGACGTTGTCGTATTCCCAGACGTCCTTGAGCAACTGGTCGCGCGACTGCACCCGCCCGCGCCGTTGCGCGAGGATCGTCAGCAGCTTGAACTCCGTGGCGGTCAGCTCGATGCGCTTGCCATTGACGGTCACGCTGTGCGCGGGCACGTCGAGAATCAACTCGCCAAATTGCATCCGCTCGGCCTTCGCTTCGGTCGTCTCCCGTCGCCGGAGTAGGCCCTTGATGCGCAGCATCAGTTCGCGCGGGCTGAAGGGCTTGGTCACATAATCATCTGCACCAAGTTCCAGCCCCAGCACGCGGTCAATCTCCGCCGCCTTCGCCGTGAGCATGAGCACGGGAATGCCGGCCGTGGACGCATCGCGGCGGAGCAGCTTGCACACCTCCAGCCCGTCCACCTCGGGGATCATCAGGTCCAGCACGATGAGATCAGGCAGGGTTGCCCGGGCCTTTTTCAAGGCCTCCGCGCCGTCCGCCGCGGTCACCACCTCGAAGCCAGCATTCTTCAAGTTGAACTCGACCAGTTCAACGGCATCCGGCTCATCGTCCACCACGAGAATCTTTGCCATATGTTGCCCAAGTGGGTAACACGCACCAGGTAACGAAACAACGACAAGGCGGTGACAACCATGTTACGAACAGGTGACGTCCCCCGTAGGAAACGACGTGAGGAGTCTCTGACTGTCAGTTTGCCTCCGGTCGGGAGTCAGTTCAATCTCTCGACATGCGCCCCCTTGTCGCCGCGATCTTGTTCGTCGTCAGCACAGCCCGCCTGACTGCCGCCGAAATCTCCTGGCCCAAACTCCCCGAGCGCGACGGCCCCATCGTCATCCCCGGTCAAGAATGGCCCGCCCGCCCCGGCCCGCGCGAGGTGCGCCTGCAAATCCACTACCCCGGCGGCACGCGCGCCAGTATTGGTCCCCGCACCGGCATCTTCCTCACGCTGCACAACTGGGGCGGCAGCAACTGCGACGGCACCGCCAGCCCGGCCGTGCTTGCCCGCGAGTTCAATTGTGTCGCCCTCTGCGTGAACTACCTCCAGAGCGGCCCCAAAGATTCCATCGAAGGCCCTGAACCCTACGACTTTGGCTACCTCCAAGGTCTGGATGCCTTGCGTGCGCTCTGGCTCGTGTTCAACGAGCTTGATTCGACCAAGACGCCTTTCGCCCGTGGACGCCTCTTCGCCACTGGCGGTTCCGGTGGCGGCAACGTCACCCTGATGGCGAACAAGCTCGCCCCGCGCACCTTCACCGCCGTCGTGGACATGTGCGGCATGAAGAAGCTCAGCGATGCCCTCGCCTACAAGCTTCCCGCTGGCGGAGGCCTCGATGGCCGCTGGAGCCGCGACCCTGCCAGTCCGAACTTCCTCGCGCCCGGCGCGCAGGAAATCCGCTTTGTCGGCCATCAAGCGCACCTCGCCGAGATGAAGCGTCTCGGCACCTCGTCCAAGGTTTTCTCCGTCCACGGCGTGGACGATAAAACCTGTCTCGCGGATGGCCAGGAGATGGTCGCGAACATGCAGCGCGCGGGCCTCGACATCACGCCCGTCTGGGTCACGAAGGAGATGGTGGACGGCAAAATCTTCACTACTACTGGTCACGCGCTCGGCAATCGCACCCTGATCCCCGGCCATGTCGCCGGAAAGTTCCTTCGCGCCGACAGCTCCGATGCCCTCGACCGCAAGACCCCTACCGACTTCGAGCGCCGCGAAGACATCCGCTATGCCACCACCGATGGCGCGTTCGTGATCTCCTACGCGCAAGGCTATCCCGTTGGTCGCTTCGAACCCGCGCCTGCCGTGCCCATCTACGGTGACCGTTTCGATGTGCTGCGCGTCCGCACCCCCGATGGCAAGAGCGCGGTCGCGAAATCCCCTGCCGATTGGGAGCCTCGCCGCCGCCACATCGCAGCGGCTTTGGAGCGAGTAATGGGACTATTCCCGAATCCAGCCGAGCGCGTCGCCCTGGATGTGAAGGTGCTGGAGGAAGTAAAGCTGGACGGTGGTTTGATCCGTCGCAAGCTGACCTATCAGAGCGACGCCACCGACCGGGTCGCGGCTTACTTGTTCCTCCCCGAAGCCGCCGCGACGGCGAAACTCCCCGCCGTCCTCTGCCTCCACCAGACCACGAAACTCGGCAAGGCCGAGTCCGCCGGCCTCGTAGACAACCCCAAGCAATACGCCCTGCACCTCGCGCAACGCGGCTACGTCACCTTCGCCCCGGACTACCCGAGCTTTGGCGATTCCAAGTATGACTTTGATCCGAAGCACGGCTATGCCAGCGGCACCATGAAGGCCATCTGGGACAACGTCCGGGCCGTGGATCTGCTCGAATCACTTTCGGAGGTGGACGCCACCCGCCTGGGTGTCATCGGCCATTCGCTCGGGGGGCACAACGCGATGTTCACCGCGTTCTTCGAGCCGCGTCTGCGCGTCATCGTGTCGAGCTGCGGTTTTACCACCTTCCGCAAGGACGACCTGCCAAGCTGGACCGGCAAAGTTTATATGCCACGCATCGCCAGCGAGTTCGCGAACGACGTGGCGAAGGTGCCCTTCGATTTCCCGGAGATCATCGCCGCCTTCGCCCCGCGCCCCTTCCTCACCTGCTCAGCGGAGGGTGACACGGACTTCGACGTGTCCGGCGTCCGCGACGTGCTCACCGCCGTGCGTCCGATGTATGAACTGCATGGGAGGGCAGGGGATTTGGTCGGCTATTATCCAAAAGGCCCGCACGGCTTCCCCGACGACGCCCGCAAAGTCGCCTACGAGTTCCTCGACCAGCATCTGCGAAACTGACCGTGAAGGGGACACTCCTGTCCCCTATGCACTGCCGGGCAAACGCACCTCCTCCACGGCGCACACTTGGACTGCGTCGGCAGAGCGCAGCGGCGACGACGCTTTGGCATCCCGCGGAGCGGAACGCGCAGCAACTGTGAAGGGGACACTCTTGTCCCCTTTGAACTACGGGACAAGAGCGTCCCGCTCACAGTGGCACCCCCACCGTTGCCTTCCGCCCCATCCTCCCGCACACTCCGCCTGCTACATGAGCAAGCGTTTCTACATCACTACCGCGATTGATTACGTGAATGGCCAGCCGCACCTCGGCCACGCCTACGAGAAAATCATCGCTGACGTCATCGCCCGGAGCCGCCGGGCGCTGGGCGAGGAGGTCTTCTTTCTCACCGGCCTCGACGAACACGGCCAGAAGGTCCAGCAAGCCGCACAGGCCGACGGCAAATCCGCCCAGACCTACTGTGATGAACTCGCCACGAGCTGGCAGTCCTTCGTCGCCAAACTCGGCCTCACCAATGACGATTTCGTCCGCACCACCTCGGCGCGCCACAAGGAAGTGGTGCAGGCCATCCTCACAAAGCTTCATTCGGAAGGCCACTTCTACCAGGCCAGCACCGAGGGGTTCTATTCCACGAAGGAAGAAACGTTCGTCACCGAGAAGGAACGCCTGCCCGACGGCACATTCCCTCCGCACTACGGCGAAGTAGCGAAGCTCTCCGAAACCAACTGGTATTTCAAACTCGGTGCGCACCAGCAATGGCTCATTGACCACATCGAGGCGAACCCGTCCTTCATCCAGCCCGACTACCGGCGCAACGAGGTGCTCGGCTTCCTCAAGAACAACACCCTCGAAGACCTCTGCATCAGTCGCCCTGCCGCCCGACTCACCTGGGGCATCCCCATCCCCTTCGACCCCGCCTACGTCACCTACGTCTGGTTCGACGCCCTCGTAAACTACATCTCCGTCCCCGCATCGCTAGGTGACAACACGGTGCTAGGAGCAACCAACTCTCAACTCTCAACTCTCAACTCTCAACTGTCCCTCTGGCCTGCCGACGCCCACGTCATCGGCAAGGACATCGTCAAGTTCCACGCCGTCTATTGGCCCATCATGCTCAAGGCCATGGGCCTGCCGCTGCCGAAGCAACTCCTCGTCCACGGCTGGTGGCAGAAGGACGGCGCCAAGATGAGCAAGAGCACTGGGAACGTTGTGGACCCTGTGGCCGTCATTGACGATTGGGGCTTGGACGCCTTCCGCTTCTACGTCGTGCGCGAACTGGACATTGGTCCCGACGGCAACTGGACCGATGCCGGGTTCGCCGCCCGCTACCAGGCGGAACTGGCCAACGGCCTCGGCAACCTCGTCAACCGCTCGCTCTCGATGCTCAAGCGTTACCGGGCTGGCGTCGTCCCCGCCCGCCACGACGAACTGGCTGCCGACGCGGCCAAAGCCGCTGCCGACACCATCGCGCACCTGCGCGGTAGCGAACTCCAGAAAGCCCTGCACAGCATCTGGACGCTCGTCACGCGCGCGAATCAATACGTGGACCAGACCGCACCCTTCAAACTGGCCAAGGACCCCGCGCAAGCCGTCCGCCTCGATGAAGTCCTCTACAACCTCGTCGAAAGCTGCCGCGTCCTCGCCGTGCTGCTGCACCCCTTCATCCCCGGCACCGCCGCGCGAATCTACACCCAGCTAAATCTTCCCGGCACACCCGACAAACTCGCCCTCGCGACTTGGGGTGGGTTGACGCCGGGACAAACCATCGGCGAACCAGCCGCGCTCTTCCCGCGCAGAGATACGCCGAAGGCGTGAACAGGGCATTCCCGCCAAGCGGTGGTGTGCGGGGAACTTTTCAAAGGGGACAAGAGTGTCCCCTTCACACGCCCGGTAGGGCGAGACTCCGTCGAGCCCCATCTCGAGCGAAGCGAGGCGAGCCACGCGAGCATCTTGGTGCGCTGGCCGAGAAACTCGCTTCGCTCGCGCCTCCTTCGTCGGCAAATGGGGTTCGACAGAGTCTCACCCTACCGAGGCGAGACTCGCCGCCCTGATCGGCGGACAAGCGTGTCCGCCTCACGATCTCTCGCCGCGCCGTTTCGTGAAATCCGGCATCTTCTTGAAGCGTTCCAGCGAGTCCTGCTTCCAGTCGCGGGCGGCGGGTGCTGTGGACTTCGTTGGCACGGGCTGAGGAGCCACCGCCGCATCGGGGGTGCTTTCAGTTTGCTGCCGCGCCGCCGGGGCAGGGGAGGTGCGCGGCTCGAAGTAGGTGCTTTGCGTGAAGGCCGACACCGAAGGCGCGGCCGGTTGTGAGGCAGGCGCTGGCTGCTTTGTCGGGGTTGGCTCAGGGCGTGCCGCAGTCTGTGGCAGGGCCGCGTGCGGAATCGGCGGCGGGGTGCTGGCCTGGTCTGGCTCGGGCTCCAACGCACGCCACCGAAGGCGGAGCGTCGGAGCCGGTCCTACCTGCACAGAGACTTCGCAATAGTGGAGGTTATCGAAGTGGGTTTGCGCGGCGATCTCCTCCGCCTTGACCAGCGCGGCCAGGACGCCATGGACCACGCGCCGGTCGTCGTTCGGCTTGAGCATCGCACGGATCGCAGCCACGCCAATGTCCTCGACTCGCCTCAAATGCGCCGTGAGCCGGGCGGCGATGCCCAGTTCCATGTCCACGCCCTCTAGCGCGTAACCCGCTTGTAGGAAGACTGGTGCACCTTCGTTCAACTCGCGGATTGCCAAAGTGACAGTCTCGCCGGTTTCCGCCCGGAGGCCGGCGATGCTGGCCTGCACATCGGTGCGGAGCTGGTGAAGCTGGCTGGTGGTCTGCGTGACGATGCCCTTGGCCTGCTCGATGCGCTCCGGCGCAGTCTCCAGCAGTTCCCGCACGCGCTCAGCTTGCTGCGAGAGGTCCTTGGCCCGGCGAAGCATCTTGCTCATAAAGGGTATTGGGGCGAGTCAACCGCATGGCCAAAACTTTGACGCGAATTGCGCGAATCAACGCGAATTGGAATAGCCTGAGGCATGCAGTTTCGGGTTTTGAATTCGTGTAAATTCGCGCAATTCGCGTCAACTCAACTGGGCTCTTCCGGTATCGGCGGCGGCTTGGGTGCGGCCGGGTGGTGTGAGGCGGCCAGAGCCTCGTTGAAGCGACGGAGGAAGATGCTTTGGTTCTCCAGCATTTCCTGCGTCACCTCGACTTCCAAAGTGCCCTGCTTCGCGCGGGCGGCGAGGAGTTCCTGTGAGAGGCGGATCTGGTCCCGATGCTGGCGCGCGAGGTCCTCCACGCTGGACATGGTGCTGTGGAGCATCTCCAGTTCATGCGTGAGGCTGTCCACCTTTTGCGACAGCACGCCGGTCTGAGCGGTGCGCAGCGCACGGCTTAGCTCGACCCGCAGTGCCTTCATGCCGTCGGTGAACTGGTGGATCAGCACCCCCATGTCAGTGCCATGCGCCGCAGCCTCGGAGTGCCGGCTCTCCAGGTTCAGGCGAAGGGCTTCGAGCGTCTTCGCGAGCGCGTCAGCGTCAATGGGTTGGGCGGCCGGGGTGGAAAGCCGCTGCTCCAGCGTGTCACGAATGGCTTCGAGGCCGCCTTGGAACGTCGCGAGCTGCGCCACCAGCCGCCCGACGGGATCGGTGGTGTCCGTGCCGCGCGTGAACTGGTTGCGCTTGAAGGTGCGCTTGATCTCCTCCCACCGCGCCTTCTCCTCCGGCGTTTGCACGGCGAGCACTGCCCTCGAAGCTTTCACTCTCGGGCTGGCTCGCGCCGGTCGCGGCCATGCGGATGAAGGTGCGCACGTCTTTCTGGCTGCGGTTGGCCAGCGGGGCGAGCACGGCGTTCGACGTGACGGCGTTTTCGAGGTAGCTGGCCTTGAAGGAATCCGCGTTTCTACCGGCGGCGATGTCGCCCAGATTGTAGGTGTCGGCGCGGTTCGAGAGCATGTCCGGCAGCTTGAACTTCAGGCCGCTCTCGGTGTAGGGGTTGCCGCACATCACCACGACGACCTTGCGCCCGCGCAGGGCGGGAGAACCTGCGGTTCAAGCATCGCTACGCGATGCCGATTGCTGGCTGAGCTGACGGTGGGTTAAAACCCACGGCTACCATCAAGCCTCGCTACGCGAGGCGGTCACACCCAGGCCCGCCGGTTGCCACTGATTCACCCTTCCTTCCGGTAGCTCGCCACCACCCATTCACTCAGCACCTTGTCCGGCGCGGCCACGGCATCGGCTTCCAGAATGAACTCCTTTCGCCCTGTGTTGCCCGCGACGAGTTTCAGGCCGAACTGGAAGTCCTTGAATTTCTGGCCACAGAGGTCGCGGACGGAAAGCTTCTTCTCCAGGGCCTCAACGATCAACGCATCCGCTGCGGCATCGGTGAAGCGCAGGGTGAGCTGGTGCTCCTTGGTGAAGCGCTCGC
>CAZOCL010000013.1:0-44692 GCA_964578245.1 uncultured Klebsiella sp. | reverse complement strand
AGCTTACGCATCCCAACATTGTCCGCATCCATGACTTCTGCCGGTTCGAGGGCGAAGTGCCGTTCATCTGCATGGAGTTCGTGGAGGGGACAACGTTGAGTTCGATGAAGGTGGAGCAGCCGAACCGGGTGTTTGACTGGGACTACCTCAAGCCGCTGGTGACGCAGCTTTGCATGGCTCTGGACTACGCCCACAGCGAGGGCGTGGTGCATCGCGACCTGAAGCCAGCGAACATGATGGTGGACGCGCGTGGGCGGTTGAAGCTGGCGGACTTTGGCCTGGCGGCGACGATCACCGATTCCATGAGCCGGGTATCCATGGACATGGGGGCGAGCGGGACGCCGTGCTACATGAGCCCGCAGCAAATGGATGGCAAGCCACCGAAGGCTTCGGACGACATCTACGCCCTCGGCGCGACGCTGTATGAACTGCTGACGAGCAAGCCGCCGTTCCACTCGGGCGACGTGCTGCATCAAGTGCGGAACCTGACACCGGACCCGGTGGGGCGGCGGCTGGCGGACTTTGAAATCGCGAATCCGGTGCCCTCGGATGTGGCGGCAATGATCCTGGCATGCCTGGCGAAAGACCCGGCGCGGCGGCCCGCGAGTGCGGCGGCAGTGGGCCAATGGGTGGGCATCAACATCACGAGCCGGATGGTTGGGCTGGCGGCGCAGTTGGCGGAAGCCCCGGCCGAGGCGGAAGAGGGTGATGTCACGGAAGACGGGGCAGCGCGGGACCTGGATTTCAAGCCGGAGGTGGAGCAAGGACCAACGGTGAAGAAGTATATTCTGATCGCCACCGCAATTGTGGTGATCGGGGTGATGGTCGGTCTGGTGATCGCGATGACTTCACGCGATGCACCGGCGGCTGCTGCCAAGGGTCCCGAAAAGGCATCGCCAAGCCCGGCCAAGCCAGCCCCGGCAGCAGGTCAGCCTGCAGCTCCCGCCGCGCCCACCGCATTCGCCTCGGGGCTCACCTGGGAGGAAGTCCGCAAACAGGCAGCCGCCATCGACGTCGCCAAGATGAAGGCCGTCCCGCTCCTGCCCGGGGTGGGGAAGCAAGTCATGACGCAGGTGCCGAAGCAATTCCTGGAGTTTCAGACCGTGGTCTATGTTCCGATCAGCCTGAAAACGGACGTGGCCAACGGTTTGGCCGAGTATGAAGTCAAATCCGACGGTTACCTGATCGTGGCCTGCAACTATGACAACCAAGGTGGCAGCGGAACCTGGACGGGGGAACGCTGGCAGAGGAAGGACTTCCTCGCGAACGGCTGGCAGGAGATAAGTGCCGCCGAAGCCGGTGGAGTGCTGGTGTATGGTGAAATGCGCGCGCAAATCCTGTTTCTCAAGCGGGCCACCAAGGGAGAGCGTGGGCGCCTCCGTTGCAACAAATACAGTCCGCCGTTCTTCATCGTGACGAGCACGACCCTGACTCCATGAGAACCTGGCTGCATGTTCGGTTGTTCGGGGTTTGCGGGAGTTACACAGCGGTGGACTTAGTGGCTTCGGATCAATTATAGAACTACCGAACCCAGTGAGACATGGAACCAGCTGAAGAAAATACACCTCCGCCCTCCGTGGGGACGGGTGGCTTCGTTCCTGGTGGGACGATGGGGCAGGGGCGCTACGTGCTGGAGCGCGAACTGGGGCAAGGTGGGATGGGGGTGGTGTGGCTGGCGTTGGACACGGAGCTGAACGAACGGGTCGCGCTCAAGTTCATCCCGCCGGCCATCCGCCGGGATGCTAATGCCCTGGATGAACTGCGGCGCGAGACGCAGAAGAGCCGGAAGCTTACGCATCCCAACATTGTCCGCATCCATGACTTCTGCCGGTTCGAGGGCGAGGTGCCGTTCATCTGCATGGAGTTCGTGGAAGGCACGACGTTGAGTTCGATGAAGGTGGAGCAGCCGAAT
This sequence comes from uncultured Klebsiella sp., assembly GCA_964578245.1. Taxonomy (GTDB): domain Bacteria; phylum Verrucomicrobiota; class Verrucomicrobiia; order Limisphaerales; family SXTU01; genus SXTU01. The sequence continues at coordinate 42,780 of CAZOCL010000013.1, read as the reverse complement.
CGGGTGTTTGACTGGGATTACCTCAAGCCGCTGGTGACGCAGCTTTGCATGGCGCTGGACTATGCGCACAGCGAGGGCGTGGTGCACCGGGACCTGAAGCCAGCGAACATGATGGTGGACGCGCGTGGGCGGTTGAAGCTGGCGGACTTTGGCCTGGCGGCGACGATCACCGATTCCATGAGCCGGGTATCCATGGACATGGGGGCGAGCGGGACGCCGTGCTACATGAGCCCGCAGCAAATGGATGGCAAGCCACCGAAGGCTTCGGACGACATCTACGCCCTCGGCGCGACGCTGTATGAACTGCTGACGAGCAAGCCGCCGTTCCACTCGGGCGACGTGCTGCATCAAGTGCGGAACCTGACACCGGACCCGGTGGGGCGGCGGCTGGCGGACTTTGAAATCGCGAATCCGGTGCCCTCGGATGTGGCGGCAATGATCCTGGCATGCCTGGCGAAAGACCCGGCGCGGCGGCCTGCGAGTGCGGCGGCAGTCGGCCAATGGGTGGGCATCAACATCACGAGCCGGATGGTTGGTCTGGCAGTGCAGACCTATGACGGTAGCGGCGCTTTGGAGGTCGTCTCTGATTCGGACGGAGCAGCACCTGCGATTGAACTCGATTTCAAGCCCGTGGTGGAAGAGGGGCCGATGGTGAAGAAGTATATCTTGATCGCCAGCGCAATTGTGGTGATTGGAGTGATCGTGGGTGTGGTGATCGCGTTGAACGCGCGCAGCAAGCCGGAGTCAGTCGCGGCAGGGAAGACGAACCCCGCTGTCGCCGCCGGTCCGGCCACGCTGCCGCTCAATCTGTATTGGAACGCGGACCAGACCGTCGCGTTGACCACGGCTTCCGCAGCGGGAGAAGGCCAGGCGAAGTCGAATGATTTTCGGATCGCCGGCGTGCAGGGCCGAATCTTCGCGACCCAGCAGCCCGGCACCATCCCGCTCAAACTTTACCTCAACGCGGGCACCCAGGATTATCTGATCGCAGCCACGGCTAAGATCACTGAGAAGTTCACCCTCCTCGCCGTCGAGGGCTATGTTTACAGCAAGCCCCGGCCGGGCACGGTGGCCCTCAAGCTGTTCTGGTCGAAGCAGCGGAAGCATAACCTAGGCCTGGTCAGCCCGGAGGCCGAGACCCTCGCGAAAGTTGCCGGCTACGAATTTAACCGGACCGAGTGTTACATCCTCACGGCGCAGGAACCATCAGCCGCTGCCGCGCCGGCCGCCGTCGCCTCCTCCCCGGTTGCCTCCGCCTCTGGCCCTCTGCCTACCGCACTCGCGTCCGGTCTGACGTGGGATGAGATCCGCAAAAACGCCGCGACTGTCGAAGTTGCGAGGATGAAGTCTGTGCCGCTGGTGCCGGGAGAGGACAAGACGGATATGAAGCGGGTTCCCAAACTGTTCCTGGATTTCCAGGCCAAAGTCTATATGCCGCTCAAGCCGGGGAACGGGATAGCTGACGGTCTGGCTGAATTTGAAGTCAAATCCGATGGTTATCTGGTCATCGGCTGCAACTTCGACCGAACCGGCAACCCTGATGGCGGATGGCCCGCCGAGCGCTGGTTCAAGAAAGACTTCGTTGACCATGGCTGGCAGGAAATCACTGCCGCTGAGACAGGCGGGGCGATCGTGTATGCCGATGAGCGCCCCTTGACTTTGCTGGTGAAGCGCGCCAGCAAAGGCGAGCGTGGACGATTGCGTTGCAATAAATACTTCCCCCCTTTCTTCATCGTAACCAGCACGAATCCGATCCCATGAAGCGCGCGACTTTATCGCCATGACCAAAGTCAAAGTTTTCACCGATTACAAAGGGTTGAAGTCCGAGCTGTTCCTCGAACGCGATGATTTCATCATCGGGCGGCTGGCGGGGGAGTTTCGTCCGCACGTGCCCTTGAACCTCGACCTGCGGGTCGCCCCCAAGCACGCCCGGGTGTGGAAGCGGGACGGCGTCTGGCGCGCGGTGGATCTCGGCACCTTGAGCGGGACGTTCGTGAACGACGAGCGCCTGACCTCGGTGCGGACCGTCGAGCCGGGCGATGTGCTGCGGGTGGGAGTCTCGAAGCTCACCTGGGAGGAACTGACTCCCGAGCCGCCCTTTGAGTCCCCACCCACGGCGACGATCGTCCCTGCCGCCCCCACGCACGCGCCGCCGGACGCCGAGGCCTACTCGGTCCTGTCCTCGATGAATGCCCGGGAAAACGCCCCGTTTTACTTTGACCTGACCCTGGAGGACGCGCAGACGAGGCTGGCGCAGTTGATGGAACTGCCATTGCTTCTGGCGGGTGCGACCGAGCTGTCCGCCCTCTGCCAGACCGCGCTGAACCGGATGATGGAACTGATGGTGGGAGCCGAGCGGGGGGCGCTGCTCGCCTTCGACCCGGCGACGAACAAGCTCGCCCTGCGGGCCTCGCATCCCGAGGACAACCCGCCCATCAGCCGCACGCTGATCAAGAAGGCGGTCGCCGACGGGCGGGGCTTCATCTGGAATCAGGGCGATGGGACCATAGACCCCACCGTGAGCATGCGCCGGCTGGTCATCGCCTCCGGCATGTATGCGCCGTTGATCTGGCACGGGGAGGTGATGGGGGTCATCTGCGTGGACAATCCGCACCGGGTGCAGGCGTTTCAGGACGAGGATCTGCGCTACTTGATGGCCGCCTCCCAATACCTCGCGGCGGCATTGGCGGGGCTGGTGCAGCGGCAGAAAGCTGAAACGTGAGTCCGGGACGATGCAGCCCTCAGTTTATCCCGAACTCCGAAACAGAGAGCGCCAGAAACGCGCCGGCCGCGAGCGGAGCGCGGCGTTTACGCCGCAGAAGGCTGCGACTGAAACAGTGCGCTTGAATCACCACTGGCATGCTCACGTTTCTTCGGCCTGAAGGCCGCGCTCCTCCGCATCGGCATCTGCCCGCTTCGGGATTCGGGTCTAACGCAGGGACGCTGAGAACGGATTGGGGAAGCAACTTGGTCACGCGGGGGATGGACAACCCGAGGCCGTTCAAGAAAACTTGGGCATGAACGTCAAGGTCACCTATTACCTCGAAGTCATCTCCTCCTGGTGCTACTGGGCCGAGCCGGTGTGGGCGGAGTTGAAGCGGCGTTACACCGGCTGGCCGGTGACGTTCGACTGGCAGATCGCATTGATGGATGAGACTGGCCTGCCGAAGTCCCGCGCGCAGTTGGAGTGGTTTTACCGTCGCAGTGGCACGATCGTGCGCTCACCGTTCATGCTGAACTCGGGCTGGTATCAGCCGGAGTTGAAAGAGTATCCGGCCCCGAACTTGATGGCGGAGGCGGCGCGCAGCCTTGGGGCGACAGATGACCGGGTGCGCCTGGCGCTCGCCCACGCGGGGGTGCGAGAAGGACAGAAAGTCGCCGACTGGCAGGTCTCGGCTGCCGTCGCCGCACAGGCCGCATCGCTGGATGCCGCAGCGCTGCTGGCCAAGGCGCAGTCGGATGAGGTGAGGCGGCTGGCGGACGCCTCCACCGCCGAGTTTCATGCGCTTAAGGTCACGCAACGGCCGGCCTTTCTGCTGGAGAGCAGCATCGGCGACCGTGCGGTCTTCTCCGGCCTGGTGAAGCAGGAACCGCTGGTGGCGACAATCGATGCCATGCTGGCGGACGCGGCGGCGTATGAGTGCCATGCGGTGCATTTCGGTTCGCCACCGGAGGTGTGAGCTTTTGTTCTGGTCACACAGGCTGTCCCCGCCGCAGACACCGAATTTATGGAACTCGATCTGGAAGGCAAACACGCTGAGCGCGCTTACACGCTGCTGGCCTCACTCGTCACGCCGCGACCCATTGCATGGGTGTCCACGCTCGGGCCGGATGGGGTCGTGAATCTTGCGCCGTTCAGCTTCTTCAACCTGCTCGGTGCGAACCCGCCCATCCTCGGCTTCTGCCCGGGGGATCGCGATGATGGCACGCCCAAGGACACCGCGCGGAACATTCGGCAGATGCACGAGTTCGTGGTGAACCTCGTGGACGAGGCGACCGCCGAGGCGATGAACCGCTCGGCCGCCTCGCTGCCCTATGGCGTGAGTGAGCTGGCGAGCGCGGGCCTGACCACGCGACCATCCTCGGTGGTGCGGCCGCCGCGCATTGCGGAGTCGCCGGCCAGCCTGGAATGCACGGAGTGGGGGACGCTCCAGATCGGGGATAACCGGCTCATCATCGGACTGATCAAGCGCGTGCATGTCCGCGACGAGCTGTTCGATCCGGCCACGCAGCGCATCCGCACGGATCAACTGCGGGTGATCGGACGCATGGCCAGCCCACACTGGTATTGCCGCACAGGGGACCGCTTCGAGATGCGGCGGCCGGATTGAGGCCGAGGGAGAGCCCGCGAAATACACGAAACTGCGAAAGCGGATGGCCTATTGAGGGGGCTGGCGCGCGGCTGGCGACAGGGGAGAGTTAGCGGGACACCGATGCACTTGCTGGCAAGATGCCGCTGCGGCCCGGAGTGCCGGGCTCCGGGGGCGAAACAGGTGCGATTTTCCGAACCAAATTGCCCGCGGTGGCGTTTCACTTCTTGAACGGCCCGTGGCCGTGAGCGTCGAACGCCTGAAAGCAGTGAAGTGCCATCAATCAATTTCCGTGTCCGTTGACCGACGCTGACATGTCGCTTTTCTCCCCAGCACCGGTGGCGACGGACGAGCAGGCCATGTGGCGCGTGCAGACGTCCGACGACCCGGACGCCTTTGCCCAGATCGTGGGCCGCTGGGAAACGCCGATTCGCAATCTCTGCCTCCGCATGACCGCCGACCTGCATCGCGCCGAGGATCTCACGCAGGAGACATTTGCCCGGCTCTTCGCGCGTCGGCGCGAGTGGCAGCCCACGGCCAAGCTCTCCACCTACCTGTGGCGCATCGCCATCAACCTCTGCCACGACGAGAACCGGCGACGCACCCGCCACGGCGAGGTGCCGCTGGAGACCGGCGAGGATGGTGAGCACGCACCGCAGATCACGGTCTTCCAGCCCACGCCGCATGACGAACTCGAGGCCGGAGAGCGCGCGGACCAGGTGCGCGCGGCGCTGCAACGGGTCACCGAGCCTTTCCGCACAGTGCTCGTGCTGCGCCACTATGAAGACCTGAAGTTCCGGGAGATTGCCGATGTGCTCGGGGTGCCGGAGGGCACCGTGAAATCCCGGATGGTGGAGGGTCTGAGCCAGCTCACGCGCCTCATGCAACCCGCTTTGAATGACCGGCCGGCGGCCACCGACTCCACCGCACCCGCCACCTGGCAACCACGCTCTTCCAACCAAGCCCGCTTATGAACCACCCCACCCGCGAAGACCTCGTCGCCCACCTCTACAGCGAACTGCCTGCCGAACGCCAAGCGGAGATCACGGTGCATCTCGACCAGTGCGCCGAGTGCCGCCAGGTGGCCACTGAATGGCGCGGCACCATGACGGAGCTGGATGTGTGGAAGCTGCCCGCGCGGCAGCCCAGGCGCGAGCGCGAGCCGATGGTGTTCACGCCGGTCTTCAAGTGGGCCCTGGCGGCGTGCTTCGCCATCGGTCTCGGTTTCCTGAGCGGGCGGCTGTCTGCGCCGGCGGCGGATACGACGGCGCTGCGCGCCGAGTTCGCCGCTGATTTGCGGAAGCTCGCCGCGACGATTGAGACGCAGCGCACGGAGGACCGTCGCGCGGTGACGGAGATTCTCCAGACGATGCAGACTCAGCGGACCGAGGATTATGCCGCGCTCCGCCGGGCGGTGGAGACACTGGCGGTCAACACCGAGGACGGGCTGCAGACGGCGCAGCAGCAGATCGTGCAGCTCGCGTCATTCACGGAGCCGACGCAGCGCTGAGAGCTTCGAGCGGTCCGAAACAGAATCCAGAGCTAGAACCCAACGATTCGGAACGACAAAGATTTTGCCAACCCACCCACTCACCATGAAACACTCCGCCCTCGCCCTTGCCTTGTTCACCTCGCTGGTGGCTGTTCGCGCTCAAGTTGCCTTGCCGTTGCCGCCGCTCCCGACGGAGGACGTGCTGTTCGATTTCACCTTGCCGGTCCCGCCGCCGTTGGACGATGTGCTGTTTGAGGCGGCGGTTGAACCGGCCCTTACGCGGGATCGCGTCTTCTTCTTTGCGCAGGCCCGACCGGATGAGAGTCGTGACCGCCCGCGTCCGTCGTCCGAGCCTCCACGTCCGCCGGGCGGGCCGAATCCGCCACCGCCGCCAGGAGAACGCGGGGAGCGGGGCGAGGGCTCCGGGAGCGGAGGCCGCCCGGGTTTCTCCACTTCGGGCAGCAGCGGCCAGGCGCGCATCATGCGTTTCGACACGCGCGGGCGCGCGGCGCGACCGGTGGTCGTCACGAGCAAGCCGCTCGACGCGAAGGAACTGGCCACCGTGGAGGAAGATCTGGGGATCATGGCGCGCCTGCTGGAGAAGGAAATTGAACGCGAGGCCGGGGCGGGCGGAACGCCCAACGCGCTGGGCATTGCCATCACCCGGCTCGACGGGCGCGGTCCCTCGGTGATGCTGCTGGAGGGGTATGGGGCGGTGTTCACCTTCAGTGTGCGCATGCCGCTCACGCCGCCGCCCCCGCGGGCTGCGGACCGGAAGCCGGAGCGCACCTCGGATTCACCGTGGGAACGCACGCGCCGCGAACTTTTCGGCCCGCCCGGTGGCGGTGGCGGTGGTGAACGCGAGGGGGAGCCTGGACGTCGCGGTGGCGGGGCGGGCTTCGGCGGGGCCGGGGGCGAAGGGTGGATGGCGCGGGTCGAGACCCCGGACTACGACGCGAAGAAGGTTGAGGAACTCAAGAAGTCCATCCTTGAAGCGCTCAAGCAGGCCGGCAACATCCGTGCGCTCAAGGCCGAGGACTACCTGACGGTGGTAGTGCAGGGCAGTGGCGGTGGTGGCTTCGGGTCGATGGAAGTATCCACGGAGACGCGCACGACGACCAGCAGCAGCACCGGTGGCGGTCCACCGCGGGTGGAGACCTTTGTGAACAAAGGCGGAGACGTGGTGCATGGCCAGCTCTCCAGCACGCTCACGGTGCGGGCGAGGAAGTCCGACGCGGAGGAGTTTGCGAAGGGCAAGCTCACGGCGGAGGAGTTTGCGAAGAAGGCGCTGGTGAACTTGCATTGAGCGCACGTGGTGGCAGGCATCCTGCCTGCCGGAGAGCCGGGCGTCCCGCCCGGCGGGGGAGACGTGCGAATAGTAAGAGGGCTTCGAGTTGTCCGCTCGCGTCGGGACTAAGGGCGGTTCTATCCGGGTGGCAGGATGCCACCCTCTACGTCAGGCGGGACGCCTGACGCCACCGGGCACACCTGACGCCACGCGACCCTACCGCTTCTGGCCTTTGTCTGTGAGGACCTTTGGGGTGAGGGCGGAGGCGGGGATGGGCTTCTTCTCGGCGCCGTCCAGGCTCCACGAGAGTTTCGCCACGGCGAAGCCGGTGTTCTCGTAATACTCCATGACCACGTCATAGCTCTTCCCGGCTTCCAGCTTGAGTTCGCCGCGGTGTTCGGTGGGGGATTGGTCCAGCCAAGCGTCCACGAGTTTCTGGCCGTTCACCCAGAGGCGGACGCCGTCGTCGGCCTCGACGATGAAGGTGTGGGTGACGGATTTCTCCGCCTTCACCTGGCCGGTCCAGCGGACGCAGAAATCATCCGCGTCGATGCCGCGCACACCGGGACTGCCCTCGCCCCAGTCGAAGGCGATCTCCTTGTCGAGGCGGAGCAGTGGCTTGCCAGCGAACTCCCGGCCCTTGAAGTAGTGGCCCACCAGCCCGTGCGTGTCCGGTGGCAGCTTCGCGACGTCGAGTTCGCCGGGCGGGGCGAGTTCCTTGGGCGTGAGGCGGAAGCTGGGGATCAATTGCTTGAGCGTCGAGGGGCCGCTCCACATCAGCTTGGCGGCCGCACCACCGCCGTTCTCGTAGAACTCCATCACGATGTCGTAGCGCTTGCCATCATCCAGCATGATCTCGGGGCTTTTGTCCTCGGTGGGGCCGTGATCGGACCAGTTGTCGATCAGCAGCCGGCCATCCACCCAGAGCCGCACGCCGTCATCCGACTCGGTGATGAAGGTGAACCGGCCGGTGGCGGGCGACTGCACCGAGCCGCTCCAGCGCACGCTGAACTGATCCGGCGGCAGCCCCTCGGCGGGCTCGGCACCCCAGTCGAAATTGACCTGCGCATCCACGCGCTTGAGCGCGGGCGCGCCGGCGAGGGTCATGTTCTTGAAATACTGGCCGAGCAGGCCGGTCTTGGCGGCGGGCTGGGCGGGGGTGGGAAGCGCGGCGAGCAGGGCGGCGAGGAGCAGGAGAAGTCGCTTCATGGGTTGGCGACCGGAGCGTAGGAAACTTCCGGGAGGACGGCAACCGTGGAGGGCACAGGCGTGGAAGGCTTGGACTGACGAATGGGGACTGACGAATGAAAATGAGAAACGGAGAGGTTCGCACAATTCGCTGAATTGACGGAGCAAGGATGGTCTGCCGGCTGCAAGCCGTCTCGACGTTGGAGGCAGGTTCAAGCGTCGCTACGCGACGCCCGGCAATGCCGCGCTGACCGTGGGTTGAAAACCACGGCTACCATCGGGTCTCGCTACGCGAGAGAAGACCGGGAGCGCGCGCCCATTCTCCAGTTCAGCAAGCGGCCAAGAGTTCATTGGGTCACGGTGGGGGATTGGCGGGGGGCTGGTTTGTGGCGGTGAAGGCTTCGAGCCAGGTGACGACGGCGAGTGCATGGGTGTTGACTCTGGAAGGATCCTTGCCCTTCCGGAGGCCACTGCTCCGCGCTACATCCAAAGCCGTCTCGCCACGTGCATTAACCGATGTCAGGTCAGCTCCGTTGGCCACGAGAAGCTGCACCAAATCCAGCCGACTGCGGCTTGCGGCGATGTGCAGCGGTGTGGTTCCACCGTGTTTCATGACATTGACCGGGAGGCCACGCGCTAAGAGGAACTGAATCATCTCCACCTCGCCACCGTGCTCTCCACCTTCAACGGCTAGGTGTAAGAGCGACCTAGCGGAATGTGGTTCCACCTCTTTCAGATTTGCGCCTCGCCGTTCCAAAGCGGCCACCAGGTTGGTGTCAGCGAGATAGACGGCAAAAGGAACCATTGACTGGCCGGGCACCAGCTTTACGCGAGGGTTGGCACCCGCATCGAGCAGGATCATGGCGATGCCTAGGTGCTTCTGGACTATCGCAAGAAAAAGCGGAGTTGCTCCCAAACCTTCCGCTTCCTGAAATTGGCTTTCCAAATCCTCCCGCGGGGAGGTCCCAGGCGATTTCCCGATGGCTTGCATCGCTTTCTCGTAGAGACTGCCGACCACGGAGGTGCTCCTGTTGGTCGAGCCGACACTGTCAACCCACTCGGGGTGCGCCGCGATGAGGCGGCGCACGGTCGCGTCGTCTCCGTCAAATGCGGCGCGGCGCAGGGCGACCGGCGAGTTTCCTTTGGCGTTGCGCAGCACGTCCCATGTGGTCAGCGCGAGGAATCCGACCAGTGCCAGCGCGACTGGCCAGGGTCGGCGGCGGGGTGTCGGTGGTGATTCCGGTTCGGTCACAGGGAGAGTGAGTTGAAGCTTAGGGGCTTCGAGCCTGGCGGGCGATACGGTCCACGCTGTAGAGCGGGCACGGCATTCTACTTCAGCGTTCGGATGTGCTGGTGCATGGGGTTGCCGAAGAGCGGCGCGCGTTGAAGCGGCATGAATGCCGCGCGCCTGGGTGCGGGCTTTTTGCTTCACCCATTCGCCCTACAGGCCATGCTGGCGGGAGTGCGCACGATTTACTTCGATTACAACGCCACGACGCCGCTGGACCCGCAGGTGCGCGCGGCGATGGTCCCGTTTCTCGACGAGGTGTGGGGCAATCCTTCGAGCGTGCATCATGTCGGCCGGCACGCGCGGGCCTTGCTGGATGACGCGCGGGACCGGGCGGCGGTGGTGCTGGGCTGCAAGGGCAGCGAGATCGTGTTCACCAGCGGCGGCACGGAGAGCAGCAATCTCGCGGTCTTTGGCACAGCGCGGCTGCTCCGGGAGAAGGGCCGGCATCTCATCACTTCCAGCGTGGAGCACCACGCGGTGCTGCATTGCTTCGACTACCTGGAGCGGAAGGAAGGGTTCTCCGTCACGCGGCTGCCGGTGGATGCCACGGGCCGCGTGAGCGTGGACGACCTGCGCCGGGCGCTGCGTCCCGACACGGTGCTGGTGAGCGTGATGGCGGCGAACAACGAGACGGGCACGCTTCAGCCGGTGGCGGAACTCGGTGCGTTGTGCCGTGAGCGAGGCGTGATCTTCCACACGGACGCGGTGCAGTGGTTTGGCAAGGAGCCGTTCACGGGCGTGCATCAGTTCAATGCCGACCTGGTGTCCATCTGTGCCCACAAGTTTCACGGGCCGAAGGGCGGGGGGGCGCTCTACATCCGCTCGCCGCTACACCCGGACCCGGTGCAGTTCGGTGGGGCGCATGAGAACGAGCGTCGCGCGGGCACGGAGAACCTGCCGACGATCATCGGCTTCACGGACGCGCTGGAGCGCTTCGTGCGCGTGCCGGTGTTTGACCGGGCTGTGCTCACGCCCCTCACGGAGCGCCTGCTGGCGGCCGTGGTTGGCATCGAGAGCGCGCACTTCCGGGGCTCGCGTGAGCACCGGCTGGCGAACACGGTCTCCTTCACCGTGGAGGGCACGGACAGCATCGCGCTGATGGCGGCACTGGACATGGAGGGCGTCTGTGCGTCCAGCGGGTCGGCGTGCTCGGCGGGGTCGCTGGAGCCGTCGCATGTGATGCTGGTCATGGGCGCACCGGCGGCGCAGGCGAATGCCCTGGTGCGGCTTTCGCTGGGCCGGGCCACGACCGAAGCGGAAGTGGACGCTGTTTGCACCTTGCTGCCGCGTGTGCTGCGGCAGGTCCGGCGGGCTTGACAATGCCGCGGCTCCAAGTGAGGTTCGCGTCCAGCATAGTCAGCATCATGAACGCCAGACCGCATCGTTTACGCTCGCAGATTGCCTTCACCTTGATCGAACTGCTGGTGGTCATTGCGATCATTGCCATTCTCGCGGGGATGCTGCTGCCGGCGCTGGGGAAGGCGAAGGCGAAGGCGCAGTCCGCCCAGTGCGTCAATAATTCCAAGCAACTGGGCCTGTCCATGGCCATGTATGTGGGCAACTTTGGTGACAAGCTGATGGCCTACGACAATGTGGGGGGCATCAATAACCAGAACTTTTGGATTCCCTTGTTGCGGACAAATGGGGGGCTGAACAACGACAGGTCATGGCTTTGCCCCAGCACGCGGCCAGACCCGGCCAATGGTTTTCCGGTCAACTACACGCCGCCGCCGTCCGGCAATCCTTGGCCGGCCTTTGGCGCGTGGTATGGGAACGTGGCCTCCTTCATTGGCGGCACCACCGGCAGCTACACCATCAATGCTTGGTATCAGATCCCGGTTTCCGGCATTTCCGCCAATTACTACCGCACCTCCGAGGATGGCAATCCGAGCCGGCAGCCGCTGTTCGTGGATGGAGGCTGGGTGGATACCTGGGCCACCGCCGCCGATGCGCCGCCACCCCGAGCCCTGTGGGGTGGCAATTCAGGTGGCATGTCCCGGGTGTGCATCTCCCGTCACGGGTTTGGGGTGAACAGCGTCATGTTCGACGGGCATGTCGAATATGTGGCGCTGCCGAATCTCTGGAACCTCTACTGGCACAACGGCTACGTGCCCCCGGCCCCGGTTTCAGTGGTGCCCTGACCCACGCCGGGATGGCCTGCGGGGAAAGTGGGGAGCTGCGTAGGCTGGCCAATTCTTGCAATGGCGCAGGAGACTTGCAGGGCTACTCCTTCACCGCCATGACCTGCTTCTTCTTCCCATCAATGACGAACTTGTATCCCGCCGGTGCCTTGGGAGCGGGTCCGTAGGTTTTGATCGTTGCCAGTTCGCTGACATCGTTGGGGACACGGCCATTCGCAGCGACGAACTCCTGCAGCATCATGGTGAGCACCGTGGCGTTGGAGGCCGCGAGTTGAGCTTCGTTCCCAATGACGACGCCGGGAGCTGGCGTAGCCACGGGGGCTACCGGTGCGGGTTTCTTCCGGCACGCGGAGCTGGTCAGGACCAGCGTGAGGCAGAGGAACAGGGCGGCGCATTTCATGGGCTGAATCTAGGCGGCTACCGCGCCAGGGGTGCAAGCTGATTCGGTGCGGGATTTGGTGCAGGCTCACTTGCGAGGAGTGGTAGCCAGATGGGTGGGGTGCCACAAGGGCGGGAGGGTGGCCGAATGGGACGGATGGGGCGGGTGGGATGCGGGGACGGTTCTGGAGAGCGCACGCGCAACGGGGGCCGGCGAGGACGCCGGCGGCACGGCCCGCGGGACGCGGGCGCTACAAGAAACGGCGGGGGCTGCCTCAGTAGTCTCGGACGGACCCATCCTGATAGGTCGGGTGCGGCCACTTGAACTGGCGCTTGGGGTCGGCGTTGACTTTGTCGAACATGGTCTCGTCCACTTCGACGCCCAGGCCGACGCCTTGCGGGGGGAGGGCGTTGCCTTCGGCGTTGATGGTGTAGCTGGGACGCGCGACGCCGGGGGGCATGAGGTGGCCGTCGAGGTAGGCTTCGTGGATGAGGAAGAGCGGGGTGGCGAGGATGGCGTGGAGGCTGGCGCTCAGGCCCAGTTCGGAGCAGGTGCAGTGCGGGGCGAGCGGAACCATGTAGGTCTCGGCCAGGGCGGCGATCTTGCGCATCTGGGAGATGCCGCCGGTGTGGGCGCAGTCGGGCTGGAGGATGTCGATGCAGCGCTCCTGCAGGTAGGGGATCATGCCCCAGATGGTGCGGTCGCGCTCGCCGGTGGCGAGGGGGACGCGGATGGCCTGCTTGAGGCGTTTGAAGACTTCGATGTTGCCGGGCACGGCGGGCTCCTCGATCCACATGACGTCGTAGGGCTCGATGGCGTTGGCGAACTGGATGAGCATCGGTGGAGGGATGGCGCAGTGGGCGTCAAACATGACCGCGCCGTCCGGACCGACGCGCTTGCGGGTGTCGCGGATGCTCTTCACGAGGTTCTCAATGTCCTGCGGCGAGCCGCTGAAGGGATGCGGGCCGCCGGTGCCAGTCTTGAAGGCCTTGGGCGTGGGGTAGAGGCGGACGTAGTCGCGCACGGGGCCGCCGAGGAGGCGATAGACGGGAACGCCCCAGAGCTTGCCGGTGATGTCCCAGAGGGCCATGTCGATGGCGGAGAGGACATGGGTGAGGAAGGAGCCGCCGCGGATGTTGCGGTGGGCGCGGTAGAGCTTCTGCCAGAGGTATTCGATGCGGGTGGGGTTCTCGCCTTCGAGCAGTTCGAAGAGGGAGTGGGCGAGTTCGGCAGCGACTTTCGGGTCAAGGCCGGTGACTTCACCCCAGCCGAAGAAGCCGTGGTTGGTCTCAATCTTGATGTAGCCCTTGGTGCCGACACGGAAAGGCTTGAGGGCGGAGATCTTGATGGTGCTGGTGCGGTCGGCCACGTTGGCGGCGGGGTTGTCCGCACCGACGGCATCGTTGAGCAAGGCGAGGCCGGCGGTCGCGAGGGTGCTGGCGGAGAGGGCGTCGCGGCGGTTGAGGGCGGGGTTCACTGGGTGGTTTGGACGCGCGGGTGCGGGGCGGCTTCAATGGGAAGAGATTTGCCCGCGAAATACGCGAAAAGACGTGAAGGGGTGAAGAGGTTGAAGGGGTGAAGGGTGAAGAGGGGGCGGTTCGCGGGCGAGACGCCTGCACCACTAGCGCGCCCGTGCGCCTTCGCCACTGGTGGTCTTGCGTTCGCGCCAGGAGAAGCGTTCGTGCATGGGCGCGGGGGTGTGTTCGACGGCGTTGGCGATGAGGTCGCCGAGGAAGGGGGCGAACTTGAAGGCGTGGCCGCTGTCACCGGCGGCGACGCAGAGGCCGGGGCGCTGCGGATGGTGGTCGAGCCAGAAGTTACCGTCGAAGGTGTCGCAGTAGAGGCAGAGGCGCGTGCCGATGAGCGGTGCGTCGGCGAGGGCAGGGAAGGTGTGGCGCAGGAAGGCGCGGAAGCGCGGTTCTTCTTCGGGCAGGACGATGCGGGGTTCATCCGCGCGCATGCGGCGGCCGGGGCCGTGGTTCGCCACTTTGAGCGTGCCGTCTCCGAGCGCCGGGAAGCCATACCAGCCGGTGCGACCAATGTCCGCGGCCCAGACGGGGAATCGCGGGGCCTGCCAGTCGGCGGGGTTTGGGACGCGGAAATGGAGCACGGACTGGCCAGTAGCCCACATGACGTCGGATAGTTCGGGGAGCAGCAGCGGGGTCCACGCGCCAGTGGCGAGGAGCGTGAGGTCGGCGCGGAACTCGCGACCGTCCGGCGCGCGGACGCCGACGATGCGCGAGCCGGTTTCGAGGAAGCCGGCGAAGGCGCAATGCTCCATGAGTTGCACGCCGTCGCGCCGGGCTTGCTGCGCGAGCCAGGCGACGACGTTGCCGCTCTCGGCCCAGCCGCCGTGCGGGTTCAGGTAGCCGTCGGGATATTGGTCGGCCGCCCAGGCGGGGAAGCGGCGGGCGAGGGCGGCGGAGTCGAGGCGCTCCAGTGGTTCGCCGAGCGAAGTGAGGTAGCGGAAGCTCTCGAACTCGAAGCCGCCGGGGCGCATCGGCTCGCGGGAGAGGACGAGGAAGCCGTCGTTGTGAAAGAGCGTCTGACCGGACGCGCGATTCCATTCGACCCAACGGCGGAGCGATTCTCGGCCCAGTTCCGTCCAGAGCGGATCAGCCCCGTAGTCCATGCGCACGACCTTGCTGATGTCGGTGGAGGCGGCGGTGGGCGCGGGCACGGGGCCGGGGTCGAGGACGGTGACGTGCCAGTCGCGGCGACGGAGTTCGCGCGCGGCGGTGAGGCCGAAGACCCCTGCGCCGACGATGACGATGGACTGGGTTGCGGCCATGCGTTGGTGCGGGTAGGGTCGCTCCGAACGCCACGGCGGTTCAAGACCACAACTACATGAAGTCCCTGCTTACCCTTTTGCTCGTCACCCTGCTGCACCAGTCCGTGCAGGCGCAATTCAACTTGCTCGACGAGTTGAAGAAGAAGACCACGGGGACCAACGCCGTGCCGTCGCTCAGCAGCTTGACGGAAGACCAGACGACGAAGGCGTTGAAGGAGGCGCTGGCGAAGGGCGCGGAGAGCGCGGTGAAACGGCTCGGCACGAATGGCGGTTTCCTCACAAACCTCAATGTGAAGATTCCGATGCCGGCGAATCTGCAAAAAGTGGATCAGACGCTGCGCAAGCTGAAGCAGGAGGCGCTGGCGGACGAGTTCGTCACCACGATGAACCGCGCGGCCGAGCAGGCCGTGCCGGCAGCGGCCACGGTGTTCGCCGACACCATCCGCCTGATGACGGTCGCGGACGCGAAGGCAATTCTCACCGGGCCGAACGATGCGGCGACGCAATACTTCCGCCGCACGAGCACGAACACCTTGCAGACGCAGTTCCTGCCCATCGTGAAGCAGGCGACGGATGCCGCCGGGGTGACCGCGGCTTACAAGGCAATGCTGGCGAAAGCGGGACCGGCGGCGAGCCTAGCACAGAGTTTCGGGGGCGCGTTCGGCAAGAACCTCGGGCTTGATGCGTCCACACTGGATGTGGACGCCTATGTGACGGGCAAGGCAATGGACGGGTTGTTCAAGATGGTGGCGGAGGAGGAGAAGCGGATTCGGGAGAACCCGGCGGCGCGCACGACGGATTTGCTGAAGCAGGTGTTTGGGGCGGTGAAGAAGTAGGGGAAGCGCCTGCCTACTCCGCCTGGTTGGCCTCGTCCGTCTGCTGTTTCCAGGCGTCGGCCACGACCTTCACGGTGAAGAGGCCGATGGGTTCGCCGCCTTCCTTGTGTGAATAGGCCCAGTCGTTGAGGTCGCTCAAGGGGGCTTCCACCTGGTCGCCGAGCTTGAGCCCGCCGAGGTCCACGGGATCGTTGGCCAGTTTGCCGTGGATGTATTCGGGTTCGAGGCCGATGACTTCGAGCCAGATGAACTCCGTGTTGTCCCCGCGAGTAATGGCGGCCTTGACGGCGTAGTTGCCGCCGGGTTGGCGGGCTTTGAAGGCGGCGACGAACTCCGGCCACCGCCGTTTGGCTTCCTCGACGGCAGCCTTCATGCGCGGATCGTCATCGGAAATCCGCACGACGGGGACATGGGGCGAGGTGAAGAGGTCGTCGAGGTTCTCGCCCTTGCGCAGGCGGGATTCAAGGTCAGCATCCCATTGGATGAGCCGGCTGTCCTCGGGCTGAAACAAGCCCGGCGACGTTGTCATCCGCGAGTTCGGCGATGGCCTTGGCGATGCGGGGATACTGAGCCGGACCGGAGTCGTGCTCGGCACCGATCATGTAGTCCACAGACAGCCAGGCTGTGTGATCCGAGATCACCTTGCGCAGGCGGAGGTCGGGGACTTTCTCCACGAGCTGTTCCTGGTCGTCGAAATAGGGCCGGTCATGATTGTGGATGATGAACATCCCGTCGGCGGTTCCGGCCATGAAGAGGGGCGAACTGCCCGCGACGAAGGGCAGCGTGTCGTGCTCGCTGGCGGAGTCATTCTCCGAGGCCACTTTGAAAGGCAGGCCCCACGCGCTCTTCAGGATTTCGGCCAGCACGGGGGCTTCCAGATAGCGCGGCTGCTTGAGCAGCAGGACGAGGGATACCATAGGGCGGTCGGAACCGTCGGCGGGTGCGAGCGCCCGCCAGAACTTCCACGCCATCCACGGACCAAATACCACGCTCAAGGCGCGCGGCCAGGTGAAGCCCAGCGTGGCCCACAGGTGGATGCTCACCACTGCCACAGCCAGACCGGACCCGGCAGCCGCCAGCCGGGTCCAGGGCTGGCGTTTCCACAAGGCTGCGCCCAGCAGCAGGCACCAGAGGCCGCTGACTAACGGCAGCGTGCCGCCTTTGGTTGCGGCCATGACCAGCAACGTGCCTCCCGCCGCGAGGAACAGAAGTGCGTTGAACGTCCACGGTGCTCCCGGTGGTTGAAGGAGGCTGGGCATGGCCGGAGTTTTGGAGGACCGCTGGCGGAACGGAAGGAAAATGTGCGGGCGCATCCACGCTTTGTGAATCGTTTGACGCTCTGGCGAAACCGGGTTTAGTTTCATGGCGTGACTCTCAGCCGCCGTCAGTTCGCCGCCACCCTTGCGCTGGCCGCTCCCGCACTGGCCCAAGCACAGCAAGAAAGCTATGACTGGCCGCAGTGGCGGGGCCCGAAGCGGAACGGGGTTTCCGCCGAGAAGGACTACATCGCTCAATGGCCCAAGGAGGGGCCGCACCGTCTGTGGCCGGCGAAGGTGGGGATCGGATTCTCGGGTGTGTCGGTCGTGGGTGGACGGCTCTACACGATGGGCAACGTCAGCGATGTGGACCACGTCATGTGCCTGGACGTGAACAACGGGAAGCTGTTGTGGGACTACAAGTATCCCTGTGCCGCGGCCGACCCTAATGGCTATCCGGGACCGCGCTGCACGCCCACGGTGGACGGCAGCCTGGTGTTCAGCCTCAGCCGCAACGGACATCTTCTCTGCCTCAGCGCCGCCAACGGAGCGCTAGTTTGGAACAAGCACCTGGTGAATGACTTTGGCGGCGTGGTGCCGCAATTGGGCTATGCTGGATCGCCGCTGGTGGAAGGGGATCTGCTCATTCTGGAGACCGGTGCGGCGAATCGCTCGGTCATGGCGTTTGACAAGAAGACCGGGCGGGTCGTGTGGGCGAACGGAAACTATGCGGCTGGGTATGCCTCGCCGATCGCCTTCGATCTGGCGCGCGACCGGGCGCTGGCGGTGTTCAGCGCGGGCGGGCTGACGGGCCGCGCGGTGAGCAACGGGCGCGTGCTGTGGCACTACAACTGGCGCACGAGCTATGACGTGAACGCTGCCACGCCAATCATCTTCGAGGACAAGATCTTCATCTCTTCGGGCTATAACTCCGGCTGCGCGCTGCTGCAGGTCACCGCCAGCACGGTGAACGCGATCTGGTCCAACAAGAACATGCGGAACCACTTCAGCTCCTGCGTGCTCTGGCAGGGGCACCTCTATGGCTTTGACGATGCACAGCTCCGCTGTCTCGATGTCATCACCGGGGCGGTGAAGTGGTCCACGCCGGTTTACGGCAAAGGCTCGCTCATGATCGCGGATGCCCGGCTCCTGTTGTATGGCGAGCGGGGGCGGCTGGGCCTGGCGGAGGCTTCGCCCGAGGGCTTCCGCGAACTGGCTGGCGCGCAGGTGCTCGGTGGCAACAGCACATGGGCTCCACCGGTGCTTTCCAACGGGAGGATCTTCTGCCGCAGCCTGTCTGACTTGGTGTGCCTGGACGTGGCGGGGCGGTGAGGTGGGGCGTAACTTTGCACCCGCATCATCCGACTGCGACGGGCTCCGGTCTCCCTCTCCTCCATGGAATGGAGGAGGCCGGGGAGAGGAGGGCGTTACGTCGAAACCCGTCGGAAGACGGTCCAAGCTCCCCTCTCCCCATCCCTCTCCCCGCTCGTGCCTCGCGGGGCGAGGGGGTTCATATCTGGTGGTCCGTATGTCAACATGTGCTCGGTGAGGTGATTAGCCGTGTCTGTGGCTTGACCCTGTGGCGCGGCTCCGGTTTGCTCAGGGCATGGCAGGCAATGCTTCATCCGGTCCGGGCGGCGAGAACTTCGACGCGTTGCGGGAGGCGCTGCGGCTCACGCCCAACAACGTGCCGCTCCGTCAACATCTCGCGGACTCATTGCTCTCCGCCGGTCGTGCCGCCGAGGCGGAGAAGGAATACCGTGAGGCGCTCGCGCAATCACCGGACCATCCCGCCGTGCAGCTTGGATTGGCCCGCGCCTTCCATGCGCAGGGCAAGAACAGCCACGCGCTCGCGCTCATCGAATCGCTGACGCAGGCCGCGAATGCTCCGGCGCGGGCCTTCGTGCTGCATGCGCGATTGCTGGCGGGCATCGGCGAGGTCGAGCAGGCGGTCATCCAATACAAGCGCGGCGTGGAGAAGGACCCGTCCGCGGCGGATCTGGAGTTCGCCACGCGGCTGGGTATCGAGGCGGATGAAGCCGAGAGTGAGGTCTTTGAAGGCAAGCAGCGCGCGGGCTGGGAGCCGGAGCCGGAAAGCTCGAAGGTCGAGGTGGAGCGGCCCAAGATCACGTTTGCCGATGTCGGTGGCATGGATGCGCTCAAGGAGGAAATCCGCCTCAAGATCATCCACCCGCTCACGCACGCGGACCTCTACAAGGCCTATGGCAAGACCATCGGCGGCGGCATCCTCATGTATGGTCCGCCGGGCTGTGGCAAGACGCACCTGGCGCGGGCAACGGCAGGCGAAATCAAGGCGGGCTTTATTGCAGTGGGCATCAATGACGTGCTGGACATGTGGATCGGCAACAGCGAGCGCAACTTGCACGAGCTCTTCGAGCAGGCCCGCCGGCATCGTCCGTGCGTGCTGTTCTTCGACGAGGTGGATGCGCTCGGCGCAAGCCGCGCGGACATGCGGCAGAGCGCGGGGCGGCATCTCATCAACCAGTTTCTCGCCGAGTTCGACGGGGTGAAGGCAAGCAACGAGGGCATCCTCATCCTGGGTGCGACCAACGCGCCGTGGCATCTGGACAGCGCGTTCCGCCGGCCGGGGCGGTTCGACCGCATCCTGTTCGTGCCACCACCGGACGCGGCCGCCCGTGCTGCGGTGTTGCGGTTGCAATTGCGCGGCAAGCCGACGGAGGACGTGGACTACGACTCGCTGGCGAAGAAGGCGGATGGCTTCTCCGGCGCGGACCTGAAGGCCGTGGTGGACCTGGCGATTGAGAACAAGCTTCGCGAGGCGATGAAGTCCGGCGTGCCCACGCCGCTGCGCACGAAGGACCTGGCCCAGGCGGTGGGCGCGCTGAAGCCCACCACGCGCGAGTGGTTCGCCACGGCGCGGAACTACGCGCTTTATGCGAACCAGGGCGGGGCGTATGACGAAGTGTTGAAGTATCTCAAGGTGTGAGAATCCCGCTTCGTTGTGATGCCCCGATGTTCGCCGCACGTCTTGGACTGCGGCGGCAAGCGGAGCGCGACGCCGCTTTGGCCTCCTGCGGAGCGGACCGGAGCGGAGCGCGGCGTTCACGCCGCAGCAGGCTGCGACTGGAAGGGTGCGTTCGAACCACCTTGGGCATGCTCCCGTTTCTGCGGCCTGAAGGCCGCGCTCCTCGCCGTCGGGGTTTGCCTGCACTTCGTCCTATTGGGGGACAGGAGTGTCCCCCTCACCGAAGCTCCGCTCCATGAACCCGCCCCAGCTTCAGCGCGCGCTCGTCCTGATCGAGCAGGGCCGGCATGAACTGGCCATTCCGGAATTGCGCGCCGTGCTTGCCACTAATCCCGATGCGGCGCTGCCGCATGCATTGCTGGCGGTGTGCCTCGCGGACCAGAAGCAGTTCGCCGAGGCGCAGGAGGAGGCGCAGCGGGCCATCGCGCTAGCGCCGGACCTGCACTTCGCCCACTACGCGCTGGCGCATGTCCTCTATGATCGCCGGGATTATGCGGCGGCGCTGACTGCGGTGCGCGAGGCTATCCGGCTGGAGCCGTCGGATGCGGATTTCAACGCGTTGGAGGCGCAAATTCATCTGTCGAACTACCGTTGGAACGAGGCGCTGGCCGCGGCCGAGCGCGGACTGCAAATCGATGCGCAGCACGTTGGCTGCACGAATCTGCGCGCCGTGGCGCTCGTGAAGCTGGGCCGCAAGGCGGAGGCCGGGGCGACCATTGAGAGCGCCCTGGCGCGGAATCCGGACAACTCCTTCACGCACGCGAACCAGGGGTGGACGCTCCTCGAACAGGGTAATCACAAGAAGGCGCTGGAGCACTTCCGCGAGGCCTTGCGCCTGGAGCCGGGGAATGAATGGGCGCGGCAGGGCATCATCGAGTCGCTCAAGGCGCGGCACTTCATCTATTCGCTGATGCTCCGTTACTTCCTCTGGATGGCGAAGCTGCCGCCGAACTGGCAGCTGGCAGTCATTATCGGCGGCTGGCTGGGGAACCGGATGCTGGGGACACTGGCGAAGGCCAATCCCGCGCTCCGGCCCTGGGTCCTTCCATTGCAGATGCTCTACCTCGCGTTTGCGCTGCTGACGTGGACGGCGGAGCCGATTTTCAACCTGCTGCTCCGGCTCAATCGCTTTGGCCGGCTTGCGCTCTCCGAGGAACAGATTCGCGAGACGAACTGGGTGGGGACATGCGTGGGGCTGGCGCTCGTGTCGCTCGGGCTGTGTCTGGTCTTTGGGTTTAACTCGCCGTATGTCGTGGCGGCGTTTGTGTTTGGCGCGCTGCTGATTCCGTTGTCCGCCACGTTCAAATGCGCCGCCGGCTGGCCGCGCCGGATGATGGCGGTTTACACGGGCATCATGGCCACGGCGGGCGTGCTGAGCGCGGGGCTGGAGTTCGTCCCGGCGGATGGTCCGGCCTCGTTGAACGCGCTGGGCAGCACGGTGTTTGGCATCTTCCTGTTCGGCGTGATTGGTTCCGCCTGGGTGGCCAACGGGCTCATGATGGCCCGGCCGCGGCGTTGAAAAGTGCGTTTGCCCGCGTCCCGGCTTTGTGGTTCGCTTGGGGAAGCGCAATCAGACTATGAGCACCTGGAGATACGTTCAAAACGGGCAGCCCTCCGCACCGGTGGAGACCACCGCGCTGGCGGCGCTCCTGACCAGTGGTGCTCTGTCACCCGACACCTATGTCTGGAAGGAAGGCATGGCGAACTGGCTCGCGGCCAGAACGGTTCCGGAATTTGCCAACTGCCGGCCAGCGTCTCCCCCCGCCGTGCCGCCGGTGCCGGGTGCGTCGCAAGCTCCGCCGGGCTCACCTCCGTCCTTCGCGCCGGGATCGGATGCTGAGGACATTGAGAAGAACCGGGCCTTCGCCATCATCGCCTACCTCGGAATACTTTTCGTCGTCGGCCTGATTGCCGCGCCGAACTCGCGCTTCGCCAAGTATCACGCCAATCAGGGGCTGGTCCTCTTCCTGGCCGGGATGATTTTTGGGGTTTCGTGCATCGTCCTTGTCTTCATTCCGTTCCTGGGACATCTGACCATGGCGGTGGGCTGGTGCGGCTGGATGGTTCTGACCATTCTGGGCATCGTCAATGCTGCGGGCGGTCAGACCAAGCCGCTGCCGCTCATCGGGCATTTCCAGATCATCACGTAGCCATGCGCACCAAGGTCAAAATCTGCGGGATCACGCGGCTGGCGGACGCGCTGGCAGCGGTCGAGGCCGGGGCGGATGCGCTCGGCTTCATGTTCTACGAAGGCAGCAAACGGAACATCGCTCCGGCGGCAGCCGTCCAGATCATCCGGGCACTGCCGCCGTTCATCGCCAAGGTCGGAGTGTTCGTGAACGCCCCGGCGGACGTGGTGCGCGCCGTGGTGGTGGAGTGCGGAATTGACACGCTGCAATTCCATGGCGAGGAGACGCCGGAGTTCTGCCGGCAGTTCGCCCCGCTCAAGGTGGTGAAGGCCTTCCGCATCCAGAGCGCGGAGTCACTCAAGCCGCTCCCGGACTACGCGGTGGACGCCTGGCTGCTCGACAGCTACGTGGCCGGCCAGCGTGGTGGCACGGGGGAGAGGTTCAACTGGGACCTGGCTTGTGAGGCGAAGGAACTTGGACGTCCTGTCATCCTCGCGGGCGGGCTCACCCCGGAGAACGTCGCTGATGCCGTGCACCAAGTATGGCCGTTCGGTGTGGATGTTTCGAGCGGGGTGGAGTCGGCCCCCGGCCTGAAGGATGCGGACCTGGTGCGGAGCTTCATCAAGAACGTGCGCGGCGTGGAACAGGACCTAGGGTGATCACTGTGACCCTTTAGGAGTGTCCGGGCACAACTCGGGTATTGAGTTCCGAACCAATTGGCCTATGGGCGTCCAAACTTGAAGTCACGTCCTAGCACGTAGCAGCCGTTCTCCCTCACCCCGGCCCTCTCCCGCTGGGAGAGGGAGAATCTTCGCCGCCATTCTGACTAATCATGGCGTCCTTTGCCAACCGTCGCGGACTGAGTCGCCCCCCCTCTCCCAGCGGGAGAGGGCCGGGGTGAGGGGAGAGCGGCCACTCACTTCCATAAAGTTGCAAAGCGTCGTGGAGCATTGCTCAGAAGCTGATTTGGCATGATGCATCTGGTTCCTCGGGTCTGCCCTTGTCTCGGAGCGAGGCGGTCATTACGTTTGCGGGCATGAAGCATCTGGGTGTCTGGTTGGCCGCACTGGCTGGAGTGGCGGTGGCGACGGCTGACGAGGTTCAACTGCGCGACAAGTCGGCCATCGTCGGGAAGATTGTCGCGGAGAAACCGGATCAGGTCTTCGTGGACATCGGCTACACGGTCATCGGCGTGCCGCGCACGCAGATCGTGAAGATTGTGCACCCGGAGGAGAAATCCACGGGGACCAAGGGCTCCAAGAAATCTACCGAGCCAGCCACGAAAACCACGACCACCGCACCCCCCACGGTGGAGAGCAAAGGACTCTTCAGTGTCAACGCAACACCCCCGCCCGAGCGCACCGTGCGCGAGCTCATCGCCCAGCTCGGCCAGGCAGTGGTGCAGGTGCGCACGCCCAGCGGGCTGGGCTCCGGCTTCTTCCTCAACGAGGACGGGCATCTCATCACCAACTTCCACGTGATCGAAGGCGAGACGCAGATTTCCATCGAGGTGTATCACCAGCGTTCCGGCCAGTTGGAGCGCCGGGCCTACAAGCAGGTGCGCATCGTGGCGATGAACAAGTTCGCCGACCTGGCGTTGCTCAAGATTGAGGACTTTGGCGCGCCCAAATTTGCCCGCGTGCCGCTGGGCGACGCCGATGCGCTGGCGGTGGGTGAACGGGTCTTCGCCATCGGCAGCCCGCTCGGCCTGGAGCGCACGGTGACCGAAGGCATCCTCAGCACCAAGACGCGCCAGATGCAGGGCTCGCTCTACCTGCAGACCACGACGCAGATCAACCCCGGCAACAGCGGCGGCCCGCTCTTCAACCTGCGCGGTGAAGTCGTGGGCGTGACCAACATGAAGATCACGTTTGGCGAGGGCCTGGGCTTCGCGATTCCGGTCGAGCAGGTGAAGTTCTTCCTCAACCACCGCGATGCCTACGCCTACGACGCGGACAATCCGAGCAATGCCTATCGCTACCTGAAGCCGCCGAGCCGCACGAAGCTCTGATACTGGCGCGAGGGCTGAGAGAGGGTTGCCGAAGCTTCGACAGCGGAACCTCGGTTCAAGTCAGCAGCACGCCTTCCAGCGTGAGCAGGCGACGTTTCCATTCGCGTCCACCGGAGAAGCCGCCCAGTGCACCGCTGGCCGCGAGGACGCGATGGCAGGGGATGAGCACCGGAATGGGGTTCGCGCCACAGGCCCCACCGACCGCGCGAGCCGCGCGGCGCTTCCCGAGTTCGCTGGCGATTTCACCATAGCTGCGGGTCTCCCCGCGAGGGATGCGACTTAGCTCGTCCCAGACGCGCAGGCGGAACTTGGTCCCACGGGTGAGGTCCAGCGGCGGGAGGTCAAGTTCGCCCGGGACGCGGGGTGAGGCGGTCAGCGCGATTGCCAGGGCGGCCTGAGTATGCTCCGCCCAGGTGCGAAAGGGGGCGGGGAGTTCGGCCATGCTGGTGAAATCGGAGGCCTCCCGCTTCGCCGGGAAGTCGAGCTGTGCCAGTCCCGCAGCCGTGAAGCGCGCGAGGAACTCACCCAGCGGCGTCGGGAGCAGCGTGGTGTGGAGAATCGCGGGCGGGCGCGGCATGGGAGGAAGAAGATCAGGATTATGAGTAGGAGTAAGGGGTGCTGGCCTCCCGGAACATTTCGGTCCTACTCATGCTCTTAATCCTAATCTTCCCTCTCTCACCGCCCGCCCACAATCGCCTTGAACAACCCATAAAGCACGGCGAGCAAGACCGCCGTGAGGACGAAGAAACGGTTGCGGGCGACGCGCCGTTCGTAGCGAAGCGGGCGCAGACCCTGGATCTGGCCGGAGTCGAGGAGTTTCACGAGCTTGGGATTGCTGGACGGCGTGAGGCCGAACCGGCGCTTGAGGTTTTGGACAGTGGCGGAGAAGCCACGCGGGCGCGGACCCAGCTCGGGATGCGCCGCCGCGGCGGGAAGGGCGGGGTTCGAGGCTTTGAGACGTTTGTGGTCCACGTCTTCGAACACCGGTGTGGCGGGCGGCGGCGGGGGCTCCGGCTTGGACACGCCGGGCCGGGTGGTCGAACGCAGCTTCGGCGTCGCGGGCCAGAGCGGCTGCCCGGACTCAGCCTGCTTGATCTGGGCCTGGAGCGCCGCAATCTCTGCCTCCAGCGCGCGGGCGCGTTCCGAAAGCGGGTCGGACTTTTTTCGGAACAAGGACATGGCAGAACACGCGATGCAGGTGGCTAGTGGCTGGATGCCGAGATGCTGGTGCTCACACAGGCATCCTCTGCTGACGACGCGTGAGGCAGAATCCAGAATCGGGCGTCCATCCTCATCGCTTCAAGAGCAGCAGCAGGGCTGCACCCAGCAGCACTGCGGCGGCCACGGGCCAAGTGAGCGCGAAGCCAAGGCGGCACAGTTCGGCGAAACTCTGAGCGCCCAGGAAGTGGCCTTGGATTTTCGCGGGGCCGGCGGAAGTGGCACCACCGGCTGGTGATGCCAGCGTGCCGTCCAGCACCGACCACTTGAGTCGCGCCGCATTCCACTCCATGCGCGCGTTTTCGATGGCGGTGAGGGCGCGGGTGAGTTCGAGGTTGTAGCTCTCGGCGTTCCAGCCCTCTTCGTTGATGGCGCTCACCTTGTCGAGGGATTCGCGCAGGCCAGCGAGGGACTTGGCCATCTGCTCGGCGTCGCGGCGGGATTTGAGTTCCGCCTCTTCGAGCAGCACGAGTCCGCGGGCGAGATGATGAAGCATTTCCTCGCGACCCGTCTGCAACTCGACGCGGCGGCGGCGCGCTTCTTCGAGTCCGGCGCGTTCGCGTTCCAACTCGTCCTGCCGGCGCTTCAGCTCGGCAAGCTGCTGCTGCGCGTCAGAGACTTTGAGGTCGAGTTCCTCGCGGCTGGGCGGTCGGCTGGGAGTGGGTTCGCTCATGGGGGTGGCGCGGACGGCGGGCCGGGCGGTGGTGAGAACGTCGCTTTCCACAAACTCGGATTGATCAAATTCCGAAGGCATGGGGAACTGTAGTCCTCGCGCGATGGCTGGAAAGAAAATTTCGGCAAGGCGTTTTTCATCCACGGTCGCAAGGCGGAGATATTCGAAGAACGCAGGCGAAAGTCGAAGCGGCGCCACCGGTCGGCGCGCGACGTTTACGTCGCTTCAACGTGCATAAGTCCACAGGCAAGTCATTCCGTCTCGGATTGTTCGGACGCTGAAGCGGCGTGAACGCCGCGCGCCGGGCCGGGGCCGGATGCGTCCGTTGGTTCGGCAAGCTAATCCAACGGGAAGATCGGACGGCGGATGTTCTGGTAGGGCAGGGAGCGCAGGTTGCTGGTGCAGGGGCCGGGCGTGTCCACCCACAGCATGCGCGCGGCAATTCCATCATAGGCTCGGCGGTGCGCGACGGCGGCTTTCACGCCGATGAAGGAGAAGTCGTTCGGCTCCAGCCCCTGGCTGCGCCATTGGCCGAGGTCAAACGGGGGCGTCTTCCGGCTGGTCAGCAGGATGGTCACGTTCGCGTGGCGCACCACGGCGCAGGGTCCCATGTCGAACGCGTTGCCAGCCATCGAGGCGAGATGGCTCTGCTTGTCCTCCAGCTCGAAATGTCCATCGCGGAGGGAGATCAATTCCAGTTCGAGCGGCAACGGACCTGCGTCCAGCCGGCTGCCTTTGCCGCCAATGGGTAGGGTGATGCGAGTGCCGGGGGCGACCGTCGCAAGCTGCGCGACGGCGGCCGCGTCATTGATGGCGATGGCGCAGTTAGGCAGGCCGTGCTTCAACATCGCGTGGAGCAGTCCGGTGCCGTCACCGGGCGCGCCACCGCCAATGTTGTCCGAGGGTTCGACCAGCACCGTCAGGCCGGGCGGAGGCGGGAGCAGCCTGGCCAGCACCTCGTCCACCGGAGCCTCGGTGACGTTGCCAAGCTCCTGGGTGCTGACTGCGAGAGCGGCCAATTCCGCGAGCGCGGCCCGGGCCTCCGCTTCGCTGCCGACGGTGGCGACGGAGAAGCTCACGCCCGTGTCCGGCGCGTCGGCAAAGGAGAAACCGGCGACGACGTTGGCGGTCCAGATGCCCGCGCGGCCGGACTCGATGCGGCGCGCCAGCGCCTCAAGACCACGCATCGGCTCGCTGGCCGTGCCGGTGCCTGTGGGCGGCCATATCACCGGGACGGGTTCGAAGAGCATCTGCGGCACCTGGCCGGTGGTCAGGCAGCGTTGCAGCAGTTCGGCTGCGCGGACGGCGGACTCGCGTCCATCTGTGTGCGGGTTTTCGCGGTAGGCGACGAGGCAGTTCGAATGCTGGGCCATGCGCGCGCTGAAGTTCGCGTGCAGATCAAAGACGCCGAAGACCGGAACACTCTCCGCGCCTGAGAGGGCCCGCAGCCGCTCCAGCAGTTCACCTTCCACGTCTGGCAGCGACTCGGAAACCATCGCGCCATGCAGCACAAGATAGATGCCGTCCACGCCTTGCTTCAAATCCGGCTCGGCGCGCTTGCAGAACTCGCGCCAGAAGGTTTCGACCACCTCATCCTTCACCGTGGCGCTGGGCGAGGCGCGGAAATCGGCGGTTGGCAGCACGGTCCAGCCGAAGCGTTGCGCGGCCTCCAGCACGCCGCCCATGGGGGAGGCGTCGCCGGTGAAGGCGAGCAGTTCATCGCCCACCCGCACTTGGAAGTCCGCCAGCCCGGTGCTGCCTTCGAGGAAGGTGTGCGTCTCGTGGAAGAGTCCGCCGATGAGGATGCGCATGGGAGGTAATGACGAAATCCGAAGGGCGAACGACGAAGACTTTCGTCAGGTCACAGGATGCCATACTTGCGGAACACCTCGCCGACGGGAACGCCCTTGGCCAGTTCGTCACGGACCAGGTTCTCGCCCGAGACTTTCTCCTGCGCGAGGTGGATGGCTTCCGCAGCGACCTCCTGCGGGATGATCACCACGCCGTCCTCGTCACCGAGCACCCAGTCACCGTGTTTGGCGCGCACGCCGCCGATGGTGATGGGTTCGCCCAGCGTGACCACGTCGAGGCGGCCCTTGCTGTCGCCGGGGTGCCAGCCAATGCCATAGACAGGGAAATTGAGTTCGCGAATTTTCCACATGTCACGCGTGCAGGCGGTCATCACCACGCCGCGCGCACCCTTGGCAATGCACGCGGTGGTGAGCAGTTCGCCCCAGAAGGCGCAGGTCTGGTCATCGGCGGCATCCACCACCAGCACATCGCCGCGCACGAGGGCGTCCACGGCGGCAATCTCCAGCTCGTAAGGCTTGGCGGGCATTTTGAAGGTCGTGCGCGCCTGCGCGGGAAAGACGCGGCCGCAAATCTTCTTCGCGGGGGTCAGCGGGCGGATGTGCGCGGCGAGCGCCTGATGGCGGTAGCCGAGCGAATCCAGCACGTCGCACAGGACGGCGCTATAGAGCGCTTCCAGGGCGGCGGTGAAGTCGGTGACCGTGGCGGGGGCGGGGGACTTTTTGCTCATGATGAGGGGATTATTACAGGCTGGGTAAAGGGAAGAACCACTAACCGGCACTAACTGGCACTAATCCGAGAAGCCGGGGAATCATGGGTGTTGAATCGTGCAAGCAAGGGATCGTAGCGGTTTTCCCTATTAGTGCCGGTTAGTGCGGGTCAGTGGTTGAAATCCTTCGTTCAAGGCTTGGCCGCCGGCTTCTCGCGCCGGGCGCTCCACTCATACGTGCGTTCGAGCGGCGCGGTGCCGGAGACGATCTTGCCCTTGAGGGTGTCACCGGTGAGCTTGCCAGAGTAACGGGACATGAACTTCACGCCGCCATACTCGCGCGGGATTTCAAAGGTAAGCTGGCCGTCCTTGAGCTTGCCCTTTTCGATCACCGTCTTGAGTTCCTGCACCGTGACGGTGCCGGTGACGTTCTCGCCGTCCTGTTTGAACTCGGCGGTGAAATCGAGCGAGGTGTCGAGGGAGACGTCCAGCGTGTAAGTCCACTTGCCGGTGACGGAGTTGGTGGTGGCAGCGGCAGACTTCTCCGCTGGGTCGGCGGCGAAGACCGGGCTGGACAGCGCGAGGCCGAGCCAGCCACTCACGAACAAGAACGCGAGGCGACGGAGAAGAAGCTGGCCGGTGTGCTGCACGACTGCGACTCAATCGGCGCGCGGGCGGCTTGTCAAGCCAGCCGCCTTCGTTTGGTCGTGGTGCGTGATCTGTTCCGAACGCTTCCGGACAGAATCACGCACCACGCACCACGCATCACGCCCCCAAGTTTCGCTTGCACAGGTCGCGTGGCGATTGGAACCTTGCGGGCAAATCCTTATGCACTTCCGTTCCCTGCTCATCGCGTCCTGGCTCGCCGCCGTGACCCTGCCTGCCGCCGAGGTGCTGGAGGACTGGCCGCAGTTCCTTGGCCCGCGCGGCAACAACACTTCGCGCGAGACTGGTCTGCTCGACAAGTTCCCCAAGGACGGTCCGCCCATCGTCTGGCAGCGCGACATCGGTGCGGGCTACAGCGCGCCGTCGGTGCGGGGCGACCTGCTGGTGCTGCACCATCGCGTGAAGGAGGAGGAGGTCGTGGAGGCCATGAACCCGGCCACCGGCAAGCCGGCCTGGCGCTACGCCTACCCGAGCCGCTACCAGGACCCCTACGGTTACAACAACGGCCCGCGCTGCACCCCGTTGCTCACCGAGGATCGCTGCTACACCTACGGTGCGGAGGGCAAGCTGCTTTGCCTGGAACTCAAGACCGGCAAGCTGGTCTGGGAACGCGACACGGCGAAAGATTTCAACGTGCCGCAGGCCTTCTTCGGAGTTGGCTCCACGCCCATTCTGGAAGGGGGCCGGCTCATCGTCATGGTCGGTGGCCAGCCCAACGCCGGCATGGCGGCAGTGGATGCCAAGACCGGCAAAACCCTCTGGCAGAGCGTCGGCAAGGCCAACTGGACCGGCGTCATCACGCTGGGCTGGCGCACCGAGGCGCCCTACGAGTGGACCGGATTTGAGAAGCTCGCGAGCTACGCGTCGCCCGTGGCCGCGACGATTCACGGGCAGCGGCACATCTTCTGCCTGACGCGTCAGGGCCTGTGCTCGGTGAACCCGACCAACGGCAGCGTGAACTTCAGCCGCTGGTTCCAGTCGCAGGCCAACGACTCGGTGAACGCGATGAACCCGGTGGTGCAGGATGACCTCGTGCTCATCTCCGCCGCCTACTACCGCAGCGGAGCGGTGCTGCTGCGCGTGAAGCCGGACGGCAAGGGGGTCGAGGAAGTCTGGCGCGACCCGGCGCGGCATCCTTTCGACCCCGCTGATCGTGATCCCGAGACGGGCCGGTGGAAGGTGCCGGCGCTCGAACTGCACTGGAACACTCCCATCCTGCTGGACGGCCATCTCTACGCCTTCAGCGGACGCGACGAACCAGATGCGAGCTTCCGCTGTGTGGAGTTCAAGACCGGCAAGGTGACGTGGACCCGCGACGAGCGCTGGCAGAAGCACCCACCGCACGGCACGCAGTTCCCGGTGTATGGTCGTGGCTCGGCGATCCTGGCGGATGGAAAACTCTTTGTGCTCGGTGAGGCCGGCCTGCTCGGCATCTTCAAGCCGAACGCCAAGCAGCCCGAGGAGCTCTCCCGCTGGCAGGCACCGATGCTTGGCTACCCGACTTGGTGCGCGCCCATTTTGACGCAGAAGCGGCTCTACCTTCGCAGCGAGGACAAGCTGGTGTGCTTCAATCTCGCCCGGTGAGATTTCAATGTCTGGGACTGACAGCAGGGTGATTTCCAAGTTGCAGTCGCCCCCTGGCTTTTCCAAGATGTGCACACAGGCATGAGCCACCTCTTCTACATTCTTCTCGTCGGGTTGCCGGTGTATCTGGTCATGGTCATGCTTGGCCGCCAGTTGCGGCGGCGGTGGAACGTGACGATGGGGGCGGCCTACCACCTGATCTGCATTGCGAATGCTGTGCTGGCGGCCTGTTACTTCGTTTTGGATCTGAGCGTGGCGGCGGACCGGGACAAGCACCGCGTGGTCATGGCGGCAGCGTTCATGATGGATTCGCTGCTCCTGCTCACGCTCTTCAATCGTTTTTACTGGGAGGGCTACTTTGCGAAGAAGCGCAACATGGTGGTGCCGCGCTTCTTCACCCACGCCACCCGGCTGATCGGCATCACGGCGGCGGCGTTGCTCATCATGCAGTTCGTCTTTGACGTGCGCGTGCCGGGTCTGCTCGCGGGCATCGGCGGCCTCGGCCTTGGTGTCGGCCTCGCGCTGCGCCCGGTCATCTCGAACCTCACCGCTGGTCTGACCATCCAGATGAGCAAGCCGCTCAAGCTTGGCGACTGGCTCTACATCGACAACCGCCTGTTTGAGGTGATGGAACTCAACTGGCGCACCACCCGACTGCGCTCGATGGACCATACCTACATCGAGATTCCCAACGTGGATCTGGTCAATGTCCACCTCCAGAATTACAGCTATCCCACCCCTCACCATGCCATTCGCGTCACCGTGCCGGTAGAATACGAGGCCCCGCCGAACAAGGTCCGCACCATCCTCCTGCGCTCCACGCAGGACGTGGTGGGCGTGCTGAAGAATCCTCCGCCAGAGGTCTATCTCAAGGAGTTCGCGGACAGCACCATCAACTACGAAATCCGGGTCTGGATTGAGAAGGACTCGGAGCAGGACCGCATCGCCGATGGCATCCGCACGGACGCGTGGTATGAACTGCGCCGCGCCGGCCTGACCATGCCGTTCCCGCAGCGCGTGGTGCAGTATCTCCGCCCCAAGGACGACTCCGAGGCGCAAACCCGGCACATCGCGGACATCCTGGGCCGCAACATGATCTTCGGCGTGCTGGACGACGGCCAGCGGCAGAAGCTGGTGGTCGGCGCGCACAAGCAGCTGTTCGGCAAAGGCGAGCGCATCTTCCGCCAGGGCGAGGAGGGTGGCGCGCTCTACGTCGTCGTGGACGGCGAGGCGGAGGTGTTCGTGGAGTCAGAAGGCCACATGACGCGCGTGAACGTGGTCCGGACCGGCGAATGCCTGGGCGAGATCTCCCTGCTCACCGGCGAGAAGCTCAGCGCCACCGTGGTGGCCACCACGGATTCGGAGGTCGTGCTGATCCCGCGCGAACGCGTGGCCGAGGTGCTCCGCGAATCGCCCGAACTGGTGGAGAAGCTCAGCGAAATTCTCGCGCTGCGCCGGCTCGAGACCGAGGTCATTCTCGCGGAAACCCAGACCCAGCGCAGTCGCACCGTGGTGCCCAAGAGCCAGGAGGAATACGCCAACGACTTCCTCAACAAGATGAAGGACTTCTTCTCGGTTTGAGCGGGGGCAGGCTCCGCGTGGCCTTGGCACGAGGTCGCGAAGCGTCTTGGAGTGCGCCAGTCCGCTGGCCTTGCTGAGACGTGGGCCAGCCCGATGCGCTACCCTTGGGAAAGCAGTTGGAATCGCCGCGAAAGGGCGCAGAGCGCGCAAAGGAGAGGCGACGATCCGACGCCGCGTCTCGGTGGATAACGCCAAAAGCGGTGGAGGGCCACCGCACTCCAGGACGCTGGCGCGAGTTCTCGGCTCCTTTGCTTCAGACAACGCCTAGACTCACTTCGCGGGCCCGTCTTCAGGCATCGGACGTCCCTTGGTCTCGGGCATGAACGCCATCGCGATCAGGCCGATCAGGAACACCGAACTGACCCAGCAGCAGGCCATGCGGAAGGCGGCCAGCTTGGCGTCCGGCGAAGTCGCGCCAGCGGCCAGCGACTTGGCCAGCAAACCCATCGTGAACGGTCCACTGGCGGCGATGAACCGGCCCACGTTGTAGCAGAAGCTCACCCCCGTGCTGCGCAGGCGCGTGGGGAACAGTTCCGGCAGGTAGATCGCAAACCCGGCGAACAGCGCGAGCTGGCAAAAGCCCATCACGAAGCTCATCCAGATGTCTCCTGTGCCGTTGAAGAGCTGGAAGTAACCAACCGTGGCGATGAAGGCGCTGATGAACGCGACCGTGAAGGCCGGCTTGCGGCCGAACTTCTGCGCGAAGTGCGTGAAGGTCATCATGCCGAAGAAAGCGCCGAGGTTTTGAATGATGCTGTTCACGCCCACCCAGTAGGTCTTTTCACTCGCAATCTGGGCTTCCGGCATCCCCTTCGCCTTGAGCGAGTTTCCGATCACGTCACCGACCAGCTCCGGGCTGAAGAAGCCCACGCCCCACAAGCCCACAACGCCCGACACGCAGAGCATCATGCCGAGCAACGCCGGGGTGCGCCACCGCTCCTCGCCGAAGAGCGACGCATAGGAGCCGAACCGCGCGCCGGTCAACCGGCCTTCCTCGCGGGCCCTCACCCACTTCTCCGGCTCTTTGAGGCGGATTTGCAGGAAGACGCACAGAAACGCCGGCAGGGCACCGATGAGGAACATATACTTCCACGCGTTTGCGGGGTTGATGTGCCCGGCGGCTCCGAGCTTGCCCATTCCCATGCTGATGAGGCCGGCGCTGATATTGCCCACGGCCGAGAGCGCCTGCAGCGTGCCCAGGGCGCCGGTGCGGGACCGCTCGGGAAGTCCGTCCGCCACCAAGGCCACGGCCAGACCGAACACGCCACCCACACCCAGGCCCGTGAGAAACCGATAGACCGCAAAATCCATCCAGCCCGTCGAGAACGCGGACAACCCGGTGCACACGGAGTAAATCAGCACGGTCATCGTCAGCGTCTTTGCCCGCCCGATGCGGTCGCCTACCGCGCCGAAGATCAGGCCACCGGTGGCCCAGCCCGCCACGAAGATGGCGGTGGCGTAGCCGGAGTATTCCTTCACGTCATAACCGGCGGGCAGCAACGCTTTCATCGCCCCCTGCCGGGCGAGGAGAAAGAGCTGCTGATCCAGGCAGTCGAACAGCCAGGCCAGGCAGGCCATGGAAAAGACAAACCAGTGATACGGGGTGAGGTCTTTCCACCATGGACCAGTGGAGGCGGCGGGGGCGGCGGCGGAACTCATGGGTGCGCAGTGTTGCTGTCGGAAAACGGGATGTTACCTACACGTAATGGATGGTTGCGCCAAGGCTTATTTCCCGGCGCGCCCGTCAGCCGATGGAATTCCCGCAGATTCAAGCCGACCACCGATTGGGAAACTCAATCGGTGGTCGGCTTGAATCTGCGGGAAAACTCTCCCCGGCGGTTGCCTTCCGTGCCCGGCTCCGCTTTCCTCTCCGCCATGCAACCGGTCCTCGACTACCTCGCCGCCAACGAAGCGCGCTTCCTGAGCGAGCTTTGCGACTACCTCCGCTTCCCCAGCGTCTCCGCCCAGCCACAGCACAAGCCCGATCTGGAGCGGTGCGCGCAGTGGATCGCGGAGCATTGCCGCGCCATCGGCCTGGAGGTCGAGGTGTGTCCCACCGCCGGGAATCCGATCGTTCTCGCCCGCACGCCGCGCAAAGCTGGCCCGCGCAAGCCGCACTACGTGGTCTATGGCCACTACGACGTGCAGCCGCCGGAGCCATTGGAGCTGTGGAAGTCCCCGCCGTTCGAGCCGCGCATTGACGGCTGCAACCTCTTCGCCCGCGGCTCGTGCGACAACAAGGGCCAGCACTTCGCCCACTTGAAGGCGGCCGAGGCCTATCTCAAGACCGGCACGGAACTGCCGTGCGACCTCACCTTCCTCATCGAGGGCGAGGAGGAGATCGGCTGCGAGAATCTCGCGCCCTTCCTGCGCGCGCGGAAGCAGGACCTGCGCTGCGAGGCGTTCGTCATCTCGGACAACGGGCTGCCCAGCAAGAAGCACCCTGCGCTCACCTACGCGCTGCGCGGCATCCTCGCGGTGGAGATCCGCCTCGACGGGCCGAACCGCGACCTGCACTCCGGCCTCTTCGGCGGCGCGGTGGACAACCCGGCGATGGCCCTCGCGCAGATGCTCGCGAAGCTCCGCGACAAGAACGGCCGCGTCACCGTGCCTGGTTTCTACGACGATGTTACTGCGCTTTCGAAATACGAACGCGCGATGCTGGCCAAGCTGCCGGGGAACGAGACGACCTTCCGCAAGCTGGTCGGTGTGCCGGAGCTGTTCGGCGAGAAAGGCTTCACCAGCACGGAGCGCCGCACCGCGCGCCCGACCTGCGAGATCAACGGCCTCACCAGCGGTTACCAAGGCGAGGGCAGCAAGACCATCGTGCCCGCGTGGGCCCGCGCGAAGCTCACCTTCCGCCTGGTGCCGGACATGGACCCGAAGCAGGTGAAGAAGCTCATCGTCGCGCACCTGAAGTCGTTGTGCCCGCCGAGCTGCAAGCTGACCGTGGACGCCGGCCACGCCGGCGAGCCGTATCTGGTGCAGCCGGACAGCCCGCGCGCCCAGGCTGCGCTCCGCGCCTTGCGCGACGCCTTCGGCTGCGAGCCGGTGCTGATGCGTGAGGGTGGCTCCATCCCTATCGTGAACGACTTCAAGCGCATCCTCGGCGTAGAGACGCTGCTCCTCGGCCTCTCGCTCCCCGACGACAACGCGCACTCACCGAACGAGAAGTTTGATCTCGATTGCTTCCACGCCGGGATGCGCATGAGCGCGCGGCTCTGGCCGGAGCTGGCGAAGGTGTAGCAGCGCTCCGGTCCGGCAGGGCAGGGCAGATGCACTGCGCTCGCGTAGCGAGCACTGACGGTAGCCGTGGGTTTCAACCCACGGTCAAAGGGGAGAGCTTGGGCGTCGCGTAGCGACGCTTGAACCATCGGACCTGCCATGCCGTCCTTTGCTACGACCACTCAAGCGTCGCTACGCGACGCGTCCCCCATTGTCTGCTTGTCCGTGGGTTGAAACCCACGGCTACCATCAGGTCGTCGCTACTCGACTAGGCCGCACGCGGTTCGCTTGCCCCACCAGCCCTTACTTCGCATCCTTCGGCCGGTTCAGCACGTCATTGCGGGTGCTGGCGGCGATGGCCATGACCTGCTGGATCAGCTCGGGCTTGATCTTCAATTCGACCAGGGTCTTTTGCAGGTTTTCGGCCACCGCGTTGAAGTGCGTCTCGTTCAAGCCGGGGAGATTCGCGTGGGCCTTGCGCATGTCCTTGCCCGTCCACGGGATCGGGCCACCGAACGCGGCCGAGAGGAACTCCTTCTGCTTCCGGCGCTGCTTGGTCATGTTGATGTCCTCGAAGAAGTGCTTGATGCGGTTGTCCGCCAGGACCTTCACGTAGAAGGCCTCGACCGCCGCATCAATGGCGGGCTGCCCGCCCAGCTTGTGGTAAAGACTGCTCTCCCGGGCCGCGCGCCACTTGGTCCGGCTGGCATCATCGGCGAAGGCGTAGGTGCTGCCTTCATAGACCGTGGTGATCTTGGGGTTGGCGGGCTTGCCGGTGACCGGGCAGACGGTGTTGGTTTCGGCAGCGGACTGGGCCGTCGCTTCGGCGGCGCTGGCCGGGTGGAGAGTTGCGGTGAGGATCAGGGACAGGCAAATGGCAGGTATCAATTTCATAGGTGCTTCGCGCCAGGTTGATCATCGCGGGCCGCTGACAAGGCGCTGGTGTTGCCAGCGGCGCTGAAACAGGTATAATAAATACATCTTTATGGCAAGCCCCTTTTTTTTGAAGCTGAGTCGCCGGGCTGGCCCGTCGAAAAAACTCGTGTGCGGCGGGCGGCCCGAAACGACTGCTGCCATTCCGACGCCATCATGAAACTCAGCCTCTTCAGCGACTACGCGTTGCGCATCCTGATGTTTGGCGCGGTCAAGGGCGCGGAATTCCGGGTGGATGAAGTCACCGCCGCCTATGGCATCTCCCGCAACCATGTGGCCAAGGTCATCCACACCCTCGGCCAGCTTGGCTATCTGGAGACCCGCCGGGGACGGGGCGGGGGCATCCGGCTCGCGCGACCTGCGTCAGAAATCCGGATCGGGAAGGTCGTCCGCCAGACCGAGGACCAGCCGGTGATCGTCGAGTGCTTCGATCCGGCCACGAACACCTGCCCCATCAGCGGCAGTTGCCTGCTCAAAGGCGCGCTGGCGGAAGCGATGGGCGCGTTCTACGCCTCGCTCGACCGCCACACCTTGCAGTCGCTCGTCAGCCCGCAGCAGGCGCGCATGGCGGAGATTTTGTTGCGGCCGATTGGCACAGGGGGACAGGTGAAGGCGATTCGGAAACGGGACTGACGGCTTCCGCGCCGAGATGCGCGGTAGCGTGTGGTTGTGACCGGAGCAGGCGCAGGGTTAGCCGCGCCCTCGCAGAGTCGGGCGCAACTTTTTGCGCTCGCGTAGCGAGCACTGAAGGTAGCCGTGGGTTTCAACCCACAAGGGGAGGAGCTTGGGCGTCGCGTAGCGACACTTGAATGGTCGGAACGCCGTGCCGCTCTTTGCTACGGGTCACTCAAGCGTCGCGATGAGACGCATCCCCATTGCCTGCCTGACCGTGGGTTGAAACCCACGGCTACCATCGTGTCCGTCGCTACGCGACTCAGCAACTCGACTGATTACTGAACACTGATTACTTCGAGGTCCGCCTCTGCGCGTCGGCGGCTACCTCACCCCAGCTTCTGCCGCAGCGTCTCGGCGATCTGCAGGAATGCCTTGCCCTGCGGGTCCGCCGGGTGGGAGATGACCACGGGGATGCCTTTGTCGCCGCCTTCGCGGATTTCGAGGAAGATGGGG
This sequence comes from uncultured Klebsiella sp., assembly GCA_964578245.1. Lineage (GTDB taxonomy): Bacteria > Verrucomicrobiota > Verrucomicrobiia > Limisphaerales > SXTU01 > SXTU01. The sequence goes on along the minus strand of CAZOCL010000013.1, from coordinate 5,135 downwards.
ACTTCGCCGAGGAAGGGGATTTCCTGCCGCTCGGCCTCGGCGCGGCCGCCGCCGTGGCCGAAGATTTCCACGCGCTGGCCGCCGGGGGCCATGAAGTAGCTCATGTTCTCGATAATGCCGAGGATCGGCACGTTCACCTTCTCGAACATCGCGATGCCCTTGCGCACGACGCCGAGCGAGGCCTCCTGCGGGGTGGTGACGATGACGCCGCCGTCCAACGGCACGGTCTGGCAGAGGGAGAGCTGGGCGTCGCCGGTGCCGGGCGGGAGGTCCACGAGGAGGTAGTCGAGCTGGCCCCACTCCACCTGCGAGATGAACTGCTGGATGGTCTTCTGAATCATCGGACCGCGCCAGATGACCGGCTGGTCGTCGGTGAGGAGGAAGCCCATGCTCATGAGCTTCACGCCGTGGTTGCTGGGCGGGACGAGCTTCTCGTCGTCATTGACCATCGGGCGCTGGTGGATGCCCATCATGAGCGGGATGCTCGGGCCATAGATGTCGCAGTCCAGCAGGCCCACGCGCGCGCCGAGGTGGTTGAGGGCACAGGCGAGGTTCACGGAGCAGGTGGACTTGCCCACGCCGCCCTTGCCACTGGCCACGGCGACAATGCGCTTGATGCCGGGGACCTTGTTCTGGTTCTGGAACGCGCCACCGGCGGCCGCACCGGGAGCCGCGGCAGTCGGGGCCGGCTGCTTCATCTCGACGAAGACATGCGTGACGCCGGGCTGGGCGCGGAGGACGTTCTCGCATTCGGCCTTCACGATGCGGGCGGCGTCGGCGTTGGGCGAAGTGAGTTCGAGGCGGATGTTGACCGCACCGCCGTTGACGGCGACGTGCTTGACGAGTCCGAACGAGATGATGTCGCGCGAGTAGCCGGGATATTTCACGGCCTTCAACGCGTCGAGGATGGATTCTTGAGTCAGCATGGTTTTAGAACGCAGGGCGGAATGTCAGCGGAAGGCGAGGGTTTGGCAATGGCGCAGTCAGGGCAAACGATGCGTCGGAAGTAAATCAGCTTTTGCGCGGTCGCGTAGCGACCAACCGATGGTAGCCGTGGGTTTCAACCCACGGACGGGCTTACCGTGGCTTGAAACCCACGGCTACCGTCGGCCCTCGCTACGCGAGGCGACCTGTTGCACTTCGTCACAGGGTGCGCGCCACTTCCAGCCGCTTCCGCAGCAGCCGATTCACCTCGGCTTCATCCGCGTGGGGATACTGGCGGCGGATGCCCATGCGCGCCATGTTGCACGAGAGTTCGTGCAGCCCCAAGGCGATGGCCACCCGCTGCTCGCCGGTCATCTGCCGGTAGCGCTCAATCTGCGCGGCGAGGGCGGCTTGCGGGGTCATGGTCCGCTCAGTTCTTCAGATACTCGCGCGGGTCCGTCACCCGGCCCGTGATCGCACTGGCGGCGACCGTCGCGGGCGAGGCGAGATACACTTCGCTTTCCTTGCTGCCCATGCGGCCGGGGAAGTTGCGGTTCGTGGCGCTGATGCACTTGAGGCCGCCCTGGTTCATGCGGCCAAAGGTGTCCACCGGGCCGCCGAGACAGGCGGAGCAGCCGGCATTTTCCGTCATGCGCACACCGGCGTCCTCGAGGATCTGCCAGATGGTCTTGTCACCCCAGCGCGTGGTCTGGAGGTCGTGGACGATCTCGGGCGTCGCGGGCACGCCGAAGGTGTCAATCGTGACCTTGTGCCCGCGCAGCACGCGCGCGAACTCGACAAAGTCGCTCGTCTTGCCGCCGGTGCAGGAGCCGACGTAGGCGCGGTCGAGCTTCATGCCATTCATCTGCTTGGCCGTCTTGCGCTGGCCGGGGTCGGGATGGCACGCGACGGTCGGCTCCAGCTTGCTCAGGTCAATGACCGTCTCGTAGCAGAACGTCTGGTCACGGTCCACCTCGACGGGGTCGTAGCTGGACTTGGTGCCGTTGAGGCGGGTGCGGGCGTCCACGTATTCGGCGGTGCGGGCGTCGAACTCGAAGATCGCGTTCTTGCCGCCGGCCTCGATGGCCATGTTCGCGATGGTCATGCGGTCGTCCATCGAGAGCGTGGCGATGCCGGGGCCGTCGAACTGCATCGCACGGTAGGTCGCGCCGTCGAAGCCGATCTCGCCGATGCAATGGAGGATGACGTCCTTCGCCATCACGCCGGGCTGGAGCTTGCCTTCGATGCGGAAGCGCATGGTCTCAGGCACCTTGATGAGCAGTTTGCCTGTGCCCATGACGAAGCCCGCGTCGGTGTTGCCGATGCCGGTGGCGAACTCGTTGAACGCGCCGGCCATGCAGGTGTGCGAGTCGGTGCCGAAGAGCACTTCGCCGGGGCGCGTATGGCCCTTGGCGGGCAGGGCGGTGTGGCAGACACCGGCGTATTGGGAGCCGTATTGGCGCTTGGTGTTGCCCTTCGAAGCGTCGAACTTCCACGAGCCGTTCGGGTCGTCAATCACGTCGTAGAAGTAGGGCAGGCCCTGCTCACGCACGAAGTCGCGGAGGATGTCCACGTTGCGGTTGGACATCGAGTCCGCGGTAAAGATGTAGTGGTCGGGGATGATGACTACGCGCTGCTTGTCCCAGACCTTGGCGGTCTTGCCGAACTCGCGCTTGAACACGCCGATAGTCCCGGGGCCGCACACATCGTGCGTCATGAGGACATCCGCGTTCACCCAGATGTTGTCGCCGGCCTGCACCGTGGCCTTGCCGGAGGCGCGGGCGAGAAGCTTTTCAGTCAGTGTCATATCAAAGGGATGGGAAAGTAGCGGCGGAAGAGGCCTTGCGCAATACGAGAAAACCACGCGGAGCCACCGGAGCGCGGGCGGCCTCGCCCGCTTTGCGTGTGCTGTCGCCGAAACGGTGCGTTCCATCACGGACGCACGACCCGCAATGCGGCCCGGAGGGCCGCGCTCCGGGAAAAGTCCCGGAGCCGCCCCTCATGCGGAGGGTTGCAGCCGAAGTGGTTTCCCGTCAGACTTTCCCCATGAAAACACTCCTGCGCACGAGCGCTGCCCTTTGTGCCTGCCTGCTGCTGACCGCTTCCACTCATGCCGCCGCCATGAAGGCGCTCATCGTGGACGGCCAGAACAACCACGACTGGAAGGGCACCACACCGCACCTGAAGAAGTATCTGGAGGAGACCGGACTCTTCGAGGTGGATGTGGCCACGACTCCTGAGAAGGGCGATATGTCCGCCTTCAAGCCTGAGTTCAAGAAATACAAACTGGTCGTCTCCAACTACAACGGCGCGGACTGGTCGAAGGAGACGCAGACGGCCTTCGAGGAGTTTGTGCGGGGTGGCGGCGCGTTCGTCAGCGTCCACGCGGCGAACAACTCTTTCCCGAACTGGCCGGCCTACAACCAGATGATCGGCTTGGGCGGCTGGGGCGGACGCAGCGAGAAGTCCGGCCCGTATGTGTATTGGGAGGAGAAGGCCGCGAAGGTCGTCAAGGACGTCGCGCCCGGTCGTGGTGGCAGCCACGGGCCGCAGCACGCGTTCCTCGTCGAGACCCGTGAGGCGCAGCACCCGATCATGGCCGGCCTGCCGACGAAGTGGATGCACGCGCAGGACGAACTTTACGACCGCCTGCGCGGCCCGGCGGAGAACCTGACCGTGCTCGCCACCGCCTTTTCAGACTCGGCGAAGAGCGGCACCGGCCGCCACGAGCCGATGCTGATGACCACCACGTTCGGCCAGGGCCGCGTCTTTCACACCGCACTGGGCCACGCCGGCGGCGGCAAGCGCGTGGCGCAGCAATGCGTCGGCTTCATCGTCACCTTCCAGCGCGGGGCTGAGTGGGCCGTCACCGGCAAGGTGACGCAGAAGGTTCCCGCCGACTTCCCGGGAGCCGACAAGGTCAGCCTCCGCGAGTGAGCACGCCCGCCTTTCCGCCGCTCGAACCGCCGGACAGCCATCTGGCCCGGGCGGTCGAGGGCTGGCTGGAACTGGGCCTGCCGGATGAGGCGGAGGCCGAACTGGACCAGCTCTCTTCCGCCGCGAAAGCCCATCCGCACACGCTGGACCTGTGCTGGCAGATCCACGCGCACCGCAAGGAATGGAGCCTCGCGCACACGGTCGCAGAACTGCTGGTGAGCGTGGACCCCGGGAACCTCAGCGGCTGGATTCACCGCGCCTACGCCGCGCGCCGTATGGAGGGCGGCGGGCTGCAGGTCGCCTGGGATGCATTGCGTCCGGCGGCCGAGCTGTTCCGCGCGGAGTTCCTCGTCCCCTATAACCTCGCCTGCTACGCCTGCCAGTTGGGCCGGCTGGATGCCGCGCGGCACTGGCTGGGCCGGGCCTATGAAGCCGCCGGCAAGTCCAAGGCCCGCGACGGCATCAAACTCATGGCCCTCGCCGATCCCGACCTCGCGCCCATGCGGGAGCAAATCATGGCAGGGCTGAGGCCGGGCACTGCGTGAGAGTCGGGTGCTCGACCGTCAAACCATCTCTGGCAGCTCAAACTCCTGAATCCACTCACGCTGATGGAACATGCAGGCGCGCTGGCGCAGCATCCGGCCTCGCTTATGTGGATCCAGTGTGAGCGTATGACGATACAGGCGAAGCGGACACGCAACACAGTCGCGCTGATTACGATTTGAGTGACGCTGATGGCACACCCAGTTGCGCTGACAGCGAATCCAGCGACAATCTGACGCACAAGCACCGCTGGGACCGCGATTCGGGCTGCTGGAACCGTTCCGATTTCCCCAATCCAGCTGCGGAGTCATTCACAGAATCATGTTCAACAAAATCATGAGGCGGCATGATTCTGTGTCCCATGATTTTGTGAACCTCGGTGCTCAGCCGCCGGGCCGGAACCCCTTCAAGGTTCGTCAATTTGGGGACGGGTGACCCAGGGTAGGCGTCGCGTTGCTCCGCCAACCCTGGGCTGAAGGACGCAATCCCGTTGGGATTGGGGTGGGGCCTGCCAAGGCGTCCGATTCGATTCAGATTATCTTGAGCGCGGCGCACTTCTGCTCCCTCTCCCCCATCGGGGGAGGGGGCCGGGGTGGGGGGGCTGCGCGTGCGGAGTAGAGGACCGTTCGTTGCGCAAGCGGCCCGCCGTCGCCCTCCCCGACCCCCAACCCCCCCGCGAGGGGCGTGTGCGCGAGGGTGGCGCGCCGGGGGGGGGGGGGGGGGGGGGGGGT
>CAZOCL010000012.1:0-46640 GCA_964578245.1 uncultured Klebsiella sp. | reverse complement strand
CGAGACGCGGGCGCTACGTAGCGCCGGCCTCCGGCCGGCCGTGCCGCAAGCGTCCTCGCTTGCCCGGTGGGTCGAGGCCGTGCGGAGTGCAGGACTCATATGTGGCGGTTGCCCGACATTAATTCCCCGGCTGGCCCGCGAGGCCGCTCCCGGCTACCGTTCCCTCGTGGCTGACATTCTTGATCCCGCGCCGTCCCTCGCCGCCAAGCGCGATGCGCTGCTCTCGCGGCTGGATGGCTTCAGTCATCATCAGGAGCGTTTGCAATGGCTGGTGGAGCAAGCCCGTCAGCGTGCGCCGCTCGCTGCGGAACTGAAGGCCGAAGCCCACCGTGTGCCCGGCTGCCTGGCCAACCTCTGGCTCGTGGCGGAGTCCCGTGAAGGGCGCTGTTACTTCCAGTGCGACTCCGATTCGCAGATCGTGCGCGCGGTCGCCGGGCTGCTGTGCGATTTTTACAGCGGGCAGAAACCCGCGGAGATTTGCGCGATGCCACCGGGTTTTCTCGAACAAGTCGGCATCAACCAGCACCTCACGGCGAACCGGCGGAACGTGCTTTCACGCGTGTGGGAGCGGATACGGACCTTTGCGGAACAGCAGCGGGGGAGGGATTAAGATTATGAGTAGGAGTAAGATTAGGAAGCCTTCGCCAATCGTGGTGCCTTGCTCTTACTCATAATCCTACTCTTAATCTTAATCTTCCCACCCATGCGCCTCTACGACGCCCACAACCACCTGCAAGACGACCGTTTTGCCGGTCGGCAGGCGGACCTCGTCGCGACCAGCCGCGCGGTCGGCGTCGCGCGCATGGTGGTGAATGGCTCGTGCGAGGCGGACTGGCCGCAGGTCGCCGCGCTTGCCCGGGAGTATCCGGGGTTCGTTGTGCCGAGCTTCGGGTATCACCCGTGGTATGTCGGCGAGCGGACGGCGCTCTGGCTGGAAACGCTCATCGAGTTCCTTGATCGCACGCCGGGCGCGGTCATCGGCGAGATCGGTCTGGACCGCTGGAAGCCAGGCCTGCCTTACGAGGGCCAGGAAGAAGTCTTCACCGCGCAACTGCGGCTCGCCGCTGACCGCAATCTCGCGGCCAGTCTCCACTGCTTGCAGACCTGGGGTCGCCTCCACGATCTGCTGCGCGAGCATCCACGGCCCGCTCGCGGCTTCCTCCTGCACAGTTACGGCGGCCCGGCGGAGATGGTTGTGCCACTGGCCAAATTGGGCGCGCACTTCAGTTTCCCCGGCTACTATCTGCACGAGCGCAAGGCCCGCCAGCGCGAGACTTTCCGACACGTCCCCGCCGACCGCCTGCTGATCGAAACGGACGCGCCAGACCAGTTGCTGCCCGATGCGGCGAATACCCATCCGCTCGCCGACACTCTCACGGGCAAGGCCTTAAACCATCCAGCGAATCTCCCGGCGGTTTACCAATTCATGGCGGATTTGCGGGGCGTCCCGTTGGCCGCACTTGCGGCCCAGGTGGAGGAGAACTTTCAGCGGCTCTTTGGAATCCCGGCGCATGGTTGACACCTGCGAGTTGCCGCCGACAATCCCGCGCATGAGCAACGACCTTATCTATCCCCGCAGCGCCCGCGAGATCATGGCTGGCTGGGCCTACCTGCCGCGCTTCGTGGACAAGATCCGCCTTCACCTCGCCGGCAAACTGCACGCCGATTATCAGGAGAATTTCGCCTACAAAGGCTTCGATGCAAAATGGCTTCAAACCGCCGGCCTCACCGCCGACCCCTTCATCGCCATGGTGAAAAGCACCGTGACCGACGGCCAGGTCTGTGACTGGGTGGCGAAGAACGTGCCGAAGTCCGCCGAGGAGAAGGCCGCCTTCAACACCGCCGTCCTCAACTACGGCCGGGACGGCGATGCCGCCGTGCAGGCCCGCCTGCAGATGCGCAAGGAGCAGGCCGGCCTCGGCCACCGCGACGACCTCCAGTGCTTCATCGACTTCATCGACGCGGACGAGAAGCGGCTCTGACCGGAGCGCGGGCGTCCTCGCCCGCTTTGCGCGCGCTGCCACCGTAAACGTGCGCCCTTGCCTCCGCGCATCGACCTGAATCTTTGGGTTCAATGAAACGGAGCCTCATCAGCTTTGCGACAGCGCAACCTCGTTGCGGAGCAGCGCAGTTCAGGCCGCAGAAACGTGCGCCAGCCACAGGTGGTTCAAGCGTTCCTTTCCAGCCGTGGCCTTCTGCGCGTGAACGCCGCGCTCCGGCCACAACTCGGCCTGAGGCTTCCCGGCTTCCCCCAAGGATGACGCATCAAAAGCACGAAGAAATCCGTCTGGAAGCAGCCAATGAAATTCTGCGGATGGAGGCGCTGAGCGGCCGCTGGAGATTCCTTTGACTGACGAATGGGGACTGACGAATGAAAATAGAGGGGGAGGAAGCGTTGGCCTCTCCCCGCCTCCATTCGTCAGTCCTTGTTTCTTTTGATGCGTCAGCCTTGGGCTTCCCCTGAATCCCCTTGCCACGCAGCAGGCCGGCTGCTGTCATGCTAGCCAACACGCACCCACCCCATGAAGAACACCTTGCGCATTCTCGCCGTTGCTCTCTCGCTGCTGCTGCCCGCCAGCTTCGCCCAGGCCGGCGACGCGAAGGAGGAACTGCGGGACCTGGTTGGCAAAATTCAGGCGAAGATCAAGGCCGGGAAGAACACCGAGAAGGACCTGGCCGAGAACTTCACCGAGTTCGACAAGCTGCTCGCCGCGCACAAGGGCGAGAAGACCGACGACGTCGCCCAAATCCTGCTGATGAAGGCGATGCTTTACATCCAGGTGCTCGAAGATGAGGCGAAAGGCACCCCGTTGCTCACCCAGCTCAAGACGGATTTCCCGGACACCCGGCCGGCGAAGGCGGTGGACCAGATCATCGAGGGCATCGAGAAGCAGCGGGCCTCGAAGGACATTCAGCGCAAGCTCGCCGTGGGCGCGAAGTTCCCGGACTTCGACGAAAAAGATCTTTCGGGCAAGCCACTCTCCATCGCGCGCTTCAAGGGCAAGGTCGTGCTCGTGGACTTCTGGGCGACGTGGTGCGGCCCGTGCATTGGCGAACTGCCGAACGTGCTCAAGGCCTATGAGAAGCACCACGCCAAGGGCTTCGAAATCATCGGCATCAGCCTGGATTCCGACCGTGCCAAGCTCGACAGCTTCATCGCCGACCGCAAGATGAACTGGCCGCAGTATTACGACGGCAAAGGCTGGCAGTCCAAGCTGGCCGGTGCCTACGGCGTGAACTCCATCCCCGCCACCTACCTGCTCGACGGCGAGGGCAAGATCATCGCCAAGAACCTGCGCGGCGAGGCGTTGGAGGAAGCGGTGGCCAAGGCGCTGGGGAAGTAATTCCCGGTTAGCCAAAATCTTTCTGGCGAATCTCCGCACGGCTGATTAACTCTGCCGCGCATGACCAAAACCATCATCAAACCCGCCAAGGGCGCTCCTGCCGTTGGCCCCTACAACCACGCCGTCCGCGTGGGCGACCTCCTCTTCTGCGCTGGGCAGATCCCGATTGATCCGGCCACCGGCCAGCTCGTCCCGGGTGACATCAAGGACCAGACCCGCCGGGTGCTGGAGAACGTGAAGTGCATCCTCGACGACCAGGGGCTGACGTTCGCGAACGTCGTGAAGAGCGCCGTCTTCCTCACGAACCTCGCCGACTTCGCCGGCATGAACGAGATCTACAGCCAGTTTTTCACGAGCGATTTCCCGGCGCGCTCGACCATCCAGGTCGCCGCCCTCCCGCGCGCAGCCAGCGTAGAGATTGAGGTCATCGCGCACTTCTGAAGACATGGTGCGTGGTTCGTGGTGCGTGAGCCGCGCGCAGGAGCCGCCTTTGAGTTTCACGCACCACGCACTACGCACCACTACCCATGCCCACCAAGAAAAAGACTTGGGGTCAGAAACTCGCCGACAGCAAGGATCTTCCCAAGGTCGTTGAAGTCACTGGCAAGATGACCAAGCGCTGGGGGGAGGGCACCTTCGTCATCCCTGCGCCGCTGGAAGTGGATGCCTTGATGCGGCGGGTGCGGAAGGGCCGGCTGGTGACCATCAACGAGCTGCGCGCCGCGCTGGCCGCGAAGCATGGCGCCAACCTCGCGTGCCCCATCACCACCGGCATCTTCTCGTGGATTGCCGCGCACGCAGCGGCGGAAGCCGAGGCCGCCGGGGCGAAGCGCATCACGCCTTACTGGCGCACGCTCAAAGTGGGTGGCGAGGTGAACCCCAAGTATCCCGGCGGCATCGCCGGCCTGCGCGCGCGCCTGGAGGCGGAGGGGCACCAGATTCGGCAGAAGGGGAAGCGCTTCTTCGTCGTGGATTTTGAAAAGGTCCTGGCCAAGCGGCTGGATTGAAGCGCGGCCCCGGAGCGCGGCCCGCCGGGCCGCTTTGCGGGTGCATGGGCACGGAGGGGTTCGCCTTGTTTTGGCGGTCCCATGCGCAAAGCGGGCGAGGACGCCCGCGCTCCTCACCCGGCGGACATGTGTCCGCAGGTGTTAGTCTGGCTGCAAACCGGCGCTCCGACGGTGACAAGTCACGGTGCTCCGCATAGCCTTCGCGCATGGATCCGCTGCTATATCTGCTGCTCGGCGTCGGGCTGGGCGTCGTCATTGGATGGCTCCTGGGCGCGCGGTTCCGGGGCGAACGGAACGACACCCCGCTGGCCGCCACGAACCTGCTCGAAGCCGAGCTGCGCCAGCAGCTCACGCATCGCGACGGCGAATTGACCCGCACGCGCAGCCAGCTGGCGGAGGCCAGCGCCGGTCTCGCCGCGACGGAGGCCCGGCGCACCGCAGCAGACGAGCTGGTGGAGGAAGTCCGGACCACGTTGCGCAGCCGTGAGGTGGAACTTGCGGACACCGCGCTCAAGCTCACCCAGACCGGCCATCACCTTGCAGCCACTCAAGCGCAGCTGGCAGGAGCCACCAAGCTGCTGGCAGAGCAGCACGAACTGCACGAGCGGCAATTGCAGGCGGCTCAGGCCGCCCAGGACAAGGCGCTCGCGGACCTGCGCGAAGCCTTCAAGGCACTCAGCGCCGATGCGCTGAAGCAGACACAGCCTGAGTTTCTCCGGCTCGCCAATGAGACGCTGGGCAAATTCGCCGAGTCGGCGAAGGGCGATCTTTCGCAACGTCAGGAAGCGATTGCCACGCTGGTCAAGCCCCTGGAGGAACAGCTCAAGACCTATCAGCAGCGGCTGGCTCAGAGCGAAACCTCGCAATCCTCCGCGTTGGGCGAGGTGAAGAAGCACCTTGAGTCGCTCGCACAGCAGAGCCAGACCTTGTCCAGCGAGACGCTGCAACTCCGCCGTGTCCTCAGTTCCAGCCAGGCGCGGGGCAGATGGGGCGAGGAGACCCTCCGGCGGGTCGTGGAGGCCGCTGGCATGAGCGCCCACTGTGATTTCATCGAGCAGGTGCAGTCGGACGACAAGAAGCCGGACCTCGTGGTGCGCCTGCCAGGTGACCGCCTCATCATCGTGGATGCCAAGGTGCCGGACTTGGATTTCCTCAGCGCCCTCGGCACGGCGGATGAGACGAAGCGCGCGGAGTCCCTCGCCGCGCACGCGGAGAAACTGCGTGGAGCGATCCGCGCCCTGGCGGAGAAGGATTACCCGGCCCGGTTTCCCAACGCCCTGGACCATGTCGTCCTGTTCCTCCCGGCCGAGTCGCTGTTCAGTGCCGCGCTGGAAGGGGATCATGACTTGATCGTCTGGGCGGCCCAGCGCCGCATCATGCTGGCCACCCCGGCCTCGCTCATCGCGCTGCTGCGCTCCGTGAGCGTGAGCTGGCAACAGCATGAGCAGACCGTGAACGCGCGGGAAATCGCGGCCGCTGCGGCGGAGCTGTTTGCGCGGGTGGCGAAGTTCTCCGAGCACTTTGAGTGGATTCGCAGCGGCCTGGAACGCGCCAACTCCGCCTACAATGATGCCGTGGGCAGCTACGACCGCATGGTGCGTCCCAGCGGGGAGCGACTGCTCAAGCTCGGTGCCGCCAGCGGGGGCAAGGCCCTGGCCGAGGTGGACGCCTTGCCCGACCTCCTGCGGCCGGCCCCGGCGGCTGACCAGGCGGGCAATCCCGGTTGATGCCGGACGGGTCCCGGACCGGTCGGAAAATCCTTGCTCCAGTTCCGCCGCACTCGGACACTCCGCCCAACGCAACCGTCGCATGGACGAAGACAATCGCCCGCTGGAATCGCTGCGCCACCAATACGAGGTCGAGAAGGACCTCCACGGGCGGCTGATGAACTCCACCCGCGCGCAGCGCACCGCCCTCTTCGCCCAGCTTTACGACGAGTTGTTCCAGCGGGTGCCCGACCATCCGCGGCTCACGCGTCGCGACACCGAGGAGTTCAGCCGCCGGGCCGTGGCCGCGCGCATGCGCATCCTCCGCCCGCATCTGGCCGGGGTGAAGACCTTCATGGAGATCGCGCCGGGCGATTGCCGCCTGGCCCACGAGATGTGCCAGCACGTCGACCAAGTCATCGCGCTGGACATTTCCGACCAGAGCGGCGGCCAGAAACCGCCCAAAAACTTCCGTTTCGAGACCTACGACGGCTACACGCTCAACCTGCCGGACAGTTCGGTGGACATGGCGTTCAGCTATCAGTTTCTCGAGCACGTCCACCCGGAGGATCACGAGGATCACTTCCGCACCGTGCTCCGCGTGCTGCGGCCCGGGGGCGTCTATATCTTTGACACGCCACACAAGTATTCCGGTCCGCATGATGCTTCGTCCTATTTCTCAAACCATGCGGAGGGCATGCACCTGCGGGAGTGGACCTACCGTGAGATGAACGAGCTGGTGCGCCGTGTCGGGTTCTCCGAGACGTTTACCTACCGCTTCGGCAAATGCCGTCAGAATGGCCTGTTCAACCAGTTGACCTTCAGCACCGAAGCCTGTGTTGGCGCGCTCCCGGTCAAGCTCCGCAAGGCCATCAGCCGCCGGCTGTTCCTGGGTGTGACCATGCTGGTGCGCAAGTGAGCCCGGCGGGAGACGATGTGAGGAGCCTCGTTGCAAATCGGCGGGCTGAACGGGCTCAACCGTCACCCACGCTTTCCAATGGCCGTGTGGGCTTCCCCATGGATCGTCTCCGACTAGCGGCTGCATGATGCTCCGTAAATCCATTGCGCTGGCGGTCACGCTGGCGGTGCTCACCGTGGCGTTCTTCGCCCCTGTCCGGGTCCGCGTAGACGGGGCATTCTGGAGCCGGGTGTTTGACGTGGGCCATATCCCGTTGCTGGGCTGGCTGGCGACCGTGCTGCTCTATGCGCTGCCCGAGCGCGTGCAACCGGCCGCGCGGCGTCACGCGCTGGCCTTCAGCATGACGGCGGCCTTCGCGGCGGCGGTCGAGATCATCCAGCCGCATTTTGGCCGCACCCAGAGCATGGATGACTTCATCAATGGCAGCATTGGTGCCGCCCTCGCCCTCACCGGCATTGCCGCCTGGCAGCACACGGGCAACTGGCGCTGGCGCGGTGCTCATGCGCTGGCGCTCGCCGGTGCATTGACCGTCGCCCTCTGGCCGGCCTACGAGCAGTGGCGTGGCTTGCGGTGGCGGCAGAAGCACTTCCCTTCGCTGGGCGACTTTGAAAACGAGGAGGAGTTGCGCCTGTGGCGCGCGCAGGGCGGCTCACGCGGGCAACCGACGAACATCTCCTTCACACGCGCCCGGGCCTCGGAGGGCGAGCAATCCCTCCGCGTCGTTGGCGGGGCGGGGGACTGGGCCGGCGTGAACTACGCGGCGGGCGACAAGGACTGGACCCCGTTCCGCGCCCTGACGCTGGATGTGTTCAACCCGCGCGATCCTTTCAGGCTGTTCGTGCGGGTGGATGACAATAGTGCGGCGGTCCAGCGCGGGGATCGCTTCGAGCGGGGCTTTGAGCTGGCGCGTGGCTGGAACCGCCTGCGCATCCCGATGGTGGAAATTGAGCATGGGCCACAGGCCCGTCCGCTGAACATGAAGGCCATCCGCCGCGTGGCGATCTTTACCGGCGACCATGAACCACCGCGGTTTTGGTTTCTGGACCATGTCCACCTGGAAGCGCGCGATGAGTGAATGGCCGCGAAAGGGCGCAGAGAAAGTCTCGCCTCAGCTTCAACTCTTTGTGTCCTTTGCTCGCTTTCGTGGCTAGCATCCAGCCTGTTCCGCATGAACATCGCCTACGTCACGGCTGACGACCCGCACAACATCAAGAGCTGGTCCGGGCTCTCCTATCACATCGCGGAATCGCTCAAGCCGCACGGGGCTAAGATCCATTACCTCGGCCCGCTGAAATCGGAGGTGTCCCCGACCATGGGCTTGCGGCGGCGCTTCTGGCGGCTGTTTGGCAAGGACCTGCTGGAGGACCGCGAGCCGTCCATCGTGCGGGGCCGGGGCCGGCAGGTGATGGAAAAACTGCGCGGGGTGAAGGCGGACGTAATCCTCGCCACGCACACGGAACTGCTCGCGGAGTTCCAGAGTGACCTGCCGATCGCCTACTGGAGCGATTCGAACTTCGGCTGCATGCTGGATGCCTATCCTTATTTCCAAGGCCTGAACCCCTGCGTCATCCGGCGTGGCAATGAGTATGAACGGCGTGCGCTGCAGCGGGCCGACCTGGTCTTTTACGCCTGCGACTGGGCGCGTGACGCAGCCATCAAGCTTTACGGCACGGACCCGGACAAGGTGAAGGTCATCCCCTTCGGTGCGAACATCCAATGTGACCGCACCACAGAGGACGTTGACAAGCTGATTGCCGCGCGCCCCAAGGATCTTTGCAACTTGCTCTTCCTTGGCAAGGTGTGGGCACGCAAGGGCGGGGACACGGCGGTGGCGGTGGCCGAGCAATTGAACCAGTCCGGCCTGCCCACCACGCTCACGTTGATTGGTTCCCAGCCGCCCGAGGGCAAGGTGCTCCCGCCCTTTGTGCGCAAGATTGGCTTCATCAACAAGAGCGACCCCGCGGGACTCAAGCAGTTCAATGACCTCATCGCCGAGTCCCACTTTCTCATCCTGCCCTCGCGCGCGGAGGCGTTTGGCATCGTCTTTTGCGAGGCTTCCTCCTTCGGTGTGCCGAGCCTGGCGACGCGGGCCGGCGGCATCCCCACTGCCATCCGTGACGGCGCTAACGGCCGCACCTTTCCCCTCGATAGCCCGCCAGCGGACTACGCAGCTTTCATCCGCCAGCACTTCGCGAACTACGCTGGATACGAGGCCCTGGCCCGCTCCTCGTTCCGAGAATTCCAGACTCGGCTGAATTGGGGCGTCTCCGGTGCGACCGCGATGGGGCACTTGAGGGCGATGCTGGAAAAGCGCCGGCGTTGACCTGAATTGCTGTGAAGCCGTCGTTCAATCTCGCTTTGGCGCAGATGCTCGTCCTGCCAGGCGACGTGTCGGGCAATCTCGCCCGGGCCGGGGAACGCATCGCCAAGGCGGCGGCACGGGGGGCGGACCTTGTCCTGCTCCCAGAAACGCTGGACTGTGGGTGGGCGCACCCCTCGGCGCGGCATCTGGCTGGAACGATTCCCGACGGAGACTCCTGCCGCTTCCTGCGCCTCGCTGCCCAGCAGCACGGCGTCTTTGTCTGCGCGGGGCTGGTGGAACGTGCGGCGGGCCATCTCTTCAATGCGGCCGTGCTGATTGATCCACGCGGTCAGGTGGTCCTCCAGCATCGGAAGATCAACGAGCTGGATTTTGCCCGGGAGCTATACTCCGTCGGTGACCACCTCGGCGTGGTGGAAACTCCATGGGGCAAGGCGGGCCTGATGATCTGCGCGGATGCGTTTGCTCCGGGCCAGGTGATCAGCCGCACGCTGGGATTGATGGGCGCGCGCTTCATCCTGTCGCCCTGTGCCTGGGCGGTGCCGGCTGACCACGACAACCAGCGCGAACCTTATGGCCAGCTCTGGCTGGACAACTATGGCCCCGTGGCGCGCGAGTTTGGGCTGACCATCGCTGGGTGCAGCAATGTCGGCCCTGTCACTGCTGGAGCCTGGGCTGGTAGAAAATGCATCGGGAACTCACTCGTGTGTTCTCCCCTTGAACCAATCGCCGCGCGTGGTGCCTACGGCGACACGGCGGACGAAATAGTGCTGTTGCGCGCGAACGTCGGCTGAACGGACGCCGAGGGCAGGAGCGCGGCCTTCAGGCCGCAGGAGCGTGAGCAGGCCGTTGGCGGTTCGAGCGCACTGATTTCATTCGCAGCCTTCTGCGGCGGGAACGCCGCGCTCCGTTCGCGGCCGGCGCGTTTCCGACGCTCTCGATTTCGGAATTCGGGCTGAACGGCGGTTTCAAGCCGGGCTCGCGGCTTCCTGCGGCTGACTCTCCGCATTGGCCTCATCCCCACCGGATTCTGGCGCGGCTTCAGCATCGCCTGCCGGGGTCTCTTCATCTGCCCACTCATCTTCGATGTTCACCGGGAGCAGGATCGAGAACTGGGTGGCGCAGTCCGGCCCCGGGGACTGCAGCTCGATGGTGCCGCCCGCCGCCCGGGCGATGCCGCGGGCCAGATGCAGGCCGGCTCCGGTATGAGGCGGGGTCTTCGTGGTGAAGTAGGGATCCCAAATCTTCTCCTGCCGGTCCTGGGGGATGCCGGGGCCATTGTCCCTGATCCGGATGGTCACATCCGTCCGGATGCGCTCCACCCGTAGCATGATGCGGGGGATCTTGTTCGGATCTTCCGTGGACTGCTCTTCTTCCTTGTCGTCCTCGAACTGGCGCTTGATGACCGGACCTTTTTCCGTGTGGGCCTCGATGGCGTTCTGCACCAGATAGAGGATCGCCCGGCTGATCTCGCTGCGCATGCCCCACCACTGCACCGTCGGGTCAAGCTGCTGGTCCACCTCGATGCCATAATAGGTGAACTCCGGCTCCAGCAGCTTGGTGATGTCGGCCACCAGCTCCGCCGGGCGGATCACCTGCGGGCTCCGGCTGTAGACGGACACGTTGAGCAGCCGGCGCAGGTGGTCGTTGACCTTCTGAAATTGCGAATGGAGGATCAGGAACCGCTGGCGCACATCCTCGTCCAGCCGGTCGTCCACCATCAGAATCCGCAGGCTGCCCAGCGCATGGGCGAGGGGATGATGGATGTCGTCGAGAAACGACGCCGAAAGCTGGCCGAAGCGCTTGTGCCAGTGTGTCGTGGTCATGCCGTGCTGGAAGTCCTGCATCTTCTGCTGCAGTTCCACCTGCGCGCGGCGCTGCTCATCGGGGTCCATGAGCTGGACGTTCAGCTCATCGGTCAGGCGCTTGACCTGCAGGGCAGCATGGACGCGCACGGTGCATTCGTGCTGGTCCACGGGCTTGGTGAGATAATCAAACGCGCCGATCTCCAGGCCGCGATGCGTGTCCTCCGTCTTGATGTCCCCGGTGAGGAAGATCACGGGGATGTTGGCCGTGCGCGGGTCATGCTTGATGGCGCGGCAGACTTCGAAGCCGTCCATGCCCGGCATGGACACATCCACAATGGCGAGGTCCACCAGTTCCTTGGCCAGGAACTCCACCGCCGAGGCCCCGCTGCCGCAGGTGAAGCAGTCGGAGTTCATCGCCTTGAGGCAATCACGCAACTGGCGGAGTGCCTCGGGCGTGTCATCCACCGCGAGGATGCGGGGGCGGGTGATGGCGGCTTTGACGGCGGCTTTGACAACCACTTTGGGCTGGGCCGGAACGGGCTGGGTTGAAACGGGCGGAGCCGGGCCAGCCGGGGCCGAACCGGGCAAGACCGAGCCGGGCGACCGGGCGGCGGCTAATTTAAGCGGGACGGGCGGCATTGTGCTAGCGCGGGACAATAGGAGCCGGTCAGGACGGAGGCAAGCGGCAGATTGCACCGGAGGAAAGAGTTGACGTGGCCCGTGCCTTGGGACGGAATCCCCACGCACCCTTGAATCCCGGGTGCGCCAACATCCCTACTGCCAACCATCATGAGCACCAACCTCCTTTCCAGCCTCAAGCAGCACACCGTCGTCGTGGCGGACACCGGTGATTTCGAGAGCATCCGCAAGTATCAGCCGCGCGATGCCACCACGAACCCCAGCCTCATCCTCAAGGCCGCCCAGATGCCGGAATACGCCGCCATCGTGGAAAAGGCCCTCGCCGAGGCGAAGCAGGAGGCTTCCGGCAGTGCCCTGCTCGGTGTGGCCATGGACCGCATCGCGGTCGCTTTCGGCCTGGAGATTCTCAAGATCGTCCCCAACCGCGTCTCGACCGAGGTGGACGCCCGGCTCTCCTTCGACACTGCCGCCTCCGTGGCCAAGGCGCATTCCCTCATCGGTCGCTACCAGCAGGCGGGCATCGCCAAGGAGCGCGTCCTGATCAAGCTTGCCTCGACTTGGGAGGGCATCCGGGCCGCCGAGGAGCTGAAGAAGGACGGCATCGCCTGCAACCTCACCTTGCTCTTCAGCTTCGCCCAGGCGGTCGCCTGCGCGGAGGCGGGTGTGCAGCTCATCTCGCCCTTCGTCGGCCGCATTCTCGACTGGCACAAGAAGAGCACCGGCAAGGACTTCGTTGGCGCGGAAGACCCCGGCGTGGTCTCCGTCACCGCGATCTACAACTATTACAAGCGCCACGGCTACACGACCGAGGTCATGGGCGCAAGTTTCCGCAACGTCGGCGAAATCCTCGAACTCGCCGGCAGCGACCTGCTCACCATCAGCCCCGCGCTGCTCGAAGAGATGCAGAAGACGGCCGGCACCGTCGCCCGCAAGCTCAGCCCCGACACCGCCGCCACGCTGGGCCGCGAGAAGATCCACCTCGACGAGAAGTCCTTCCGCTGGCAGCACAACGAGGATGCGATGGCCACGGAGAAGCTCTCCGAAGGCATCCGCCTCTTCGCCGTGGACACCCTGAAGCTGGAGAAGTGGGTGACGGAGAAGCTCAAGTAGCCCGTAGTCGCAACCTTCAGGTTGCGAATTAGTCCCCGGCGCGCGGCATTCATGCCGTTTGACCGTTCGTCTGGCATTGATGCCCGCACTTTTTGCCCGAACCGAGGTTGGGCAGGAAGATTTAGGGGCAGGAAAATTGGGAGGAATAAATTTTCCTGCCCCTAAATCTTCCTGCCCAATTTGCTGCTTCATGGATGTGGGTGGCTCCGTTGGGAACGAGCATCTCCGTCCGTTTTCGCGCCCTTTCGCGTGTTTCGCGGGCATGGTTTTGGAATTCGGGTTGAATTCGGTTCACAAAACCGAATTATCCGCGCATGGCGAGCACGCAGAAGGAACAGGTGGCCGCGTTTTACGAGGCCCACCACAGCCGCGGGAAGTATGACTACCTCTACGGCGGCGAGGACCGGAAGGAGCTGTTTGTCCAGTTGGTCGGCACGGGGAAGAACATCCTCGAAGTCGGCTGCCGCGCGGGCAACCTCACCCAGCACTTCGCCGAGGGCAACAAGGTCGTTGGCGTGGACATTGACCGGGCGGCACTGAAACTCTTCGAGGAGCGCCTCGGCTTCAAAGGGCACTGGGTGGACGTGGACGAGGAACCGCTGCCCTTTCCCGACAAGTCCTTCGACGTCGTGGTCTTCTCCGAGGTCATGGAGCACGTGCGCTTTCCGCAAAAGGCGCTCGGCGAAATCCGACGTGTGCTCAAGCTCAACGGCCGGCTCATCGGTTCGGTGCCCAATGCCTTCCGCCTCCGCAACCGCCTCCGTTTCCTCGTGGGCAACCAATACGAAAGCGACCCGTCGCATCTGCGGCAGTATTCCCACTCGATCCTCCGCCGTGAGCTGGAGCCGCATTTCCGTGAGATCGAGCTGCACCCGGTGTCCGGCCACCTGCTGGGCGGCGGCAGCACCGGCATTCCTGTATTCCCGTGGCTGCCCTTCCGCATTCGCGCGCTCTTCGCCCTGGACCTGGTGTTCGTGGGCGTGCCGAAATGAACCGCAGGGAAAAGGCATTCGGCCCGCGAATGACGCGAATCCACGCGAATCAAATGATACGGTCCCAACCTCTCACCACCGCAGGCGCTTGGCTGAGGCCGGGTGCTGACTTGTGCACGTTTTGCTTGTCCGCCTTCATTCGCGTTTATTCGCGTGTTTCGCGGGCAACTCTCTCCCCATGAAGCTCGCGCTCATTCGTCGCCAGTTTTCTGCCACCGGTGGGGCGGAGTTGTATCTCCAGCGCCTCCTCCAGGCCCTCGTAAAGGGCGGGCACGAGCCGCATCTCTTCGCGGAGTCCTGGGATGGGCGGCTGGATGGTGTTCACTTGCATGCCGTTCCCGTGGGCGGTGACCGCACGCAGCGGCCCACGCGCTTCGCCGATGCCGTGGCTGCCGAGCTGAAAAAGGATTCCTTCGACGTGGTCTTCAGCCTCGAACGCACGCACCAGCAGGATGTCTATCGCGCCGGGGATGGCGTGCATCGTGTCTGGCTCCAGCGGCGTCAGCAGTTCGCGCAATGGTGGCGGCGGCCTTTCGTGTGCGCCGGCGGCTTCCACCGCAACATGATGAAGCTGGAGGCGCGGACCTTTGATCCCGCCAACACGCGCCATGTGATCGTGAACTCGGACATGGTGCGGCGTGAGATCCTGGAGAACTTCAAGTTCCCCGCTAGCCGCATCCATCTCGTCCGCAACGGCATTGACCTCGACCGCTATCGGCGCGGCCAGCGGAACGCGACGCGCGAACGCTTCGGGATCAAGCCTGACGACACGCTACTGCTCTTTGTCGGCTCCGGCTGGGAACGCAAAGGGCTGCGCTTCGTGCTGCGCGCCTTCCACCGGCTCAAGGCCCCGCGCGTGAAGCTGCTCATCGTCGGCAAGGGCAAGCCGCCCATCACCCGTCCCGACGGGGCCATCTTCGCCGGGCCGATGAGCGACGTGGAGAACGCCTACGCCGCCGCGGATCTGCTCGTCTTCCTGCCCATCTACGAGCCCGCGTCCAATGTCGTCGCCGAGGCGCTCGTCTCCGATCTGCCGGTCATCACCAGCTCGCTCAACGGCGCGGGCGAGATCATCACCCCGCGCAAAAACGGCACCGTCATCGCCGACCCGCGCGATACCGACGCCGTGGTCGAGGCCATTCGCTACTGGATCATGCAGCGCGGCCAGGCCGAGATGCCGCCCAAGCACGAGCTGAGCCTGGAGCGCAACGTCGAGGAGACGCTCGCGGTGCTGCAAATGGCGGCGCGGGAGAAGCGTCGCTGACCTTGTTGCGATGAAGATTTCCTTCTGCCTCATCACGCTCAATGAGGAGGCCAATCTCCCGCGTTGTCTCCGCAGTTGCGCGGACCTGGCGGATGAGCTCGTCGTGCTGGACTCCGGCAGCACCGATGGCACCGAGCGTATCGCGAAGGAATTCGGCGCGCGCTTCGAGCACCAGGACTGGCTCGGCTACGTAGGCCAGAAGAACAAGGTGCTTTCCCTCGCCAAGCACGACTGGGTGTTCAGCCTGGATGCGGACGAGGAGCTTTCCCCGGAGCTGCGCGAGGACGTTCGTCAGCTCAAGGCCACCGAACCACCCGCCGGCCTCAGCGGCTGGACCATGCCCCGCTGCGTGCTCTACGAGGGCCGTTGGATTCGCCACGGCGATTGGTATCCTGACCGCCTCGTCCGCCTCTTTCGTCGTGACCGCGCGCATTTCGCGGGCGGCAAGGTCCACGAGCGCCTCGAACTCACCGGACCGGTTGAGCGCCTGAGCAGTGACCTCTACCATCACTCCTTCAAGGACGCCGCCGACCACTGGGCGCGCTGCCAGAAATACGCCCGCCTCTGGGCCGAGACGCAGCACGAGCTGGGCAAGACTCCCGGTCCGCTTGCTCCGTTCACTCACGCCGCTTTCCGCTGGTTCCGGGGCTATGTGCTCAAGCGCGGCTTTCTCGACGGTCCGCAGGGCTGGCGCATCGCCGCCTTCTGCGCCCGTGAAGTCGCCTTGAAATACCGGCTGCTTCGCGCGATGGGCAACGGCCCCAGCCTCCCTCACGGCAGTGGCACCGCCCGGTAGAAGCGCTTCGTCCGCCCCGGAGAATTCTGGTCAATCACCAGGAACGGGCTGAATGGCAGCGTCAAGTTGGTGAGCACCAGCCAGTTGGTTGTGCCGACGCTCACCACATCCGCGTAGTCCACGCGGAACTGCTGCCCGACCGTGCCAGTCAGCGTGGTGCCCGCGTAAAGCTTCAAGCTGCCAAAGAAGAGTGGTTGCAGGACCACGTCCTGGCTGGTGACGCTGCCGCCAGCGGAACTGCTCACCAGCACCCGGTAGGTGCCCGCATCTGCCGAAGTGAGGCTGGTCAGGTTCAGGGTTGGATTCGTCGCCCCGGAGATGTTTGTGCCGTTGAACTGCCATTGATAGGTCAAGCCCGTGCCGATGGCTGCGACACTCAAAGTGATGCCACCACCCACAGTGAAGGTCTGGGCCAATGGCTGCGACGTGATGAGCGGGCCGAGCAACGCCGCGGTGTGATACCAGCCGGCCGCGATGGCCGTCACTCCGTCCAGGCCGGCGGGAATTGTCGTCTGGCCATCGTCGTTCCATCCCCACGCCACCACCGTGCCGTCGCTCTTTAAGGCCACCGTGTGGAAATTCCCCGCCGCAATGGCAGTCACCCCGCTCAAGCCGGGCGGGATGGTGGCCTGACCGAACAGGTTGTTTCCCCATGCCACCACCGTGCCGTTGCTTTTCAGGGCCACGCTGTGGGAGGAACCCGCCGCCACCGCTGTCACGCCGCTCAGGCCGCCCGGGACGGAAGATTGCAGGAAGAAGCCATTGGCACCCCAGGCCAGCACGGTGCCGTCACTCTTCACGGCCAGCGTGTGCCCGCCTCCGGCCGCAATTGCCGTCACGCCGACCAGGCCGACGGGTGGGGTTGACTCACCGTTGGAGTTGTTGCCCCAGGCAGTCACTGTGCCGTTGGTTTTCAAGACCACGGTGTGCCACTGGCCCGCCGCGATGACTGCCACTCCGTTCAAGCCGACCGGCACGGTGGTTTGACCATGGTTGTTGTTGCCCCAGGCCGCGACCGTTCCGTCCGCTTTCAAGGCGACCGTATGATACTCGCCCGCCGCAATGGCCTTCACCGGACCCAAGTCTGCGGGCTGGGTCGTTTGCCCATACGTGTTGTCTCCCCAAGCGACCATGGTGCCATCATTTTTCAGGGCCACGGTGTGCGACTCGCCGCCCGCCAGGGCGGTCACAAGGTTCAAGTCCGCCGGAACACTCGTTTGCCCGGTGGTGTTTCTACCCCACGCGATCACGGTCCCAGCCGGGTTTGCCGGGCGGGGGACGGCGATGGCGTTGGCATCCAAGGTCACGGCGGCCAGCCGTGCCAGCGCCCGGCCTTCGAGGGCCGTGCCCGCGCCCATCGAGATGGATTGCGCCGCCAGGATGGTGCCCTTGAAAACCGCGCTCGCTCCAATCGTCGCGGAACTGCCGACCTGCCAGAAGACATTGTCCGCCTGGGCTCCGCCGGTCAGGATGATTTGGCGGCTGGCACCCACAGTGAGGGCGGTCCCCAATTGGAAGATCCAGACTGCATTGGCGTCCCCGGAAAGGGTCAAGTTGCCCGACGTGACCGCCAGCGTGGAGATCGACTTGTAGAGGCCGGGGGCGAGGGTTTGGCCTCCGAGATCACCCACCACCACGATCGCGCCAGTGGTTCGGCCGGCAGCGTCGTTATACGCGGCGGTCAGGTTCGTTTGCGCCTGCGCGGCGGCGGCATCGCCAAGGTGCGTCGTGCCCGTGACTCCAGGTGATCCTGTCACCGCTGTGCCGGGGCTTACTCCGAGATCGCCTTGGATCATTGTTCCGCCGGTGCTCGTGACCGTCGTCGCTGCCAGCACGCCATAGCTTGCAGCCGATCCCAGCGCGAGTGGTGCCTGCGCGGCCGACGCTTCGAAGTGCAAGCCGATCATGACAGTGGCGAGGAGCAGTCCGGCTAGTTTCTGGCCGTGTGCCGCCAAGGCTGGTGAAATGGTTTTCATGTGTGTTCTGGCTGCTGCGTGACCGCTGCTGATCTGCTTCTGGCGCATCAATGCGCGGGGCTTTTCCCGTCAGCAGTGATCCCAACTGGGTCCAATTCCGACTGATGATTTTTCCTCCGAGGGCACCGCCGTGAGGATGGCGATGCACTGAACCGATTTGATGACTGGTCGAACGTGGCGTCGTCTTCGCGGTTACGCAAGGGCTGGTTGGTGGAATTGTTTACGGGGTGGGCACTGCGATTGAAGCGCCTGGCACGCTACGGAGCGCGGCCCTCTGGGCCGCAGCTGCTGGCAGCCGGGAATGGCGCACGAATATCCGAACCACGTTCAGCACTGTGGCCGTTGCGGCCCAGAGGCCACGCCCGGTAAGGGCAGCGCAGCGTCCCGCGGCGAGACGAATCTCGAGATGCTTGACAGCGGGTTTGTATTTTTGTATTTAACCAAACAGTTAAATAAACAACGGCTCAATCCGCCATGTCCGCCGACCAGCTCAGCAGCACCTTCGCCGCCCTCGCTGATCCGACGCGGCGCGCGATTCTGGCGCGGCTGTCTTCGGGCGAGCACTCGGTTACGGATTTGGCGCGGCCGTTTGCCATGAGCCTGCCGGCCATCTCGAAGCATCTCCGGGTGCTGGAGCGGGCGCGGCTCATCACGCGCACCCGCAACGCGCAGTGGCGTCCCTGCCGGCTCAAGGCCCAGCCGCTCAAGGACGCGGTGGACTGGCTCGAACACTACCGGCGTTTCTGGGAGGAGAGCTTTGACCGTCTGGAAGACTACCTGAAGGAACTGCAGGCGCAGGAAGCGGTCGGCGAAGTTTCCGGAACTCCATCCACCCAACCAACGCCAGCCGCCAGCCAGCCGCCGTTCGCAGGCGATGCGGCTGTCCCTGTCAAATCCCCCAACCCTCAAAAGAGGAAATAACCCATGGCCAACAAAGACCATATTGAGTATCCGTCCGACCGCGAAATCGTCTTCTCCCGCGCCTTTGACGCGCCCCGCGAACTGGTCTGGGAGGTCTGGACCAATCCGCAGCACGTCGCCCTCTGGTGGGGGCCGAAAGGGTTTAGGAATACGACCCACGAAATGGACGTTCGCCCCGGTGGGCTCTGGCGCCTGACCATGCACGGGCCAGACGGAACGGACTATCCCAACCGCATCGAGTTCCTCGAAGTGGTGAAGCCCGAGCGGCTGGTCTTCCATCACGGCGACGACACCAACCCGCAGCAGTTCTACGTCACGGTCAACTTTGTGGCGGAAGCCGGCCGCATCAAGATCGTGCACCGGATGGCGTTCAAGACCGCCGAGCAATGCACGGCGATCAAGCAATTCGCTGCCAATGGCCACCAGTCCACGATGGACCGCCTCGAAGCCTTCCTGGCCCAACGGATCTCTGCGGCGCATGAGATTACCAACACACGCGTCTTCAACGTGCCCCGCGAATGCGTGTTCAACGCCTTCGCCGACCCGGCCCAGCTCGCGCAGTGGTGGGGGCCCAAGGGTTTTACCAATACAATCCACTCATTCGACTTCCGCCCCGGTGGCCGCTGGCGCTTCGTCATGCACGGACCCAACGGTGCGAACTACGAGAACGAATCGGAATTCGTCGAAGTCGTGCGGCCGGAACGCATCGTCATGGTGCACCTCGAGCCCATGCATCGGTTCCAGATGACGATGACCCTTGACGGGGCAGGGGAGCAGACCACGCTCACCTGGCGCATGCGTTTCGACTCCGCCGAGGAAGCCACCAAGTTGAAGGCCTTCATCTTGGAGGCCAACGAACAAAACTTTGACCGCCTGGCGGCGGTCCTCACCCAAACCCATTGAAACATGACTGCCAAAGAACCTCAGTCCACTACCGACCGTGAAATCGTCATCTCCCGTGTCTTCGATGCCCCGCGCGAACTCGTCTGGGCTGCGATGACAGACCCAAAACAGGTGGTGAAGTGGTGGGGCCCACGCGGCTTCTCTACGACTATCGAAGAAATGGACGTGCGCCCCGGCGGCACTTGGAAGCACGTCATGCATGGCCCGGATGGAGTCAACTATCCCAATCACAGCGTCTTTCAGGAAGTCGTGAAGCCGGAGCGCATCGTGTATTCGCATGGTGGCCACCGCGAAGGCGGCCCCGGCGTGAACTTCGTCGCGACCTGGTCATTCGAGGAGGAGGCCGGCAAGACCCGGCTGACCCTGCGCCAGGTCTTCCCCTCAGCGGCGGAACGGGATTTCGTGGCCAAGGAATTCGGCGCGATCGAGGGCGGCAAGCAGACGCTCGAGCGCCTCTCCGAGCATCTCGCCCAGTCCGGAGCCGCCACGAAGGACTTCATCCTCACGCGGGTCTTCAACGCGCCGCGCGCGCTGGTGTGGAAGGCGTGGACCGATCCTGAGCACTTGAAGAAGTGGTTTGGCCCGAAAGGCTTCACCATGCCCGGATGCTCGATGGATCTGCGGCCCGGGGGCGTGTTCCACTACGGCTTGCGATCACCCCAGGGCCACGAGATGTGGGGCAAGTGGACGTTCAAGGAGATCAATCCACCGGAGAAGCTCGTGCTGGTGAGTTCGTTTTCGGACGCACAAGGCGGCATCACGCGCCACCCGATGAGCGCCACCTGGCCGCTGGAGACGCTTTCCACAACCACCTTCACCGAGGAAGCGGGCAAGACGACGCTGACGCTCCGCTGGTCTGCCTACCATGCCACCGAAGCAGAGCAGACCACGTTCGATTCCGCCCATGCCGGCATGACGCAGGGCTGGGGTGGCACCATGGCCCAGCTCGAAGCCTACCTCGCCGAGGCGCAGAAAACCGCCTGAAGTTCGCGCCCGTGCCGGAGCGCGGCGCTCCGTAGCGCCGGCCTCCGGCCGGCCGTGCCGCAAGCGTCCTCGCTTGCCCCCGTTTGGCGGACGCGCGCGGCAGTGCCTCGCGGCTGCTTCCTGGGCGCATCTCAGTTTCTTGCAAGGCGTCTCCGGCCAAGTGGAGAAACCCGGAGGGTTTCAAGGTGAATAGCCGTGGGTGAAACCCACGGGGGCGGTTTTCCGTCTCGACCCTGAAAGGGTCGAACGCGCGCGCATCCGTTCAACCCCTCCTGGGGTTGTGGCCCATGACGCGCTCACCGTGGGTTTCACCCACGGCTATTCACATGACACCCCTCCAGGGTGATTGAAGACTGTGCCAGCACGCCTGCAAGAAATTGAGATGCGCTCCTGCTTCCTCGCCCTCCGAACTTTTTCTTTCGCACGCCTCCCTCCGCCGACTAGCCTGCGAGGGTGTTGCCTGACCGAAAATGGGAAACCGAGCCGCTCCTGCGCTTCATCGCGGGTGTGTGCTTCGTCTTCGCGATTGGGTCGCTCGCTGCGATCGCCTTCCTCCCCAAGGCGGCGGCGGCTACCGCCGAGGGCAAGTTCTTCATGCTTGTCACCAACGCCGTGATTTTGCACGGCGGCGCGCTTCTGCTGGTGGCAATGCTGCTGCGCGCACACGCGACCGGCTGGCGCGAGGCCTTCGGCTGGCGGCTGGGGAGCTTTCCGCGGGCGGCCATGTTCGGCGTGATAGGGGTGCTCGTAGCCCTGCCGCTCACTCTCCTGTTGCAACAAATGGCCCAGCGCGGTCTGAATAGCCTGCAGGAGCAGTTGGTAGCGCACGAGATCAAATCCATTGACGTCAAGCCCGAGGCGCAGCAGCTCGTGCAGACTATTCAGGAGACGGAAAGTCTGGGCCAGCAGGTGTTCTATGCTTTGCTGGCCATCTTGTTCGCGCCGCTGGTGGAGGAGATTCTGTTTCGGGGGATTCTCTATCCAGCGATCAAGCTGCGTGGTCATCCGCATCTCGCGCTCTGGGGCACCTCGATAGCGTTCGCGTTGATGCATCGCAACATGACTACGATCCTCCCGCTCGCATTTCTCGCCTTGCTGCTGGTGTTCCTCTACGAGCGCACCGGCAACCTGCTGGCTCCAATCCTGACCCATAGCCTCTTCAACGCGGCGAACTACGTCGCGCTCGTCTATGGTGGTGAGGTGAAGCAGTTTTTCCACCTCTCCCCGTGAAGGAGTTCGACCTCATCGCCAGGCTCAAGGCTACGCTTCCCACGCACGACTCCGTGCTCGCGGGAGCGGGCGACGATTGCGCCGTGCTCGACCTCGGCCTGCCGCATCAACTGGTCCTTTTCAAGACGGACGCGGTGGTCGAGGGCATCCACTTCACCGCAGATGCGCCGCCGGAGAAGATCGGCCACAAGGCCCTCGCCCGCTGTCTCAGCGACATCGCGGCCATGGCCGGCACGCCCACGCACGCGGTCGTGACGCTGGCCCTGCCGACGCAATTCGATCCAGCCCGTATCGAGGCCATCTACGCGGGCATGAACGCCCTCGCCCGTCAGCACGGCGTTGCCATCGTCGGCGGCGAGACGACCACCAACCCTGAGCGGCTCCTACTCTCCATCGCGCTGCTTGGCAGCGTGCCACGCAGCCGGCAGGTGCTCCGTTCTGGCGCAAAGGCGGGCGATGGCATCTTTGTGACCGGCACGCTGGGCGGCTCGCTGAACGGACGGCATCTCGAGTTTGAACCGCGTCTGGCCGAGGCGCGCTGGCTGGCTGAGCGCTTCACGGTCCACGCAATGATTGACCTGAGCGACGGCCTCGCGGGCGACCTGCGCCACATCCTCGACGCCAGCGGCGTGGGTGCGGACCTGCACGCGCGCGCCATTCCCATCAGCCGCGCCGCGAAGCTGCAGGCGCGCGAAGAGTCCTCCGCCAAGCCGCCGCTGCTCGCCGCGCTGACCGACGGCGAGGATTTTGAACTGCTCTTCACCGTGGCCAGCCGGACCGCCGTGCCGCTGCTGGACGCGTGGAAGGCGCAGTTTCCCGACGTGAAGCTCTCGTGCATCGGCAAGATAACCGCCGCCCCCGGCCTGCGCCTCCGCGACGAACGCGGCCTCCGCGAGTTCAACCTGCGCGGCTACGAGCATTTTGCGAGTTGAGCGAGTGATGCGTGCGCACGGACAAACGTTGTGGGGATGGCTTGTGAATGCGGCGCTGCGTGTTGCGTGTTCCGTGTTGCGTGAATGCGTCCGCCCGCGTCCGGTGTCCTTCACGCACCACGCACCACGCACCACGCAATGACCTTCCTCACCAACTCGCCCGACGAAACCGCCGCGCTCGGCGAGGCGTGGGCACATGAGGCCGCCTCCGGCTGGACCATCGCGCTGTGCGGTGACTTGGGCATGGGCAAGACCCAGCTCGTAAAAGGGCTCGCGCGTGGACTTGGCCTCACCGCCCGCATCGCCTCGCCCACCTTCGCCCTCGTCAACGAGCACACCGGCGGCCGCCTCCCGCTCTTCCATCTCGATCTCTACCGGCTGGATACTCGCGAGCAGATCGCCGGCGCGGGACTGGACGAATACTTTTTCACTCCGCGCGGCGTGACCGTGGTGGAATGGGCGGAGCGGTGGTGGGACAGCGGAGTTCAAGGTTCAAGGTTCAAGGTTCAAGGTCCGGGTGGACGGTTGCGGTGGGTGACGATCTCCGCCCCAAGCGAGACGCAGCGGCGCATTGACTATGAAGATTTTGGCACTTGAGTTTTCTTCCGCCCGGCGTGGCGTGGCGGTGGTGGAAGGTGCCCGCGTGCTTGGCTTTGCCGAGGCGGAGGGCATCACGCCGGGGCCGTTCGAATTGATTGATTCGGCGCTCCGCGCGGCGGATGTGGAGCGCGAGCACATCGAGTGCATCGCGGTCGGGCTGGGGCCGGGTTCCTACACCGGCGTGCGCTCGGCGATCGCCGTTGCGCAAGGCTGGCAGTTCGCGCTCGAGGTGAAGGTGCTGGGGGTCAGCAGTGCGGACGTGCTGGCCGCCACGGCACAGGCTGCCGGATTGACTGGCCGCGTTGCCATTGTCATCGACGCCTTGCGCGGTGAGTTTTACTCCGCCAGCTACGAACTCGCGATGGAAGGCTGGCGCGAATTGGTGAAGCTGCGTCTGCTGAGTCGTGAAGCGGTGGAGAACCTGGCGGCGGAAGGGGAGCTGCTGGTCAGTCCCGACGCGAAGTGCCCATTCCCCAGGGCGCGCAAACTACTGGCCTCGGCCGGTGAACTGGGGCGACTGGCTGCCCAACGCACGAACTTTCAAGCGGGTGAAAAGCTGGAGCCGATCTACCTGCGCGAAACGACCTTCGTGAAGGCCCCGCCGCCGAGATTTTACTGAGAAACCAGGTTGGCCGCGAAAGGAAGTAAATAGCGCAAATCAGGAACGGGTCTGCGCTTCTTGGTGTCCTCTGCGCCCTTTCGCGGCCAATTCCTATGTTCGGGAGTGAACCGGTCTCGCCTACTGATAATGCGGCGGCTTCTGGTTGTTGGCCCGGATGCGCTCCATCTCCTGGCTCTCCATCGCCTCCGAGGTGCGCGCGATTTCCTTTTGCAAACGACCGATCAGGCGGGCCTGCTCCACGACCACCCCGTTCAGCTCCTCGTGCTGGTGCTCCAGATGCGCGAGGGCGGATTCCACTCTCAAAAGCCGGGCGGTCAACGAATCGTCCATGCGGTGACGTTAGCCGGAAGCCAGCGGCTGAACAGCCCCCGTTTCAAACCTGCTGGGAAAGCAGGGGACTTTGACGCGAATTCCGCGAATTGGCGCTAATTCGCGGAATTCGCGTCAAGTCTCCTCTTAGGTCCCTCACTATGCGTGGTTGTGCCTTGCGGTGAAGAAGCCAGCGATGGCTCCACACAAGTGGCCCTCCCACGAGATGGGCCCGGACTGTGGCAGCATGCCATAGAAGATCCCGCCGTAGAGCACGCCCACGCCCACTGCCACGAAGACCGCGCGCCAACTGTCCATCAAGAACCCGGCCACGAGCAGATACACCACCAGACCATAGATCACCGAACTGGCGCCGATATGGACGGTCGGATGCGCCGGGTCCCCGGCGCGACCGATCAGCCAGGTGCCCAGGCCGCTCGCCAGCCAGATGAGCGCGAGCGTGCGCCACGGGTGATACTTGCGATCCCAGAAGAGCAGGGTGAGCAGGATGAAGAGCGGAGCGGCATTGGCCATCAGGTGCGCGGTGTTGCCGTGCAGCAGCGGACTGAAGATAAGGCCAATCAGTCCGTGCTCGTTGCGTGGGATGATGCCGAACCCCGCGAACGAGATGCCCGCGATGAGTTCGATGGCCTTGATGAAAAACATCAGGCCCACCAGCAGGAAGCTGGCTTGCAGGGCGCCGGGGAGATTGTGCCGACCAGAGCGGGCCATCGGGGCGCTGTTGTAAAGAGCCGCACGGGCTGGGGCCAACCAATTCGCAATCTCCGTGGTGGCAGGCATCCTGCCGCCCGGGGAGGTGTTGGGGAGCAGGTGAAGCGCACGCATTGCACGACCGCCTTTGCCGCCGGGCTGGAAGCCCGGCTCTACGGCAGGCGGGACGCCTGCCGCTACACCACCAGCTTGTAGCCCACGCCATGCACCGTGAGCAGGTGCTTGGGTTCGCCGCCATTGTCGCCCAGCTTCTTGCGGAGCTGGACGATGACCTGGTCCAGCGCGCGGGTGGTGCCGTAGTAGTGATAGCCCCAGACTTCGTTCAACAGCCGGTCGCGCGACAGCACCTCGCCGGGATGGGCGTGGAAGAGCTGGAGCAGCTTCAACTCCTTGGCGGTCAGTTCCTCCGCCGCTTTGCCACGCCGCACCTGATAGCTCTTCGGGTCAATCGTCGCCGTGCCGATGTTGAAGGTGGTGGTTGCCTCGGCTGCGGCTGGCGCGGCGTCACCGTTGGGCCTGCGGCGCAGCAGTGCATGGATGCGCGCGAGCAGCTCGCGCACGCCGAAGGGCTTGGTCACGTAGTCATCCGCACCCAGGTCGAGGCCCACGACCTTGTCCAGTTCCTGGCCCTTCGCGGTCAGCATGAGGATGGGTGTCGCGCACTTCTTTGCACGGAGCTGCTTGCAGATGTCGTAGCCGCTCAGCCCCGGCAGCATCACGTCCAACAAGATGAGGCCGGGCTTGTGCTGGGCGACGGCATCCAGCGCCTGGTCGCCGCGTGGGCACGACGCCACTTCAAAGCCGTCTCCACGCAGCACCTCCTCCAGCCCCAGCCGGATGTGCGGGTCGTCTTCGACAATCAGGATGCAAGTTTTCATGGGCAACCACGAATGAACACGAAGGAACACGAATTGGGACAAGCCTCTGGACCGACTCCCATCCGGCGTGCGAATGAACCCGATGTCAAATCGAGGTCCGGCAGCTCAGTGAATTCGTGTTTATTCGTGTCCATTCGTGGTTGCTCACGCTGCCACTGGCAGCCGCAACGCAAAGCAGCTCCCACCGCCCTCGCGTGGCTCGTGGCTCACCTCGCCGCCGTGGGCGCGGGCAATCTGGCGCGCCAGCGTCAGGCCCAGCCCGCTGCCTTGGATGCCGCTGCTGAGCGAGTCATGCGCGCGGTAGAACTGCTCGAAGATGCGCTCCTCGGTGCCGGGCGGAACGCCGAGGCCGCGGTCCAGCACGCGCACTTCAAGGAAGGGCAGGGGCTGCGCGCATTGACGCAACTCGATATGAATCTCCTTCCGGCCATCGGAATACTTTTCCGCGTTGGAGAGGAGGTTCACCAGCACCTGGGCGAGCGCGTCGCGGTCACCGTTCACGAAGACGGGCGCAGGCGGGGTGTCCAGTTCCAGCTTGAAGCCGGCCTGCTCCAGATGCGGACGGTAGGTCTCCACGGTCTCGGTCACCACCGCGCCGAGGTCGCAGCGGACGAAGGCGTATTTCTTCTCGCCGCGCTCCAGCCGGGAGAAGTCCAGCACGTTGTTGATGAGCCGCGTGAGCCGGGCGGCCTCGGCGGTGATGACCTGCAGGTAGTTGCGCTGCTTTGCCGGGTCCGTCACGCGGCCCTCGGCGAGCAGTTCGGAGAACATGCGGATGGAGGTCAGCGGCGTCTTCAGCTCGTGCGAGACGTTGCTGACGAAGTCGGTCTTCTGCCGTGCGAGGGTGAGCTGGCGGCGCAGATCCGTAACGAGGAGCCAGCCGCCGACACCGATTGCCAGCACCAGCACCGTCACCAGCAGTCCGATCGTGAGCGTGAGCGTCCGCGCGGACTGGGTCAGCTTGCTGGGATCCAGCAGATAGACCGCCATCTCCCAGTGGGGCAGCGACTCGCCGATCTCAGTGGCGACGAAAGGGCGCTTCCACGAAACCGGTTGAAAACTGGCGTGGGAAACCGCCAGCGGTCGCGCGACATCGTCCAGCAGCGCGACACACACCTCCTCGTGCAACGGGGCCTCGACGTGCACGACGGGACGGAGGTCCGCGATGAGCTTGGGCAGTTGCAACTGCGCGCCAAACACCAGCGACGGGTCACGCGGCGGGCGATACCAGAACATCAGCTTGAGCTTGTTGTCCACGAACCGGGCGAGCGTGCCCTCACTGGACTCGCCGATGAGCTGGCGGAACTCGGCCTCGGCGGCGGCGACTTTGGAGGATTCGTTGTCGGCCGCCTCCTTCTGCTGCGTGGGCTGTCCGCCTGGCCCATATTGCGGCAGGATCGCCTGCTGGGGCGTGACGACTCGTTTGGGGTTCTTGACCTGATAGCTGTTGTTCTTGAGGAGGTTTGCGTCCTGCTGCTCCACCTGTTGTGCCACTTGCGCCTGTTGCACCGGTTGCTGGACCTGATCCACGGTGGAGAACTGCTGGCTTTGCGACGTGGGCTGCTGCGCTCGCATCTGATTTGGCGTGGCGACGGTGGACGCCTTTTCATCGAGCCGCGAGAGATTGATGGAGCCCTTGGGCGTGTTCCAATAAACCTCGACCGCCTCGCGGTTGCCCAGGAAGGCGGAGTTCGCGATGCAGAAGCTGCGTGCGTCCGGCCGGCCCCAAGGTGAAGGGGAGAGCAGGTTGCCCGAGAGCGTCACCACGAAGCCCACATCCGCGAGCGGCCAGGTCTTGCGGATGGAGTCGTCGAAGCGACGTGAAAGATCGGCAGGCGAGGACTCCGCCATGAGCGTCTCGACCTGCGCGACGAACTCGCGCTGGCGGTCATCGAGGTAGGTCTCCGCGTCGCGCGCGAGCCGGTCGGCGAGGCCCTGGAGCAGGAGCGACTGCTGGCGTTCGAGGACGAACTGCTGGTCGCGCAACGAGCGCACGGCGAGCCAGGCCAGCACCAGGCTCGGCACAAACACCGCGAGGACGAAAAGAAGCGCGACGCGTCTCATGGCTCGGTGGATAGCGTCGCGCAATCGGCGGTCGGAGTCGAGCGCGGCATCAGCGGGTGCCACGCCGGGGGAAGCTTCCAGCGCCGAGCAAGTCAGCGGCTCCAGAGCTGGCCGGCACCAAGTGGTAAGAAAACGCGCCCAGCAGCGTGCCCTGCGGAACTTCATGGCAACGGGCACAACTCGCGGTGGCCCGCATCGCGCCGACCACCCGGATGACGGGAACCTCGGTTGGTGGCTGTCCAGCGCCTTGAGGGATCTGCACTTTGCCAGGTCGCTGGACGAGGTCCTTCCCCTCGCGCAATTCCAGGATCGCGCGGAATTCTTCACCACTGATCGGGCGCGTCTGGAGCCGCGCTTTCACCGTCTTGTTGGTCAGCATCGCCATGCTCACCACTCCCTCCCCGGGGTTCCGGTAGGCGACGGCCTTGGTCTCCAGCGCAATGAGATCAGGCCGGACAACGCTGTAGGTGGTGCCAGCCAGCGTGACCGTCGCACGAGGCGGCAGGTGATCGATGCGGTCCGAACCAAAACCTGGCGACTGGCCAAAGAATTGAAGGTGCTCGGCGTGCATCTTCTCCAGTTCATTGGGGACGGCGGGCGCAGGCGGCTGTTGCGGCTCGAATTTTGGTTGCTGGTCCGGTGGCAGGCCGGCGAGGGCAACGAGGGTGGCGCACGCCGTCAGGAGCGAAAGGGCGAGGCGGAACGAGGTGGGGATTGAGTTCGTGTTCATGGCAGTCAGGGTTGAAGGTCCTTCCCAAGGAGGCTCACCTGGGCATTGGTAGCAGACGTAGTCTGATACATCGTGTAGGAGAACGCGCCCAACAGCGTGCCTTCCGCCACCTCGTGGCACTTGGCGCAACTGGCCTTGGCGCGCAGGGCACCGACTGCGAGCAGGCCGGGAACTTCGCGCGAGCCTTGGGGCGTCGCCATCGGGAACGTGGCCGGCTGCACCACGAGGTTCTGGCCCGCGCGCAGGCTGGCGATGGCCTTGGTCTCCAGCTCGGACAGCGGACGAGTCTGGAGCCGGGCACGCGTGGTGCGGTTGGTCAGCGCGGCGACACTAATCATCTCCGAGGGGCTGACGTAGGCCACGGCCTTGTCTTCCAGCGCGATGAGGTCTGGCTTGGGCACGAGATACGTTTCGTAGGCGAGGGTCAGCTCGCTTGCGCGCGGCATGAATTTCACGCGGCTCATGCCGAAGCCGGGCGCGGTCTCGAAGCGAAGGAAATGGTCGGCATGCATCGCTTCTGCGGAGTCGAATCGACGGTCGGCCTTGCCGTAGCCGTGCCCTGTCAGGAGGGCGGGCGTGGCGGCGGCGACCTTTGCCGCAGTGACCGGCCTGGTCTTGGGCAGTCGCGTGGTGGTGGTCGGCGTGTAAGACGCAT
Organism: uncultured Klebsiella sp.; assembly: GCA_964578245.1. Classification (GTDB taxonomy): domain Bacteria; phylum Verrucomicrobiota; class Verrucomicrobiia; order Limisphaerales; family SXTU01; genus SXTU01. Next base: position 17,199 of record CAZOCL010000012.1, on the reverse strand, counting down.
CTCCAGCCAGGGCGGTGCATGCCGCCAGCAGCGCGATGGCGAGTGAAGCTGTCACGGCGAACGCCGGGCGTGGATGGCCCGGGTGAGAGCAGCAATTGGGTTTCATGGCAGTGTGGTTGAGTGTTTAATTGCGATGTTGGATCAATGAGGTGGCGGTATTGGCCGGCACCAGCGTATAAGAGAACGCGCCGAGCAATGTGCCCTGCGGAACCTCGTGGCAACGCGCGCAACCCGCGGTGGCCCGCATTGCGCCGACCACCCGAATGACTGGAATGACCGGACCCACTGCCGATGCGCGACCGGGGAGTTGCAAGAACGGCATGGTGCCAGGCTGCTGCACGAGGTCCTTGCCTTCGCGCAATTCCAGGATCGCACGGGACTCCTCATCGCTGATGGCACGCGTCTGGAGCTGTGCTTTCACCGTCTTGTTCGTCAGCATGGCCATGCTCACCCCGTCCTCGCCGGGATTCCGATAGGCGACGGGCTTGGTTTCCAGCGCGATGAGATCGGGCCGGACGACGGTATAGACCGTCCCAGCGAGATTGACGGTTGCGTAGCTTGGCATGCGCGGCACGCGGCTCACGCCAAAGCCCGGAGACCGGGCAAAGAATTGAAGATGCTCCGCGTGCATCTTCTCCAGCTCGGCGGGAACTTGCGCTTGTTGTGGCTCGGCCTGCGGCTGCTGCTCGGGCGGCAGGCCGGCGATGGCGATGAGGGCGGTGAGCAACGCGAGGGACAGGAGCTTGATCTTCATGGTGGTTTTTTGGTGTCGGGTTTATTCGAAACGCGTGGCCACCGTGGCCGGAGCCGGCACGGGTGAAATGGTCTGCTGCACAAACTCATGGCTCAGCAGGCCGAACTGCTGCGCGGGGAAGTGCTTGGCCAGCCGGCGCACCGTCGGCTCCAGGAAGCGGCCCAGGCCCAGCGCGCGGGTGTCGGTGGCGATCTGCGGCCGGTCGGTGGGGTTGCCGGTGCTGAATTTCTTGAGCTGGGTGAGCACCGCTGCTTCAACCGCCGGGGTGATCAGCTCGGCGCGGCCCACCATCACGCGCACGGTCCTGGCCGGGGCGGGAGAGACCGTCAGCGGCAGCGTGCGGTCAGTCCATGTGCGGGGCAGGGTGTAGAGCACGCGCACGCCCTGCTCGGCGAACCACGAGTCACTCCAGGTCTGCACCATCGCGGCGGACTCGCGCTCGAACAGGCCCTCGCTGACCAGTGCGCGGCGCATTTCTGCGGCGAGCTGCTCCGTCACCTCGGCACGGGGTCGCGCGGTGCGGCGGCAGGGGAACGCGACCTCCTGTGTTGCGTTGGACCCGAGGCTGGCGAGTGAAGTGAAGTTCGCCCGGTCACCGGTCACCTGCAGGACGAAGAGATTTCCCAGCGGCTCGGCTCCCGAGTTCTTCACGCGCAGGGTGTTCGCACCCTCGGACAAGGTGACGTTCAACGGCGCGGTGAATTGCCCGACGCCGCGGTAGAAGAGGAGGCTTTCCAGTTCGGGTTTGGCCTCCTGGTCGGGTGCGCGGCGGAGGAAGTCACCTTCCGCCTCGCGGGCGGGGAAGTAATGGCTCGGCGCGGGGTGCGACGGGAGCTGCGCCTGCAACTCCGGGTGTTGCGCGCGGGGCAGGATGGTCACGCGGTCCCAGACGAGCTTGGTGATGCGGCCGGGTGTCTTGAAGCTGTCGGGGTTGAGCTGCGGATACCACTCGGTGATGTGGCCCTGCGGGAACTGCACGGTCACATCCACGGTGCGCTCGCGGTCCGAGTAGAAGTAGATGACCGGTGTCTCCATGCGCTGGCGCGCGTAAGTGCCGGCCTTTGACTGGTAGAGGGGCCACGTGTGTGCCCGGGCGTCGAGCCCGTTCTTGGTCACGTTGTGGACGAAGGGCGGCAGGTCCGTGGCGACGAGCGGGTTCCAGTCGAGCTGGATGCCGTCCGCGCCCTGCACCGAGGTGAACGTGCCCCATTCATGGGCGGTGAAGAGTTTTGTCGCCCCATAATCACCGCACGCGGGGGCGCGGGAGGGGAGCAGGGCGAGAGCGAGGATGAGGAGCGAGGCCGGGAGGAGCGTGGTCTTCATGCCCGCAACCTCGCATGGCGCGAGGCGGCGGTTGTCACCCGTGCGTCAGGGGATTGTAAAAGAATTGTTCAGAAGGACCGCCCGCTTTCTGCACGGCTGCCGCCTCTGCGATCAAAAGAAAACTCCCCAAAGATTTGGGAAAGACAAAGATGGGGGCCGAATTTGGGAGCGAGCGGGGGCAGATGCGGAGGAGCGCGGCCTTCAGGCCGCAGGAACGTGAGCCGGCCGGTGGTGGTTCGAGCGCATATCTCGTGAGGTGGCTTTCTGCGGCGTAAACGCCGCGCTCCTCGGAGAGCCTGTGCGGCTCAAGCATCCCCAGCTATGCTGTTCGGCCTCCATCTTTGTCTTTCCCAAATCTTTGGGGACTTGTCAGGAGGTTGCTGCGGCTGGTCAGCCGCTTAGAACCGCAGAGCGGACAGGAGTGTCCGCTTCACGTTAGCTGCGCCGCAAGCGGGTTTTCACCCTTTGCTTCACCCGCTTGGCCAGCGCGCCGAGGCGGCTGTGGGGCATGGCGCGCTCCAGCGTCCACGCGTGGTGCGGCACGGGTGAGCGGAAGAGGTCTTCCGGCGCGGTGTGCTTCACGTCCAGGCCGGGCGTGAGATCGTAGCTGGCCTTGGCAAACAGATGCCGCACCAGCGCGGAGCAGAAGAAGGCGTTCTCGCGGTCGAGCAGGTTGCCGCGCCCGCGCAGGGTGGGGTGCTTGAGTGCGATCAAGATGCCAAGGATCTCGCGCAATGAGTAGCGGGTGCGGCCCGAGACCAGTTCCAGGCCTTCGGCCACGATGCGGTTCACCTGCTCCGGCGGAAGCTGAAAGTCGAGGATCGCGAGGGAGGAGTAGAGCTGTTCGTCGTGGTATTTCGTGGTGCGGTTTTCCTGCACGCCGAACTGGACGTGGCCGCGCAGCACCTGCATGTCCGACTCGATGATCCACAGATGTCCGTCGCTGCGGCGTTCACCGAAGATGAAGGCATGGGTCCAGCGGCTCCAAGCGCCGTCGGGCGTGGCGTGGCGCTCGGCGCGCGCGATGCCCCGGTCAATCAGCGTGTCACCGCCGCACAGGCCGACGCGTCCGGGCTGCGCGAACTGTTCGAGGAACTCGCGGTTCGTCGTGCCGGGCGGGACGGTGATGGTGGGGGAATTCATCCTAATTCCGACAGTTGGAATTTAGCGCAAAGGCCAACGCGACCGAGCCGCAACCCAAGCTGACCACAGAGACGCGATGAACACAGAGAAAGGCGAGGGAAGAGCGGCCGCGGCGGGGTGCCGCAGATTCAAGGCGATCAAAGCGGGGAACTCCCAAAGATTGGGGATGGACAAAGATGGAAGGACTGGCGCGCTGGCCGCTCCCAATCTTTGGTTTCTCTCTGTGCTCATCGCGTCTCTGCGGTTAAATATCAGTCGGAACATTTTTTCCAAGGCGTAACGAAGCTGTGGAGAAGCACTACGGAGGGAATTCCCTTTGTGAACTCTGCGTTCTTTCGCGGCTAATTCATTTCCCCATCAGATGCTCGATCACCATCTGATCGAGCGCCTGGTAATTGCGGTCATCCACCAGGGACTGCGCGGCTTTTTCGTCGAAGCTGCGGACCTTCTCCAGCAGGCGGAGGAAGGTGCGGCGGCTGTTCGTGAGATGGTCGAGCCAGTGCTCTTCCTTCGTGGTGCGGAAGGGATGCACGTCGAAGCACACGTATTCGCCCTTCCGCCCGTAGCCATTGCGCTCGAGCGCACGGATCTGGTCGAAGGCGCTGCGGAGGTTCGTGCAGCCAAACGGGCGGTCCTGGTCATACTTGAGGCCGTTCTGGTCGTTCAGGTGCAGCGACCAGAGCTTCCCGAAGGCGCAGGCGAAATCAATCTCGTCCGCCGGGTCCAGCCCCGCGAGAATGGCGTGCGCGCTCTCGATGAGGCAGCCGACGCGCTTGGGATCACGCGTGAGCTGCGCGATGGCCAGCGCGTGGCCGATGGTGGGGATGTAGGCGTGGTCCATCGGCTCGTTGGGCTTCGGCTCGATGGAGAGGCGGATGCTCTTGTCGTAGCCGAGCATCTTGTCGAAGGCCTCGACGAGGTAGTCCACGCAGCGGCGGGCGTTCTTCGACTCGCGGATGTAGCTGCCTTCGCGGGCGAGCCAGAGGACGATGAGGTCGGTATCCAGTTCACGCGCGATGTCGATGCACACCTTCGAGCGTTCGATGGCATAGGCGCGGCATTTGGGGTCGTTGCTGGTGTAGGCGCCGTCCACCGTGTTTGGGTGAAACCACAGGCGCGGCGCGACCATCTCGGCCGCGATGCCGAGGCCGTCGAGGCGCTTCTTCAATTCGCGCGCTTCCTTGACGATCTGCTTGGCGGACTTGCCGTCCAGGTCCGGCACCGCGTCGTCGTCGTGGAACATCATCGCGTCAAAGCCGTGCTCCTTGAGCTTGGCGAGCTTCCAATCAAACGTCTGCGGCTGCCGGACGGGCGGGCCGTAGGGATCCTGCCCCTCGCTGATGTTCCACGGACCGAAACAGAATTTGTAGGAATGCGCTTTTGCCATAGGTGTCGGCGCGGAGGCTGGCGAAAGGCGGGGAGGATGAAAAGGGAAAATCCGCTGCTTTCGGTGAAAGACGGGGGATAAATTCCAAGCTCCAAAGCCCAAATTCCAAATAAGCTCCAAGTTTCAAATTCCATTTGGCCGTGTCCATTCAAGCACCGTGCATCAAGGTCGAGCCACAGGCGGCAGAGTGGCGGATTCCCTTGGAGGCGCATTGGTTTCCCCAGTTGAGACTTGGAGCTTGGAGCTTCTTTGGAATTTGGAGCTTCCCCCTCGTTTCCCGCGTTGACGGGCACGATTCTGAAGCTACGGTGTCCGGCAACCGTCCACCCATGCGCATGCCTTCATGATCAGCGTCCTCGGACAAAACAAAGCCGTCTGCGACGGTCTCCGTCGCCGGGAGGCGCTGCGGCTGGGCGGGTTGTCCCTGCTCGGCATGTCCCTGCCGGACTTGCTGCGCGCGGAGGCGACGATTCCCGCGCGTCCGGGCAAGGGCAAGGCCAAGTCGGTCATTCTCCTCTACCTGTTCGGCGGTCCGGCGGTGCAGGAGACCTTCGACCCCAAGCGCGATGCCCCCCGCGAGGTGCGCGGTCCGTTTGGCTCCATCCCCACCTCGCTGCCGGGCGTTCACTTCTGCGAATACCTGCCGCAGATGGCCAAGTGGATGGACCGCTCCACGCTCATCCGCTCCGCCACGCACGACCAGAACGACCACAGCGCCGGGATGCTCTACACGATGACCGGCGCGCCGGCGGACAAGCTCGAGTCCCTCGTGCCCGTGCTCAACACGCAGGCCCCGAGCATGAACGCGATGGTGGAGTATCTCTCCCGCACCAGCCGCAGCACCGCGCCCGCGAGCGTGTGGATGCCGTGCAACCCCGGCTGGGGGCAGAAGATCACCCGGCCCGGCCCCTTCGCCGGCTGGCTGGGCCGCAAGTGGGACCCCCTGATCACGGACTGCGAATTGCGCGACCTCTACGAGCCGAAGACCTTCTACGACGTCCAGCGGCAGGCCGCCGGGAAGGTGCTCGTGCCCGGCACGAAGCTCCCCACGGAGGTCACGCTGGACCGCTTCGCCGGTCGGCGCTCCCTGTCCGAGCAGCTCAAGACCCAGGCAGACCGCGTGGGCAATTCCGACAACTACGAGCGGTTCGATGCCTATCAGAAGCGCGCGTTCGACATCCTCGCGGACAACAGCTCCACCGAAAGCGCCTGGCGCGCCTTCGAATTGGACGATGAAAAGCCCGCCGTGCGGGACCGCTACGGGCGCTACCTCTTCGGCGAATCAGCCTTGATCGCCCGGCGGCTGGTCGAGCGCGGCACGCGTTTTGTCACTGTCTATTGGGAATCCTACGACAAGACGGGCGGCGATCCGACCGCGTGGGACACGCACTCGGACCACTTCAACATCTGCAAGAACCACCGCCTGCCGCCGCTGGACCAGACTTACTCCGCGTTGTGCGAGGACCTGCAGGCCCGCGGCCTGCTGGATGAGACGCTCGTCATCGTGATGGGCGAGATGGGCCGCTCGCCGAAGATCAACGGCAGCGCCGGGCGCGACCACTGGTCCTTCGTCCACAACATCCTCATGACCGGCGCGGGCGCGAAGCGCGGCTACGTCCACGGTGCCTCGGACGTGAAGGCCGACCGCGTCACGGACAAGCCCGTCAGCCCGGCGGACTTCATCGCCACGGTCTATGCCGCCATGGGCATTGACCCGGACGCGTTCGTCGAGGACGCGACCGGCCGGCTGCGGCCCATCACGCCGGGCGGGAGTGTGGTGAGGGAAGTGCTGGCGTGAGGCTTGGGCTAGACGGCCAGAAACCGTTGAAATGGTGTCTGCTTTGCGCCGTTCCCGCGCCCCCGTCCCGGCCGGCGGCAGCCGCGCCAATTCATTGACAAGCCGCCTGAAACGCGGAGCCTCATGCCCATGGCACCAAGTTTGAAAGGGGAGAACCGGCTTTTGCCCACTCCTGCTTAACCAACCACTGGCCCGCCATGCGCACGCTCATCAACCGACTCACGATTGACGCCGTGAAGTGGGTTGTCGTCGTCATCATTACGTGTTCGTCAGGACTTTGCGCCGAGCGCGTGGTGGTGACGGACCTGCGCGCGTTGACCTTGCCAGAACCCGTTGGACGCATTGCCTCGCTGGCCTTTTCCCCGGACGGTTCCGTGCTTGCCGCCGGAAGTGGCACGGTCATTTCATTTGGCTCCCACGGCGAGATCACGCTGTGGAACTGGCGCACGGGATCGGCCATAAAGACGTTGGAGGGGCATGGTGGTCGAGTCGAGGATGTGATCTTCTCCAAGGATGGACAATGGATTGTGGGCGGCGGGTTTAAGGTGAAGATCTGGGACGCCCAGACCTACAAGCTGGTCAAGCGCGTGCCCAACACGGGTTTGGTGCATGCACTTGCTCTTACCTCAGACCGCAAGACCCTGATCACGGCTTCAGCAGACCGTTATGCCACCGTTTGGAACGTCGAAAAGGGCACGGTGGTCACGATATTGCCGGGGCAAACCGTCGCCGGCCAGCCGCCGGAAATGGAAGTGAAAGCAGTCGTATCGCTGCATCTGTCTCGGGATAGCACGATGCTAGCTATGGGCGGTTATGGGCAGCTTGCTTCCATTTGGAATGCGACTGATTGGAGGCTCAAAAAGACAGTTTCTCTTGAGGCAAAGGGGACGAATTACATTGAGTTTGTTAGGCTGGCTCGCTCGCACCCTTGGGTTTTCACCAAGGGGTATTGGAATGTGCCAGGTAGGGTTTACAACCTGGACTCAGGGGAATTGGTTTCAGAATTCCAAAAAAGTGACAGCCTCTTGAGCAAGGCCGACTTTTCCAAAGCGGACGAGTTACTGGCGGCAGCAGGGATGGATGATGCTCGTATCTGGGACACAGCCAGCGGTAAATTGCTTTGGTCGCGCCGGGGCAGTTTCTGTTCGGTCGCCTTTTCCCCGGATGGCCGAACTGTTGCGCTAGGCAATTCGACCGGAGGCATAACCCTGCTAACTGGGAAGGTCGAATGAAGCGTCTCAGAAGCCGCGCCGGTCTCGCGCCCCCGTCCCGGTCGGCGGCGTCCTTGACCGAACAGGATGAAGCGCTGTGCCTTGGGCCAGGAGGGACAAGTCACGTAACTAGCTGAAATAAGGCGGGTTGCGGGTTCTTAACCACGGCTTTGGATCGCGCAACGGAGGCGCGGACGGTGCAACCGTTGCGCCTTCAGCAAGGTGGCCGCTGCGGCCCGGAGTGCCGCGCTCCGGGGGGCAAGGATTGATTCCGTTTGAAACCTAACCGCCTGGGCTGCGTCCTTATCTCGTGACTTGGAATACCTCCACGCAGAGCACGCTGGGGCTGGGCTTTGCCCGGCGCGTGCGGCCCGCGTTTTGCGGATTGTTGGTGCTTGGCGCGGCCCTGCCTTCGCAGGCCGCTGCGCCCGGCGCTGCGACGGACTTTGACAAGGCGGTCGCCCCGTTCCTCGCGGAGCATTGCAACCGCTGCCACGACGAGAAGGTTCACAAGGGCGAGTTCCGCGTGGACAATCTCTCCCGGGACTTCCTCAAGGGCAGTTCGGGGGCGAAGTGGGCGGAGGTCATGGACCGGATCAGCTCCGGCGAGATGCCGCCGAAGAAGGAGCCGAAACCCAATGCCACCGAGGCCGCGAAGGTCGTCGAGTGGCTGGCGGCCCGGCTGAAGGAAGGCGAGGCCGTGCGGCTGGCGAAGCGCGAGCGCGTCTCCTTCCACAAGCTCACGCGCGAGGAATACGCCAACACCATCCACGACCTGCTCGGCGTCACCTTTGATGCGGCGGACCCGACCGGGCTCTCGGACGACGACACTTACAACGGTTTCGGGCGAATTGGCTCGGTGCTGTCGGTGTCGCCGTCGCATGTGGAGAAGTATCTGGCGGCGGCGGACATGGTGCTGGCGGAGGCGTTCCCGGAGCCGGTGGCTGACAAGGGCAAGAAGGCGGCGGCAGCGAAGACCTTCGGCAAGCGCATGGAAGGCGTGGATTTGCGTGGCGGCCCCAACCGGGCGGAACTCGAAGCCCAGGGCCTCGCGGACAAGGTGCGCGTGGAGATGTGGCCCGGCCACGATCTCACCCGCGCCAGCCCCGGCGGCATCCCGGTGGCCGGCTATTACAAGATGCGGGTGCAGTTGAGCGGATTAAAGCCCAAGAACGGCCACGCGCCGCACCTGGCGGTCTATGCCGTGAACCTGGACCGGATGCTGCATGAGCAGGACGTAATCGCGCCGGAGGACAAGCCGATCATCGTGGAGTTCACCACGCACCTGCCGGCGGGCTATCTCAATGTGCGGTTCAGCAACGACACGCCGGGGCCGTCCAACCTCCCGCGCTCGGGCCGCTCGGGGAACAAGCCGTTCTTCAGCATCAAGGATGGCCGCCACGCGTGGCAGATGAAGCTCACGGACGAGGAGGGCTTGCCGCTCTACCCGTTCCTCATCGTGGACTGGCTGGAGTGGAGCGGGCCCATCGCGGAGGAAGGCCCGACTTACGCGCAGCGCGAATACATGCCGGCGGACCTGGCCGGGGCGCGTGAGAAGCTGAAGCTCCTCGCCGAGCGGGCGTTTCGTCGTCCCGCCCAGACCGAGGAAGTGGAGCGGCTGGTGAAGCTCGTCGAGAGCGAGGTCAAGAGCGGGGAGAAGTTTGAGTCCGCGATGAAGGCGGCCTTTCAGGCGGTGATTTGCTCGAAGGAGTTTCTTTACATGGTCGAGGGGCGTGCCGGGGACACTCTTGTCCCCGTTAAATCGCCGGCCAACCAACTACCCACAGCGGACAAGAGTGTCCGCCTCACGGACTGGGAGCTGGCCTCCCGCCTGTCGTATTTCCTCTGGAGCACGATGCCCGATGCCGCACTGATGGACGCTGCGCGGGCCGCCACCTTGCGCCAGCCGGAGGTGCTGAAGGCGCAGGTCCAGCGCATGCTGCGCGACCCGAAGGCCGCGCGCTTCGCCGAGGCCTTTCCGCGCGACTGGCTGCAGCTCCGCCAGGTCGGCATGTTCCCGCCCGACAAGAAGCTTTACCCCGATTACGACGCGTATCTGGAGAAGAGCATGATCGGCGAGACGACGGCCTACTTCCGGGAAGTGATGCAGAAGAACCTCAGCTTGAAGGAGTTCCTGGACTCAAACTGGACGATGGTGAACGCCCGTCTGGCCGAGCACTACAAGCTGCCTGAGGTCACCGGGGACGAGTTCCGGCGCGTGTCCCTGCGGCCGGAGGAGCAACGCGGCGGAATCCTGACCCACGCCTCCGTCCTCAGCCTCACGTCGGACGGCACGCGGCATCGCCCAGTGCATCGTGGCAAGTGGGTGATGGAATCCATCTTCGGCAAGTCCCCGCCGCCGCCGCCCGCGAATGTGAAGCCCATCGAGCCCACGCCGGCCACCCAGCCCAAGGCGACGCTGCGTAACAAGCTCGACGCTCACAAGAGCGACCCGAACTGCGCCGCCTGTCATGCGAAGATTGATCCGCTGGGCTTCGCCTTCGACAACTTCGACGCCATCGGCCGCTGGCGCACGGTGGAGATCGTGGGCGACGGCAGCGGCGAGAACCCCAAGGTGGACGCGACCGGCGAACTGCTGGATGGCCGCAAGTATGCCAATGCCGCCGAGTTCAAGAAGATCCTCACGGAGGACCTGGACAAGTTCACCGCCACCTTCATCGAGAAGCTCGCCATCTTCGCCCTCCGCCGGGTGATGACGGTGGATGACCGCGAGGCGCTGGCCAGCCTGGCCAAGCAGAGCAAGGGGGCTGACTACCGGCTCGTGGCCACGGTGGAGTCGCTGGTGACGAGCGAGCTGTTCCAGCGGCGCTGAGGCGATGATTCCCTACGCCGAACTCGAAGCCTTTTTCACCGGACTGGTGAAGACCGCGCAGTCGCGCGGGATCGTCTGCGCCATCACGAGCGGCATGGCGTGCGTGCATTTCGGCGTCGCGGCCACAACGAAGGATTGCGATGTGCTGTGTGCGCCCGAGCAGGCGGATGACTTTCGTTCGCTCATCGCGGAGACTGCGTTGCGGGGCCTGTCGCCGAACTACCGGGGCAACATCTCGCCGCCGCTCGATGCCCGCTGGATGCGAGGCGGCTGGACGGCGCATTTCACCTGGAAGACCAAGCCTGAGGAGACGTGTCTGGACATCTTCGGGATCGCGCCGCGCGGCAGCTCGCCGTGGCAACGCCAGATGGTAGGCAGCTACGCGCGTCAAAATGTCGTGGCGGAAATGAAGCGCACGAACCGGGAGAAAGACTGGCCCTTTGCGACCGCACTCGGCGGTCAGATGCTGGAGAACAAGGAACTGGATGGCTGGCTTCACCTATATGACGTGGAGGTGTTGCGGCGGCGTGCAAGTCGGGAGCGCCCGGACGAGCGGCTCATGGAGTTGCGTCCGGTGTTGCGACTGGCTCCCTTCACCGACGAGCTGATGGTGAAGCGCGTGTTGCTGGCAGAGCGGGTGTTTTGGAGTGAACTGGATCTGGTCCGCATCGGCATCTATCAGCGGCATCTGCGCCCTTATTTGTCCGCGGTGCGCCGCGCACGAAAAGACCGCCGCGAGGCGGACCTCGCGGGCAGCCATGCCATACGTATCGAATGTGCGCTGGCCCATCTCCCGTTTCAGCCGCTGCGGGAGTTTGGATTTGATCGGATGGTTGCCGAGGCCCGGAAAAATGTGGGTGCGACAATGGGGGCGGATATTGTATCTTGGCTGCCGGTCGCAGAGCGCCATTTTGACGGGTTATGAACGCTACCACGAATCGCCCCAAGCGGGCCTCCTCACCGGAAGCGGAACGCCGGGCGTGGCGTCGCATTATGCGCGACTTCCACGTTCGTGCCTTCGGCGAGGAGATGGCCCGCATCAACTTCCTCCCCGAGAAACGCCGGAAGCAGGCCGTGGCCGAGATGATTGACCACGCGCGCAGCAAGGGTGTGGACCTCGGCCGTCCGGCGCTCGGAGTCACAATCTAGTTGGCGATTTTTCAACCCCTTTCCGTCATTACCCCTATGAGCAACGTCCTCACTCAGAAATGGCTCCTCAGCCGCCGCCACATGCTGCGCGGTCTTGGCGCGACCATCGCCCTGCCGCTGCTGGATTGCATGAGCCCGCTCCGCGCGGCTCCGGCGGCCGCTGCCGCTGCGAAGCCGCGCCGCAGCGTGTTCATCTACATCCCCAACGGGGTGAACGTGCTCACCTGGCAGATCACCAAGCCGGGCCGGGACTACGAGCTGAGCGTGCCGCTGCAATCCTTGGAGAAGCACCGCGCGAACATCACCCCGATCAGCGGTCTGCACCATCCGAACGGCATCGGGCAGGCGCACGAGTGCCAGAAGGTCTGGCTCACCGCCGCCAAGGTCAGCCAGGAGGGCGGCGCGTTCCGCAACACCGTCTCCGCTGACCAGCTCATGGCCGAGGTCACCGCGCCGTTGACGCGCTTCAGCTCGCTGGAGCTTTCGATTTCCCGTGGCACCACCACGCTTGCGTGGTCACGCGATGGCGTCCCTTTGCCGGCCGAGGACAATCCCAAGGCCGTCTTCACCCGTCTCTTCGGTGCGGAGCCCGGCGGCATTGACGTGCAGCGCCGCCGCCTGGGTCGCCGCCACAGCGTGCTGGACCTGGTGCTCGACGACGCGAAGCAGTTCCGCCGCAGCATCGGTGGCGAGGACCGCCTCAAGCTCGACGAATACCTCACCGCCGTCCGCGAGGTCGAAGTGCGCACCGAGCGGCTCGACTCCTGGCTGAACGTCCCCAAGCCTACGGTGGACCCAAAGGTCGCCGCCAACCTCACCCGCAACGTCTCGAAAACCGAGGCTGGCGACTACTACCGCACCATGTATGACCTGATGGTCCTCGCGCTGCGCACGGACATGACGCGCGTGATCACCTACATGAGCGGCAGCGAGAGCCACGGCCTGGCGATCCCCGAGATCGGCATCCCGCAGACGCGCCACGAGCTGTCCCACCACAACGGCGACCCTGAGCAGATGGCCCGCCTAAGCCGCAGCGACGCCTTCATCACCGAGCAGTTCGCCTACTTCCTCGACCAGTTGCAGGCGGTCAAGGACGGCGAGGAGAACCTGCTCGACCGCACGATGGTGCTCTTCGGCAGCGGCATGGCCTACGGCCACAGTCACGGCAACGCCAACCTCCCGACCATCCTTGCGGGCGGCAAGTCGCTTGGCCTCAAGCACGGCCAGCACATTGACTACAACCTGCCGGTGCTGAAGCAATACGACCTCACCAACGCCGCCGGCCACTACGGCGTCTGCAGCCGTCCGGTGAACAGCAACGCGCACCTCACGAACCTCCTCCTGACCATGCTCCACAAGATGGAGGTCAACACCGAGAAGTTCGCTGACAGCCTCGGACCGGTGTCGGAAGTGGTGTGACCGGTCAGATCCACTAACAGCCCGCGAAACACGCGAGGGACGCGAAAGCAGATTTCAGTTTCGTGTCTTTAGCGTGTTTTGCGGGCAGACTCATCTTGGTGAACGAATGAACCTTCCAACCAAAGTTCTTTGCACGCTGTTGTGCGTCTCGGCCGCACTCTTCGCCGCCGAGGCACCTTTCCAGCTCAAGCCCGGCGAATTCCCGCCCGAAGGCTCGGCACACTACATCGCCGGAGAACTCATCGCCCTCGACCACGTCAACCGCACCGGTGTCCTCCGGCCAGACCGCACGGACGCCCAGCGGCGCGGGGACTGGGATCTGCCCCATCCATTCACGCTGCTGCCGTTTGGCTCGCTGAAGTTTCACGGCGCTTCGGCGGAGCTGAAGGACATTCCCATCGGCACGCATTTGCACGGGTGGTTTTACCAGCAGCCGGCCGAACCCAAGGAGTCGAAAGAAGCGAAGGGTCGCAAAGCGGCGAAAGTCCAGACGCCCCGTTATGAGCGGCTGAGCATCGAGGCCGCCTACAGCCAGGCGTCCCGCCTGGAGGATGATTTCAGCTATCTGGCCGGCCAGCAGCGCGCCTGGCGTGTGGATGCGGTGGACTTGGAGAAAAATGTTCTGACCGCCACCGGAATCACGGCAGGCAAGGCCGACGCGAAGGCGACCCTATTTCAGATCTTTCCTGCCACGCGCGTGTGGAAGGGTCGTGGGTTCGGTGCGCTCACGGATCTTGCGGCCGGCCAGTCCGTCTTCATCAACCTTACCTACGCCACGCTGAAGGGTCCGGGCCGTTGCGTGGACATCTGGCTGGACGCCGAGAGCCGCGCGCTGGCCACGGCGCAGCAGGCCGAGGTGCACCGGCAGTCGCTTCGCGAGCGCGGGTTTGCCGGGTGGATTGACGCGGTGGACAATCAGCAGGCCATCGTGACCGTCACGCTCTTCGGGGCCTTTGATCCCAAGCTCAAGGAGATGTTCCGTGTCACTCAGACGACCAATGACACCATGACCGCCGCGACCGCCGAGGACAACCTTCGCACATGGGACCAGATCAACGACCGCAAGCGTGGCACGCTGGTGGAAGTGAAGGAAATCCCGGTCGTGCCCGGCAGCAGCGGCCTGCAGGTGAAGTTCAAGGCCGAGCTGCTCATTGAAGGCTTCCGTCCCAAGCGCATCATCCGCCTCTGGCCCAATGCGTGGAAGATAGACGACCTGCCGCGGGAAGAGCGGCTGTATCAATGACGTTGACAACGAACTGGCGCTGGTATTGTCCGGCCCAGCGGCTAAATTCGACCTATGAGCAAGGCTGACAACAACGAGGAGACTGCCGGGAAGGCCGTTTGTCATCGCCCACCAGACGATCAGGCGGCCAGCAAGGCCATTGTGCATGCAATCAATCCGAATGAGACCTTGTCCGACTTGATGCCGGTGCGCGGGGTCTATCGGTTTAACTCGCATGAAGAAGCGGACCAGTGGCTAGTGGACCAGCGAGCCGCAGCGATGCGTCGCCGGAATCGCTGATCTGGCACCCCGCTTCGGTGGAGGATATGCCATTGATCCGTCAGCAGATTGGGCGAGTTATTTCGAAAAATCGCCGGTTGAAAATCGATTTTCAGACAGTTCACAGAATCATGGCTCACAAAATCATGCGGAATGAAGATGCTGTTTCCCTGGCTCATCTGCATGATTTTGTGAGCCATGATTCTGTAATCCACGCCTTATGAAAAAACTCCTCCTGACCCTGTTGTGCCTCGCCAGTCTGGGTGACGTTGTCCCCGCCGCCGAGCCGCCCGCCAAGCCGAAGCTCAAGATCATCCCGGGCCAGGTCATCGTCCCGACGGGCACTGGCGAGATGCGCCGGCCGTGGGGCGAACTGATCAGCATTGATCTCGCCACGCGCACCGGGAAGTTTCGTAACGAGGGAGACGACGCGGTGATGAGCTTCACCGTGATGCCCTATGCCGAGCTGCTGCATCATGCCGCGAGCGGCGACTTGCAGGACTTTCGTGTGGGCGAGCGCGCCATCTTCCGCCTGCACGAAAACGAGAAGGGCGAGTGGGTCTGGCTGACCTACATCCAGGATGAGATGAACATGATGAACGGCCACAAGGAGTATTTCTACGTGGACAAAATTGATACAGCGAAGCGCGCGTTCGACTGCACCTGGGCCAGCTTCGACAAGAGCTTCATCCGGCAGACCAACGTCCTGATCGAGACCGACGGCGAGACACGCTTCTGGAAGGCGGGAGCGCCGGCGAAGTTCACCGACATCAAGATTGGCGACAAGCTGCGCACCAAGACTCATGGCATGGGCAAGGGCAAGACGCGCATGGCCTGGGAGGTCTTCCTCGACGACGAGAGCCTCGTGAAGTTCCAGACCGAGCAGAAGGCGGTTCACGCCGCTCGCATCCTGAAGGAAGGCGCGCCGGGCTACGTGGATGAGTCGAAGGGCACGGAACTGCGTCTGACGCTGTTCAACGAAGGCGGCGACGTGGCGAAGCAGATCAAGGTTGGCAAGTCCGTCCGGGTCGCGCCTGCGGGCGTGGACCGCAAGCCCATGGTCACCCCGCTTATGGCCAAGGTCACCGCGGTCAACACCAAGGGCCGGGAATGCAAGGTGACGCTCACGCTCTCGGCGGAGGAGGCGAAGTTTCAGCCGGTTGGACTGGCTAGACTGTGGCTGGCTGAGTGAGAGAAAAAAACTCCAAAGCCCAAGTGCCAAATTCCAAAGCAGTTGCCCCAATGATGGGCAGTCGGCAAGGCGCGTTCACACATTGGAACTGAGAATTCGCAATGTGATAGGAGTCGCTAGAATTCCGGCTTACGCCACCGCTCCCCTTGAATCGGAAGGGGTCAGAAAGATGGGGTCAGAAAAATGAAGACGGGACAGATGGAGCCGAGGATTTCCCGCAGATTCAAGGTGGCCAGAGATGGAGAGGCGGCGAACAGGCTCATATCTGCCAATCCACCAATCGGCGTTGAGGCTTTGCGTTACTTCGCCGGCTTGAACTGCACGCCGTCGAGGATCACATGGCCGTCGGTGTCCTGGTTGGACACGGTCACGGTGGTGGTCTTGCCGGCGGGCAGCTTGAAGGTGCCGAGGGAGATTTCGCCCTTGGTCCGCTGGTCCACCTTGACTGTCTTGGCGGGCTGGCCGGCGATGTTCACGGTCACGGGGACATTACTGGCGCGGTTTGCGTTGGGGACGTTGAGCAGGATGATTTCGTAATCGCCCGCCGTCGGAAGGTCCGGCGTGAAGGCGGCGCTCAGGCCGCCCTTCTCGGCGTTGTTGTCGTGGGAGTAACCTTTGCCCACGCGCCACGCAATGGTGGCTGCTTCCGCCCAATGGCCAGTCTTCGTGGCCTGCTCATCGTCGAGGACGATGCCGGGGAGGCTCTTCGGGTCCACGAACTTGCCGCCTACGTTGCTTCCACCACCAGTCCAGTCGAGCACCTGCTGGTCAGCGACCAGCCGGGCGCGGAGTTTCTCGTAGTTCACCTTCTGAACCGGCACCTGGTCATCAATCGCAATGGCCGCCGCCGTGGCCGCGCTCTGGCCCAGCACCATGAAAACCGGCTCCATGCGGATGCTGCCGTAGGCGATGTGCGACGAACTGAGGCACACCGGGACAAAGAGATTGTCGCACTCGGCGGCCTTGGGGATGATGGAGCGGTAGGAGACGGGGTAGGGCTTCATGGGCGGGACCTGCACATCGCCTTCGTTCTCGACCTTGCCGTTCTTCACGATGCGCTGGCAGTTGTGCGAATCCATGTTATAGGCGCCGAGCCCGACTGAGTCCATGATGACCTCCACTGCGCGGCAGTTCTTCTCGCTCATCACATATTCGCCGACGATGCGGCGGGCTTCGCGAACATATAGCTCACGCGGCCAGCCGTCGGTGTCGCGGAACTCATCCTTCACGGGACCCCAGGTCTGCATCTCGCGGCGCATCTCCTCGGGCACGCGCAGGTCGGTGGCCAGGAACGTGAGAAAGCCGCGGATGTAATTCTCATGCTCCTTGGCGATGCGTTCGCGCGTGGCGTAGTCGGCATTGGGATAATCGTAGTTGCGCCCGATGAAGTCCGTGGAGAAGCCGCCGTTGTTGTTGATGTCGGTCTTGTGGTTGGGCATCCAGATGGGGTTCCAGAACTGGGCAAGCTTCGGGTTCTTGTTCGCGGCGA
>CAZOCL010000011.1:0-46835 GCA_964578245.1 uncultured Klebsiella sp. | reverse complement strand
GCGGATGTAGAGACTGCGAAACGAAGCCATGGGAGGAAGATTGGAAATCTCAGATGGCAGATTTCAGGGGGTCAGGAAGGAGGAAACCACGAATGGACACGAAGGGACACGAATCAATCGGATGCGAGCGGGATACGCGATGGGCGACAGCCGAAGGTGGGATTTTGCGAAACGAAGCCATTTTGAAACCACGAATGGACTCCAATGAACGCCAAGGGGCGGGGGAAGGCGGGATAATAGACGATGGGCGATGGCCGATAGCCGATGGGAGTGGCCCGCGGATGACGCGGATGAAGAGACTGCGAATCGAAGCCATGGGAGGAAGACTGGAAATCTCAGATGGCAAATTTCAGAGAGCCGATGGCCGAAAGCCAGAAGTCGCTGCAATGATTTTACGAAACGAAGCCATTTGGAGATGGAGAAGGCCCGCAGATCACGCGGATGACGCGGATGTAGAGACTGCGAAACGAAGCCATGGGAGGAAGATTGGAAATCTCAGATCGCAGATTTTAGGGGGTCAGGAAGGAGAAAACCACGAATGGACACCAATGGACACGAATCAATCGGATGCGAGCGGGAAACGCGATGGGCGACAGCAGATGGTGGGATAGCCAATGGTGGAGTTTTGCAAAACGAAGCCATTGAGGAAGGCCGCAGCTGCTTTCTAGATCGACGCTCGTTCGGACTTGGGCCCGGGCGGTTTTCGCGCTACTTATTGGCGCGTGGCAAACGACGCTTATCAGGACGCCGCCTTGGTGCTGGTCGGGCACGGCTCGACGTTGAACGCGGATTCCGCCGCGCCAACGCACCAGCATGCCGACGAACTGCGGCGGCGAGGCATCTTCGCGCAGGTGGTGGAGTGCTTCTGGAAGGAAGAGCCGTCGGTGAGCGGGGTCTTGCGCGGGGTGTTTGCGCCACGGGTGTTCATTGTGCCGCTGTTCATCAGCGAGGGGTATTTCACGGAGCAGGTGATCCCCCGGGAGCTGGGCCTCTGCGGGGGCAGCCAGCCGGACTTCGCCCGGGTCCAGCAGCGCGGCGGGCAGACGCTTTACTACTGCGGCCCGGTGGGGACGCATCCCAGCATGACGGAGGTGCTGCTGGCCCGCGCCCGGACGGTGGTGGCGCAGCACCCGTTTCCGGCCTTGCCCAAGGCGGCGGACACGGCGCTGTTCATCGCCGGTCACGGCACGGGGAACAACGAGAACTCCCGCAAAGCCATCGAGCGGCAGGTGGAACTCATCCAGGCCCGGGGCGAGTATGCGTCGGTGCACGCGGTCTTCATGGAGGAGGAGCCGCGCATTGGGGATTGCTGGCAGATGGCCACGGTGCGGCATCTGGTGATGGTGCCGTTCTTCATCAGCGACGGCCTCCATTCCTACGAGGACATCCCGGTGATGCTCGGGGAGCCGGCGGCGGCGGTGCAGGCACGGCTGCGGAGCGGCCAGCCGACGTGGCGGAACCCGACGGAGCGCCATGGAAAGCGCCTCTGGTATGCGCCCAGCATCGGGGGCGAACCGCTGCTGGCCGAGGTCATTTTGGAGCGGGTATGCGAACTGGCCGTCTCCGGCAATCAGGAGAAAACCGGGGAAGAATAGCGTTGACCTTCCGGGGTTGATCTCTTATCAAGGCCGCGAAATTTCAGTGGAAAACGCGGACATCTGAGGGCTTATGAATCGGATTATTGCGACAACCGGAATGGCAGCTTTGAGCGTGGTGGCACTGCAACCTGCCCTGGCGCAGGATGGCAAGCCGTGGAACGTAACCGGAACCGTCCGGGGCTTCTACGACGACAACTACACCACCTTGCCCTCCAAGGCCGCGCCGGGCACCCCGACCAAGCGGAGCAGTTGGGGCCTGGAACTCAGCCCGAGCGGCCTCTACAAGTTTTCCCGCGACCAGACGACGGTGGATCTGAGCGCCCGTTACGGAATGCGCTACTACGAAGACCGCACTTCTGGCTCGGCCGACCACAGCTTTGATTTCGGCGCCGCGCTGAACCACCGCGTGACGGAGAAGCAAACCTTGACGGTCTCCGACTCCTTCGCCATCGCGCAGGAGCCGGGCGTGCTGGACCCGGGTTCCGCCACCAGCACCGCCCTCCGCACGGATGGCAACAACCTGCGCAACAACCTCCTGTTGAAGTATGCGTGGGATGACATCATCGAGCGCTGGTCAGCGGAGACGAGCTACGCCAACACTTATTACGACTATCAGCAGGACTTCAGCAGCAGCGGCCTGCCTGGCTCCCGTTCGGCACTGCTGGACCGGGTGGAGCACCTCTTCACGGTGGCGGGGCGCTACCGCATCTTCGATGAGACTCAGACCGAGCTGCTGATGGGCTATTCCTTCGGCGTCACAGACTCCACCAGCAAGGACCCGCTGGACGCCGCCGGCAACCTGCCGTCCACGCGTGACAGCCACTCCCATTATTTCTTCACTGGCATAGGCCACAAGTTCACACCGGACCTGCGGGTGAACGGGCGGGTGGGCGTCCAATACGTCGAGTATCCCAATGCCAACAAGGCGGTGCCAGCCTACCAAGGCTCCACGACCAGCCCCTATGTGGACGCCAACGGCACCTGGGATTACCTGCCGAACAGCTCCCTCCAGCTTGGGTTCCGCATGTCCCGCATCACGACGGACGTGACCACCTCCGTGGACGCCGCTGCCACCACGCTCTATGCGTCCCTGAACCATGAGTTCAACCCGGACTTGAAGGGCACCCTGCTCGCGCAATACCAGCTCTCCGAATACCGCCAGAATGTCGGCGTGCGGGACGTCTCCGACAACATCTTCACGGTCGGCACGAGCCTCGAATGGCGCTTCAGCCGGATCTGGTCAATCGAGGGTGGTTACAATTACGACCGCCAGGATGCGGACCTGCCGGGCCGCAGCTACTATCGCAACCGTCTCTTCCTCGGCTTCAAGGGAACCTGGTAAGGCATCTTACTGATTGACGACCGCGTGACTTGAGAGGGAGGCTGGAGCCAAGAAACTCTAGCCTCCTTTTTCATTTTTACTCATGGACGCAGCTCCTCGTTACGCTGACCCGGCTTCCGCCACGCCGGAAAACCGTCTCCACTTCCTCGACTACTGGCGCATCATCCGGATGCGCTGGCTGCTCATCTTCGTGGTGTTCGCCCTCGTGGCCGGCACCACCGGCCTGCTCACGAACTGGATCGAGCCGACCTATATGAGCACGGTCCGCATGGACGTGCAGAAGGACACGGCGGACATCTCGAACCTGCTGCAGCCGCAGCAGCAGACGGGCTACGACCCCTATTTCGTGATGACCCAGTTTGAGATCCTCCAGTCCAAGGAGGTGCTCTACAAGGTTATTGACGACCTCAAGCTCGTCCAACGGTGGGACCAGAAATACCGGCTCGGGCAGTCGAAGTTCAAGGCCTACCAGGTGCTCAGCAAGCTCATTGATCCGCGCAACGTGCGCAGCACCAGCATCATTGAGATCAATGTTTACAGCAAAGACAAGGAGGAGGCGGCCGAGATCGCGAACAAGATCGCGCTGGTTTACAAGACGAACCGGGATGAGCAGCGCATCCATCTGGTGGAGGATGGCATCAAGGCGCTGCAGGCGAAGCTGAAGGAGCACAATCTCTCCGTCCAGGTGGCCAACAGCAACGCCAACCAGATCCTGAAGGAGCGGGGCATTGACGTCACGTTCGAGAGCCAGAACCGGGTGCTGGCCTTGATCACGGAGACCATGCGGGATCTTGACCGGCAGGTGCTGGAATTGCGCACGCTCTACAACCAGAAGCAAACCCGCTACGACGAACTGGGCAAGCTGCCGGTGACGCAGCTTCGGAACGCCATCGGCGTCATCGTGAAGGATGAACTGCTCGACCGCGCGCTGGAAAAGCTCAACGTGGCGCGGCAGGAATTCATCAGCAAGGCGGTGGATCTGGGCATGAACCACCCGGACTACCTGCGGATGACCAACGTCATCGTGGAGCTGTCCAGCCAGGTGGACGCGCGCACCAGCGCCGTGATGATTGGCCTGGGAGCAGAGCTCAAAGCGGTCAAGACGACCATGGATCAGAGCGCGGCCAAGCTGGAAGAGGCCAAGAAGAAGAACCAGGAGATCGCCGAGGGCACGCGTGTCTACCAGATCGCCTCCGAGGAACTGGAGCGCCAGAAGCGCCTGCGCGACACCGTCGAGAACAAGATCAAGCTCGAAGAGATCGACAAGGAGATCAAGCGCAGCACCGCTGTGCGCATCATCGACGAGGCCGAGGCGGCGGTGAAGGCTGCCTATCCGAAGTTCACGCTCAACATCGCGCTGGGTGCGTTCGTTGGCCTTGTCCTGGGCATCGCCCTCGCGTTCTTCATCGAATACCTCGACACCAGCGTGAAGACGATTGACGACGTCGAGCGGGCGCTGCAGGCCCCCGTGCTGGCCGTCATCCCGCAAAACGTCGGCGCGCTGCTGGAGGAGGGCATGGACAGCCCGCACGCCGAGGCCTACCGGGTGCTGCGCACGAACATCCTCTTCACCCGCAAGGACGAGAAGCTCAACGCCATCACCGTGGTCAGCGGCGGTGCGGGCGAGGGCAAGTCCACCACCGTCCTCAACCTCGCCACCATCTTCGCCCAGAACGGGAGCAAGGTGCTGCTGGTGGATTCCGACCTCCGCCGGCCCAGCCTGCACAAGCGCCTCGGCCTGGCCAATTCACCCGGCCTGACCAACTACCTGCTGGGCCAGACCAAGCTCGAAGACGTGGTGCAGACCACCGAGCTGCCCAACCTGCACTTCCTGCCCAGCGGCCGCCTCCCGAGCAGCGCGCTCGGCATCTTGAACTCGCCGCAGATGAAGGAGTTCATCAAGGAGGCCAAGAGCCGCTACGACTTCGTCTTCTTCGATGCGCCGCCGATCATGGGCGTGAGCGATGCCACCGTGCTGGCCAGTGGCGCGGACCTGGCGCTGCTGGTCATCCAGTATCGCAAGTATCCGCAATCCCTCGCCATCCGCTCGCGGCAGATGGTGGAGAAGGTTGGCGGGCGGCTCATGGGCGTGGTGCTCAACAACATCAACCTCGCGAGTGACGCCTCCTACTACTACTACAGCGGCTATCACTACCACAGCAACAACAACGAGGACGAACCGGTGCCCCTGGGCAAGGTCGACCGGCACAAGCCGACCACGCCGGCTGCTGATGGGCCGACCATCAAACCGAAATACTGATTGCCCCGGCCATTTCGACGCGACAACGTATCTCCATGAAGAGCATTTGGAAAATCCTTGGGCTGGCGCTGGTGTGCGGCCTCGGGCTGGCGTGTGAGAGCACCAATGGGCCGGCCATTCCACACACCACCAATCCGAATCCTCCCAATCTAACTTCCACCGACATCATGCGGGTGGGTGAAAAGATCCAGGTGCAACTGGCGGACCTGCCCGGAGGGACCGTCACTTCGGAACCGACCATTTCCGAGGATGGGAAAATCACCCTCCATCTCGACCAGACGTTTCAGGCGGCTGGCAAGACCCGGACCCAGCTAGAGGCGGAGATCCGCGCGCGCTATGTGCCGAATTACTACAAGAAGGTGACCCCGACGGTGCGGCAGGAGGAGCGGTTCGTGTATGTCGGCAGCTTCGTGAAGACGCCGGGCAGCTATCCTTTTCGCCCCGGCCTGACGTTGCTGAAGGCCATCTCCGTGGCGGGCGGGTTCAGCGAGTTTGGCGACAAGACCAAGGTCACCGTCACCCGGTATGCGGATGGACGGGTGGAGACGGTGGACTGCATCAAGGCGCAGAAAGACCCGCGGCTGGACGTCCCGCTCTACCCCAATGACCGGGTGGACGTCCCGCGCCGCTACTTCAACTGATGGTCCAGTTTCGCGTTCTGAACGGCCACCGCGGGGGAACCGCGCAGACCGTGACCCAGTTTCCCTGCACCATCGGTCGCGCCAACGGGGACAGCCTCCAACTGGTCGAGGTGGGCGTCTGGGAGAATCACCTGCAGCTCGACCTGCAAGTGCCTGAGGGCTTCCGCCTGCGCCGTCTGGGCCACGGTCGCGCCAGCGTGAACGGGACCGAGTTCGATGAACTCATCCTCCACAACGGAGATGTGATCGAACTGGGCGCGGTGAAGGTGCAATTCTGGCTGGCCGAGGTGCGGCAGTCCGACAACCGGATGCGCGAGACACTCGTCTGGCTCGGCCTGGGCGCACTGGTCCTGGTTGAAGCCGCGTTGATGATTTGCCTGCGTTGAGCCCGGATTCCGAAGCGAGCGAACCCCGACGAAGAAGAGCGTGGCCTTCAGGCCGCAGGAACGTGAGCAAGCCAAGGATGGTTCGAACGCACTTTTTCAATCGCAGCCCCTGCGGCGTAAACGCCGCGCTCCGCACTTCCAGTGGCCGCTCGACTTCGGAGTTCGGGTCAAGCCACCCTCCGGCGCATGACCGCCGGTGACCTCCTCGTCCGTGTGACCGCCTGGCTGGCATTTGCCTGCTACGTCGCCGGCACCTTGGCCGGCCTTCGCCAGCCCGCTGGCCGGGTCTTCCGCTGGCTCTGGCTCACGGGGGCCACGGTGCTGCTGGTGCATCTGCTGGCGGCGTTCCATTTCAAGCACGGCTGGAGCCACGCGGTCGCGTATGCCGACACCGCGCGTCAGACCCGCGAAGTCACCGGACTGGACTGGGGCGGGGGCGTCTATTTCAACTACCTGCTGGTGATCACCTGGCTGGCGGACGCTGCGCTGCGCTGGTGTGCCGGTGCGGATTGGATGGCCCGGTCACGGCGGGCGCGGCAGACGGCCGCCGCGTTCTACGCCTTCATGTGGTTCAATGCCGCCGTGGTCTTCGTGCCCGGTTCCTTGCGATGGCTGGGAGCGGCGGCCTTCGTGCTGCTCGCATGGTGCGTCTGGCGCGCCCGGCAGGCCAGGCCAGCGGGCCTCTGATAACAATCGCGGGAGTATCCTGGCGAATCTCCGCCGTGGTCCATCGAACGCGCTCTCCCTCACCCCGGCCCTCTCCCGCTGGGAGAGGGAGAATCTCCGGCAGCATCAAGTCCAATAGCTGCACCCCTGCCAACCGAAGCGGACTGCCGTAAAGCCGCGCGGGGTTTGACACAGATTCTCGCCGGTTTGACACAGATGGCGGGAAGACAAGGGCGGCTGGGCGGGTTTTGCAAGCCTCTTGCAAGGGTCAGGAAGCCGCCGCGCGCGTGACACTCACGGGAGCAGAACCGTCTCCGTGAGCGTAAAGCCCACCCATCCTGCGTTCGTTGCCCCGGAGAGGCTAGTTGCTCCCAAATACGCCTGCCAAGGGACGCTGGTGTCCACCAAGGCGGCTGGAGCGTCTAACCCGATGTCGTTGCCTCCCGGGCCGCCAAACTGCGTGGTGTATCCACCCCAATTCCTGAATGTGGCGAGCGTGCTAGTGGGAAATTTCTGCACAGTCGCGCTGGTGGTCAGAACTCCATTCGTAGCCCCGCCGACCAGGTTGGTAGCCGTGCCAGCATAAAGCAAAGTGGCGAAAGAGCTGGAGGTCCCGTTGGTCTTGTAGAACGTCCCTGTGAGCGTGAAGATGCTGTTGGAGCCAAGTGCAGGCGGCAGGGTGACCTGGAAGAGCGGCGTGCATTGCGCAAATCCGCCCGGCGAGATGGGCGGCGGATTGTTCGTGGCCGCGTTGAAGAAAGTCAGTGGGATGTTCGTGTTGAGCAGCGTGCGGGTCTGAATCTGAGCGGACCGGTAGAAGGACCGCAGGTTGGTCCATCCTGAATCGCCCCCAGCGGGGACAGCCAAATTCAGATTCGTCAACCCCGCGCCGTTGCCGGCGAACAGGCTGGCGGGGTTGGTCGCCGTCAATGCCGCAGTCAGCGTCTTCGGCCCGGTGATGGTTTCGGTGCCGTTCAGAGTGACGATGTTCGTCCCGGCCGGGATCGCGGCCACGGTGGCCGTCACTGCCACCAGGTTGTTGCTTACGCTGGCCGTCGCATTGCTGCCCGCAGCGATGAAGGTCGTGTGGCCGCTCACCGTGTTCGACACGATAATAAGGTTCGCATCGGTGGCCTCCAGTCCGGTCGCGTTGGTGACGTTCAACACCCCACGCGCCGCCGAGGCCGTGGACTGCGCCAGCAGGTTGGTGGATAGCGTGGTGAAGGCCGCCGAGTCCACGGTGGTCGTGCTGAAGAACGCGCGCTTGGCGACCGTGGCCGCGATGCAGGCGACGGCGACAATGGTCAGGAGGGCCGTCTTGGGATCGAGCTTAAGTTTCATAACCAGGTGAGGAGTGCGGTGCTGCGCCAGGTCTGCGCATCGGGATTGGTGACGGTGATCTTGAGTGCGCCGGCCGACGTGTCTTCGGTGAGTGCGACCACGCATGCCGTCAGGCCGGTGTAGGGGCCTGGGATGAGCGTGAGGGCCGTGCTGGCGGCGTTGGCATCGCGCTTGATGATGCCGGTGAACTGCCACATATCCACGGAGCCGTGCGTGCCCGTGCGCTCGCTCTTCACGAGCAGGCTGAAGGCGCGCGCGGAATTGTTCGCCAGCACGAGCGAGCCATAGATGGCCAGCAGGTCGGTCGGCGTGTTGTCCGTCGTGGTGACGGCCGCCTTGACGATGTTGCTGGCGATCTCATCCGTCTCCCGGCGCGGCTCAAAGTAAATGGTCTCGGTGTCGCGCGCGAACCCGACCAGACGCACGGGCTTGCCCTCGGCCGGCCGCGTCTGAGTGATGCCGCCCGCCGTGTCCGGGTCCAGATAGACCGGCTCGCCGGCGACCAGCGCGGCGAAGCCTGTCACCTCCCCGGCCTCGATGCGCACATGCACCGGCGCTGTGCCGTCCACTCCGGTATAGGGATACTCCACCCCCGCGCCGTCGTTGTAGAGCGCGAGGACCTCCGCGAAAGTGAGCGCGCGCTGCCAGATCGCCTGCTCATCCCAGAAGGTGTCGCCGCCCATCTGGGTCGCCCCATCGCTCAAGGAGAAGTCGCCGCCGCCCGGATTCAGGCTCGCCTGCGCGGCCTCAACCCATGCCCCGCCATTCACGCTCATGCGGGCGGTCGTGCCGTCCACCTGGAAGGCGACGAAAAACCATTCCGTTGCCGGCGGCTGCGTCACGGTGATGACCGCGCCCGCTCCGCCGCCCGCCAAAGGAATCGAGAGCCGCAACTGCTGCGCACCGGTCTGCTCGAGCAGATACTCGTTGGCCTTGCACACCAGCGGGCCTTCCGCGTTGCCGGTGTTCTGATCGTTACGAAACCACCCGGCGTAGGTGAAGGCCGTTCCGATAGCAAAGCAGGCGGCGTGGCCCCGATGCAGCTTGCCCGCGTTGACGTCGGAAATGCGATAAGCCTGACCCAGCTTGCCGGGCAGCCTCACCCATGTGGGTCCGTTTTCGATCAGCGAATGGCCGCCGCCCGTGAAGTCCGCTTTGAAATCTGTGTCGTCATCCTCCAGATGCACGCCCCACGCGAGGTCCGACAGCAGGTCCACCACGCCGCCGGCTTCGAGGGTGATGCCGATCCGGGGACCAATGCGGCCAGCCAGGGGAGCCGTGCGATACCACAGCTCCGGTCCGTCGCCCACGCTGTCCATCACGTCCTGCCACACCAGCTTGCGAATGCCCACCGACTCGCCGCAGTCCACGCTGATCACGCCCTTCTCCACCTGCGAATCATCCAGTTCCGCCGCCTGGTCGAGGGACACCTCGGCGGTCTGGAGACTGCCAGTCATGGCCCCGTCCCGGCTGTCGATGAGCAGGGTAACGGTCGCGCCGGCGTCGATGATGACATCGGCGTAGTAGTCAATGTCGTTGACCTCCGGGGTATTCGTGTTCCGGTAGTTGAGTTGGTAAACGCCTGGCGGCGAACTGACCGTGAGCGTCGCGAGGTTGAGATTATTGAAGGGCGTCGGCGTGCCGCGCCGGAAATAGGAAGGGTCGCCTGGTTTCGACGTGCCGCCGGTCGCCGGATGCAGCTCAATGCTCAACACACAATGGAGGCGTGCCACATAGCGTTTGCCCGTCACGCCACCAACCACCGCCTCAGCACTGTCGCTGGGAGGCGAGACAACCCCGCCCCCGATGTCCACGAGCTGCACGCTCAGGCTGTCGAGGATCGCGGGCGCATCGAAAAACGGCCGCGTAAACAAGCCGTCGTCGGATTCGTAGATTCCGCCCAGGGCCTTGCGCCGGACGTCGGCAAAGAACTGATTCCCCTCACGCCGCCAGGCAATGCTGTTCGTGTCTTCCAGGGCGGCCTGCATCAAGTTCGCGAAGTGCGTCTCATCCACGTCCTCGGGGTCGCTCAGGTCGCCCGGGTTCGGCGCGTAAAACAAGCGGGCCTCCTGCTGCACAATCTGCGGCTTGCCACCATCCGGCGTGCGCGCAACCGCCAGCATGATGGGAATGCTGCCCTTGGCGGCCAGTTCGCCAGCGGCGGCAATGGCGTGGGCCGTGTCAAAGCTCAGCGCCCCGTAAAACACTTCATCATCCGCATCCCAAGTCAGCGTGGCGGCTTCCGCCAGCGTCACCTGGTTGCTCCCAGCCACCTTGGTGTAGGCGAAGACGTCGACGGTGTAACCGCTGCTATCAGCGGCTGGCCAGCTCCCGTTCTGGCCGCCCGTGGGATCAAACGCCAGCGGGTGGATCGCGATGGGGACTTCCTCATAGAGGTTGAAGTCGCGGAGCTGGACGCCCGTGGAGAACGTGTCGCTGCGCATGAAGCGCGGCACGTTGCGCGTGGCTCCGAAGGCGGGATAGAGATGGTAGTAGGCGCTCATGGTTATTGCCCCCCGACAAACGAACCCGACACGGTGTCCAGCGTCAGCCGGTTCGAGATCCAGCTCCAGCGCGTCCAGCGGCGCGCGCTCCAGTTGGCGTCGAGCCAGACCGGCTGGACCGGCTCGCCGACCGGCGTGCCGGCGTCGTAGGCGTCGAGCGTGACGCTGTCCACCAGCACCTCGGCCATGTCCACCAACTGCGCGGCGATGAACGTCTGGCGCGCGGGGGCGGAGGAAGTCTTGGTGCGGCAGCCGTCCGCCACAGAATCAGCGGCGGCGATGTAGGGCGGCCAGGCGACCTCGTGGAAGTATTCGAGGTCGTCGCCGGGAAAGTCCTCGTTGTGGACCTTCATGAAGTAGCCGTCGCCGACCGGCCATGTCCCCGTGTCCGTCTCGCGCACGGCCGTGAGCGAGTGCCCGGCGTAGTCATGCGGCGTGGCGCTCAGGCCGGCGTAGCCGCGCAATTCGTCGGGCTTGAGCACGATGACCAGGTTGCCGTCCGCGTCCTCGCCCTCCAGCGCCAGCCAGCCCTCGCGGCGGACGGTGAAGCGGCGGAACGCGGTGGCGGTCACCCCGCCCTCGCCGGCGGGCTGCTTAAGCTCCAGCTTCGTTCCACCGGGGCCGCGTGAGGCGATGCGGATGGTTGAGCTTTCCAGAATCGTCTGGCGCACCAGCGCGGAGCGGATGCGTTGCTCGAAGGCACCCAGCACTCCAGTGAACTGTTGATACAGGTCGCTCATACGGGCTCGTAAAGAATCGCGGGGATTTCCTCGCCGTGCTCGAAGTCCTGGACGTAGCGGACGGTGCCGTCCGGGGATTGCTGGCTGTCCGGCTGGTGCTTGAGCCATAGGCCCGAGGGCAGCACGTAAGGGCAGGAGCTGGTCGGGTCTTCGGCGGCGAGCATGGCCACGGTCGAGGCGTAAACCTTGCCGACGTTGAAATCCGCCGCCCAATAAGCCCAGCCCGGCGGAATCTTCGCCACGCGCTGGAGCATGGTGCGCTGCTGGGTGTAGTTCTCCACTTTGCGGGCGCGCTGCACGAAGAGCTTTTGTAGCTTCTGGCCTGTGATGCCGTAGTCCGTCTCCAAGGAAGCCAGCGCGGCCAAGGTGATGGCGTAGGTGAACTCCTTGTTGAGATACGCCTGCCACGCCTCTCGCAGCACCGCGCAGTGTTCGTCGTTTAGGTTGAGGAATTTTGGCGCGTCGAAAATGTCCTTCCCCAGCTCCATCTTGGGCCGGTTCCAGGTCACGTTCGGCAGGGCGCTGCTCGTAGGGCGACCGTCCTGACGATCCGGGAAGCGGCCTTCGATTTCCGTGATGGCTCCGCGCCGGTTCGCCACGCGCACGCCCGTAATGCCCGGCGCGTTGTCCACGAGCCACTGCATGAAGTCGCGGTGCTGCGCGGTGGGGCCGGACCAGACCGTGCGCGTGGACCAGCCGCGCCCCACCTCCCACTCGGGCGTGCTGATCGTCGGAGTGTCGGAGTTGAATCCGAAGATGCCGCAGAGGTTGTTCATTGGCCGGTGAAGGCTGCGACGCGGGTGTCGATGGCGTTGACCTTCACGCCCACGTCAGTGAGTTGCTTGATGAACTCGCGGTTGAGCTGGGCAAGCTCCGCCAGTCCGCTGCGCTGCGAGTCCGCTGTCGTTGTGCCGTTGAAGATGCCGCGCTTTTGCTGCTCGTCGGCAGACGTGTTGAAAGCGCTCTGGTTGGCCAGGCCGGCGAGCTGGCCTTGCACCTCGAAGGCTTCCGCCACCTTCTTCTGTTTGGCCTCACCTTCCTTCATGCCGGCGATGTCCTGCATGAGCTTCGCCCGCTTCTCCAGCAGTGCCTGGCGCTGCTTTTCCACCGACAGCAGTGACAACTGAAGGGCCTCCATCCGCTTCTCGTTCGCGATCTGCGTGTCGGACTTGATCACGTTGAAGAGCGGACCTTCTCCACTGCGCGCGCGCTCGACGGCCTGGTCGAAGGTCATCACGGCACCGCGAGCGGCGGCCTCGATTTGCGGAGTGAGCGCCTGCGCCTGGCGCTCGGCTGCGAATTCGTTCTGCCGCAGTTCGGCAAGCCGGGCGCTCAGGGCATCCAGCCTGCGCTGCTGGCGATCCGAGAGAGGCTGGGATGATTCACTAAGGCTGAGGAACTCCGGCATGATTTCGTTTTGCTGCCGGACTGGCTCCCTGAGAATCGCGTCCCGCTGGGACTGTAGCTGGCGCAGGCGCTCCTGCGAGTCGGTTTGCGCATTGATGAACGCCCGGTATTGCTGGGCGGCTGGACCCATGTTGGCGTTCGCGCTGGTCCAGTCGATTGAGCCGTCAGGGCGGCGCGCTTGGGTTAGCGCCCTGTTATAGCGGCGCTGTGCCTCCTGCTCGTTGGTCGGCTCGTTGGGCCGGTCCACGCCGCCCCGGCCAAAGAAGTCCACGACGAACTCGCCCTGCTGGATCAGGTCGCCGAAGATGTTGGCCACTCCGGCCTTGAAGCTCTTGATCCAGCGGCTGGAGGCCTTGTCGAGTCGGTCAATGGCTTCGATGTTCTTGGCCTCGATGCCCACCTGGCCATTGGACTCCGAGAAATCTGCCAGCGCGCCGGCCATGCGGCCGCCGCCCTTGCCGAGCAGCTCGCTCAGCGCCGTGCGGTCGGCCGGGTTCAAATCCTTGCTCACCTTGCCGAGCATCTTCATCAGGTCGATGGTGCGGAGCGCCGGGTCCTGGAGCTGCTTGAGGGAGATGCCGAAGCGGTCGAATCTGTCCTGGGCTTTCTCATCGCCTTCCGCCGCCGCCTTGCGCGCCGCGCCGAGGCGCTCCATCGCGGGGAACAACTTTTCGAGGCCAATGCCCACACCACCGAGCGCCTTGCCGCTCTGTTGCAGTTCATCGGTCGTGACATCGCTCTGCTCGCTCATGTCCTTCAGCGCGCCCGTGTAGGCCACCACGCTGCTGAGCAGGCCCTTGACGGTGCCCACGATGGCCGCGCCGCCGGCGACCGCGCCCAGCGGAGCCAGCAGAGCCCCGCCCGCGCCGGCCAGCTCGGAACCAATGCGCGCGAGGAGAGGTGAGCCTCCGCCTGTGCCGCCTGGAGCCTTGCTCTTCTCCGCCGTCATGCGCTGTTGCAAGCGGAGTTGCTCGCCCATCTGTGCGGTCTGGCTGGCCATCAGGCTCACGCGCGCGGCCTCGTCGTTCTTGCCCGCCTGCGCGAGGTTGTGGGCGCGGTTGAGGAGGTCCGTCTCCTGCCGCTTCAGCGCGATGATGCGCTGCTCGTGTCCCGCCTGGGCCGCGACCGCCTGGTTGTGCTTCTCCTGCGCGGCCTGGCTCTGATTGATGAACTGGACGTGGTCCTTGAACGCGGCGAAGTCCGCGTCCAGCCCGACACTGTATTGGAGAGCCATCTCGCTCATGTGCTTGGGGGCTGGGGAATGGCGTCTGGGGTCTGGGAGGTGGCGGCGCGGCGGGCCTTGTTCAGCTCGTTGGCCTTGTCCAGGGCGGCCATCAGCCAGCCGGGCGTGTTGTCTATGGTCAGCTTGCCATCGGCCTCCCGTGCGGCGCACACATCGAAGATGGCCTTGACCAGCGGCGTGCGCAGGGCGTCGCGCTCGGAGAGCCGCAGCTCGCTCATGAGCGCGACCTTGACGCTGGCGAACAGCGGCGTGCCAGGCATCCGGCCGGAGGCTTCCTTGGGCGGGACCAGGTCCGGCATCTGGCGCGCGGCCTGGAGGTGCGCGGCAAAAGCGCTGCACGCCTCCAGCAGCTCCAGTTCGGGGACGGTCCACACGCCCCACCGGGGCCGCCAGTGGAGCGTGAACAGCTCGTGCCGGGCTTGCAGCAGGCCCGCCCGCAGCCGCAGCCAGCGGAGCCGCCACGGGCCGGGCGTGGCCACCCAGCACGGCTCCGAGCACACCACCAGCGCGGTGAGCAGGTCGCCCAGGCCGGGGACGCGCTCGCCCTGGAACACCCCCAGCCGCTGCAACGCGAACCAGTGACCGAGCTGCAACGCCTCCAGCCGCACACCCCAGAGGGTGCGCGCGGGTGGAAACTGGATGGCGGCGTAGTCAATCACGACTGCGGTGTGGGTGGGGTCGCTGATTCCGCTGGCGTGGCGGGCTTGCTGGCGGCCTTTGCAGCCGCCTTGAGGGCGGCGGCGCGATACTTCTCCACGTCGGCGCGGCGTTGCGGCGTCATGCCCACCTTGGTGGGGTCCGGCCGGATGCCCTCGCGCACCTCGAACTCATGCAGCAGCGCGCGCGCCTGACCCTCGAACGCGATGTTGGCGGGCGAGGGATCGGCGGCGCGCCGGTGCTCGGCGAGCGCGACGGCCTGGAGAAGGGTGGCGTGCATGGCGTGGCTCAGGTGGGCGTGGCGTAGGCCTCGCCGTCCGCGTCACAGACCAGGTTCATCGTGATCTCCGCGTAGTCCTTGCGCAGGTTCACGTTCCAGCCGTCCTTGTAGTTCCAGTCGTGGTTGATTTCGTCCAGCGCGCTGTCCTCGATGGTGACAACGTCAAAGCGGCCCGGCTTGCCGAGCGCCTGGACGTTGGCGAGCGTGTCATCCTTCGCGCCGAGCGTGAGGGCGATCTCCTGCTCTTCGCCGTCGGCCCCGTGGCCTTCGATTCCGCCGTCGCCGTTCTCAGCGTCGGTGATACTGGCTTTGTCCTTCCATTGAATGGACAGGACGATGAGCGTGACGCTCGCGCCATTCCATGTGACGGACACCGTCTCGCCTACGGCGGAGACGCCTTTCAATCTGGCTGGTCCAACTTGGCTCATGTGTGTTTAGGGGTTGGGGGTTCTGGGGTCTGGCGTTTGGGCTGGGGCGCTTACTTCGCGGGCGCAGGCGGTTCGGCGGCGAACTCGACCTTGAAGGTCGCGGTGCCGTTCGCGGCTTCGATGGTGCCTTCGAGCTTGCCGGAGCCGATGGCGCGCAGGGCGTCCTCGCCCAGTTCCTGGGCGACGCCGCGTGCGATGGCCTTGTCGGCCTTGACGAGCTTGGGGTTCACGTTGATCTGGAGGGTGGCTTGCATGGTGTTTTTCTGGGGTTGTTGGTTTGGGGTCGAAATCAGTAGCCGCCACCGGGCAGGGCGTATTGCGTGCTGAACTGGAGCGCGATGATTTGCTCCTGAAAAATCTTGGTCTTGTCCTCGGAGGGCGTGACATCCACCAGCACGTTGGACTCGGAGAACTCGACGGCCTCGAAGCCCTCCGGTGCCCACGGCCGCTGCTCATCGCCATGCAAGGCGAGCGCGTCATGGACTTCATAGGCGAGCGGCCAGGCCTGCTGGAATTCCGTCTTCCTGCGTTCCTCAAAGCGGACCAGCACATGCGCCCGGCGGGAGGTCGCCCCTTCGCCCTGCCGGATGTCGGGCGTCTGCACCACGACCAGCATGCCGGTCGCCGTCGAGAGGTTTTGCACCTTGGCCACGAGCGAGCCGTTGGCCTCGCGCACGACGCGATCCTGGAGGCTGGCGAACCCGGTCAGCGCCTTGATGAACGTCACGAGCTGGTCTTGCAGCTCGATGACTTTGGTTTCGGTGAAGGCGCTCATGATGGTCAGGCGCGGCCGGCGGCGTGCAGCACGGCGGCGGAAAGGTGCTGGCCGATGCGTGGCTGCATGTCGGCAATGCCGTGCTGGAGGGGTGCGCGGGCAGGCATTTTCACCGGGTGCGCGTCATAGCTCACGGTGCGCACGCGCTGGTGCGTGCGCTTGGCAAAGGTGGCGAGGCGGCCGTTGCGCAGCATCAGCTCGCCCGAGGCGTCGGTGCGCAGGCGGACGTGCCCGCCCTTGCGGGTGAACGTCGCGCCGAATTCATGAAAGCCAGGATAGGGCGTGAGGTTGGTGCCGATGGCCGTGATGAGCGCATCGCCCACCCATTGCGCGGGAGTGAACCGCAGCGAGTTGCGGTAACGGTTGGTTCTCACTCCGAGCTTGCCCTGCTCGGCTGGGAACGGACCCTTGCCGCTGAGCCGGTTCTCCTTGATGTGGCTCACCGTGACCGCGCTGATCTCGTCCAGTGAATCACGCAGCTCCTTGCGCAGGTTCTCGTTGAGCCGGTCCATGCGGCGCAGCGCCTCGGCGGCGTTGGAGGAAAGCGGCAGGTTCACGCGATGCCTCCGAAGTCCACGAGCACCGTCCCGAGCGTGCAGTGGCAGTTGATGGTTTCCTCGGGCGGGCCGTCCGGGTCGCCGGGATACTTCAGGCCATTGGAGAACGCGTCGTCCATGGGGATGCCCTCCTTGCTGCGCTGCGCGGCCTCCAGGTGCGAGTGCCGCGTGTTGGGCAGGCCGCTGGTGAGCCACTTCTTGCGGAGGTTGCCGCGCCGGTTCGCCTGGGTGAGCGCCTCATTGTTCGCGAAGCCATACGCCGCCCCGGCCTCGGTCTGCGCGATGACCGCCGCCCGCTCCGGGCTGATGGCGTCGCCGAAGGCGGCGCGCACGCGGTCGGCGAGCTTGGCCGTGGTGTCGCCCGTGTCGAGGCCGGCCTGCAAGCCGCTCTTCACCTTGGCGAAGACATCGTCAGCGATGGTGTCCGACCACTTCTGCCGCTTGGCCAGGAATTCCTTGGCCGCTTTGGGCGGCAGGGTGAAGGGATCGTCCAGCCCCAGGGCGCGGAGCTGGCTCTGCCCCGCCTCGTCGAGCGCCTCCTCATGCACCCCGCGCATTTCCGTCCACAGGCGGTCGCGGAAGATGGACGGATCGAGCAGGAGGTCCACTGCCACCCCGCTGTTGGCCAGGGCGGCGTTGGCCAGCAACGCCGGCGGGCGCGTGGCGCTCGCGGTGTTGGCGAGGGCGGATGACTCCACCTTGGCCAGCGCATCGCGCTGTAGGCCATCCACGGCGCGGCGCAGGGCACTATTGAAGCGCGCCTCGATTGGCTGGCGGCCGGCGGCCTTGAGCGCCCAGGTGAACAGCTCGTCGGGGTTGCGCCCGTAAAGGTTGTTCAGCCGGGCCGTGGCCGCCTCGAGATCCATGCCCATGGCCAGGTCAGAGCGGAACTGGCCGAGCAGCTCGCCCGTCAGCAGGCGGGCGGCCGCCAGGCTGTGCGGGCTGGCGGCCAGGGGCAATGTGGACACGGCAGGCATCACGCGGGCTTCTGGATGATGAGTTCACCGAAGATCGCTCCGGCGGCCGTGCGCTTGTTGGCGCGGTTGTTGCGCGTCTGCACGGGCTTGGTGGGGCAGTCGCTGAAGAGCCGCCGGTTCTCGGGCGAATCATTGATGGTGAGCAGCCAGCGGCCCTGGAGGCGGTCCAGGCGCGTCCGCAGCAGGTTCATGTCCGCCTGCGTCCAAGGCGCGTAGGCCTTGATGTGCTGGCCGACATAGGGCGGGTCGAGGAAGAAGAACGCCTTGGGTGAGTCATAGAGTTGCAGGCAGCGCTCATAGGACAGGTTCTCGACCACCACGCCGTTGAGCCGGCGGCGGATTCCCTCGAGGCGCTCGCCGACCATGTCGCGGTCGAAGCCGACGCCGCCACCTTTCGTCCTTGCCACGCCAAAGGAGTCGCCGCCTCCGCCGAAGCTGGTGCGGTTGCGCAGCAGGAACCGGGCAGCGCGTTGGATCTCCGTCAGGCCCGGCTGCGCTTTGAAGTCGTGGAAGTCCTGGCGGCTCGCGATGAACCAGCGCATCTCCTCGAGGAGCGCCGGCAGATGGAAGTGCGCGTTGCGCATCAAGGCGACCAGGTCCCCGTTGACGTCGTTCAGGATTTCCGTGGAGTGACGTTCCTTCGCGAACATCAGCGCCGCACCTCCGCCAAACAGTTCGCCGAACAGATCCGCATCGGTCGGGATGAGCGGTCGCAGATGCTTGAGCAGTCGGCTCTTGCCGCCGGGCCAGCGCAGGACGGGCTTGGTGGGAGTGTGAGCGGGAGCAGTAGCGGGGGGATTCATATCAGTGTTTGGTGAGATGCCAGCCATTGCATGCGGGACAGGGATAGGCGCGGAGCTTCTTGGGGCGGTTGCGGCGGTGGCCACGGAAGATGGCGTTGCGCGCCGAGAGCGCCGCCTTCTTGTCGTCGTAGCGGTTCTTGTGACAGCCGTTTTCGTTGAAGGCTCCCATGGCATCAGGTGGTTCCCAGGCCGCTGAACGGGTTGCAACCAGGCCGGCGGATCAGCTCCACGGCCGGGCCGCTCTGGACCTCGGGCTCGGCGGCCGTGTCCGGCAGCTCAATCGGAAAGTCACACGCACGGATTTCCTTAAGTTGCCGCCGCCGCCACGCGACGGTGTCGCGCTCATCCTGTGTCAGCTCCATTTCGAGCGCGCCCTTGAGGCGGGCCTTGATGAGGTCCACGGCGAGATCGCGCAGGCTGGCCGGGATGGTCGTCGTGTCTGCGTCCAGCTCGCGCGTCGGGCACCCGGCGATGGCCGTGCGGATTTCCGTCACCACGCCCTGGATCAGGCCGGGGGCGCGGTCCGGCTGGCCGGCTTCCAGCGCGGCCGTGGAGCACGCCGTGATGAGCGCGGCGATGCTCGCCTCGTTCAGCTCGTCGGTGGTGATGGGAATCCAGTTGGGCATGGGGGCTGCGTTTTCGGTTCAGGTCTGCCCGCCCTGGCGGACGGGCAGAGTGAGCCGAAGGACGTCAGGGCGCGCCAATGGCGAACCAGTGGACCACCACGCTGGCCTTCCCGACGTTGACCACGAAGTTGCTCGTGGTGACGGACGTGACCGTGTTGGTGGCAGTGGTGCTGTTGAACGGCGTGGTGGTGACCTTTGGCGCGGAGCTGAAGGCGGTGCTGAACGTGTTGGTCACCGTGTTGTCCGCCGAGCTGGTGACGCTGCCGGACTGGATGCCGAGCGCGAGGAGCGTGTTGGCAATCGTCTTGCTCGACAGGTTCTTGCTGCTGTCGGTGAACACCGGGAGGCTGGCCGTGAGGGCCGCGCTGTTGATGGTGCCGTTGGTCTCCACGCTGGCGACCGTGGTGCCGTTGTGGTTGAACTTCGCGAGCTTGCTCACCGACGCGGAGGACTTGCTCACCGTCAGGCCAACCGTGTCGTTGGCGTTGGTGACGAGGAGGTCCTGCGAGACTGGTGCGGTCGCCCGCAGCTTCTGTGTGGGCACGTCGAAGTCGGCGGCCTGGATGACAACGGCCGCGACGGCCACGAGGGCGAGGGCGAGGAGGTGTTTGATTTTCATGGGTGGTTTCGGGTCTGGGGTCTGGGTTCTTGGGTCTGGGGTCTGGGTTGAGGAGCCGGCGGGGATCGGACCCGCCAGGCTCCAAGGGATGGCTTACACGCCGGTGACGGACAGCTCGCAGGCACCGCTGGTGTGCTGCACAGCGAGCAGCTCGTAGTTCTCCACCGTGAGGAACGTCTTCTTCAGGCGCTGCTCGATGTAGGTGGCGTAATTGCCGCCGCCGAAGTCGGCGTTGCTGACATGGCGGACGATGTTGCTGGAGTCCTCGGGCGACTCCTGGTCCTGCGCGGTGAACAGGAACAGGCTGTTGCCCAGGAACGTGTCCTTCGAGCCGCCGTTGTTGTAGCGCTCGGCGTTGCTGCGGACGCGGTCCAGGCCCATGCGCGTGGCGAGCTGCTCGTCCGTCTGGGCCAGCGCCCCGGCGACGCCGCCGGGATCGTTGCGGGCCTCGTAGGCGAGCTGGCGCAGCAGCGTGACATCCTCGCCGATCAGCGCGCGGTTGGCCTTGAAGCCGGTCGCGGTCGCGAGCACCTGCTGATTCGTGGACTTCACGTCCATGTCCGGGTTTGCCAGCGCGTCCCACACCACGGGCGAGCTGGGGCTCATCGCCCGGAAGAGCGCGACGCATTCGATGATGCTGGCCCGGGCCAGCAGATCCATCAGCCAGGCGGCGTGCATGGTCTGCCAGTTCGGCTTGTCCTTGAGCTGGTCATTGTCGAGCACCAGCGTGAGGCCGCGGTTGGCGAGCTTGCGCGTGACCTTGGAGGACGTGCGTTGCTTGACCTCGGGGAAGTCCGCGAGCAGCTCGCGCTTCACCTTGGCGGGGTCCACGGACGCGAACGGCTCGTCCTCGTCATAGACCGTGATGGTGGCGTTGCGCGGGCCGTTGCGGGTCGGAGCGATGAAGCCGAGCAGCTCCATCAGCTTGTTGCGGTTGGGATCGGTGTAGCCGATGCCGTAGGTGGTGACCTCCTGGGAGAAGGTCGCCTGACTGAACAGGCTGTCGTTGGCCAGGCAGACCTGGCCGGGTTCGAGCGCGCCGGGGTTGCTGTGAGGCACGATGCCGAGCGCGCGACAAGTGTCGTTGCCGAGGGCGATGAGGTTTTTCATGGGTGGGATCGGGGGACTGATTGCGGTTGGTGGGTTGGGGGCGGGCGGGTTACGCGATGACGCGCTGCACGGGCGGGAAGGGAATCCACACGAAGTCCGCGCCGTCGGCTGCGGTCGTGAGTGCGCGACCGCAGACATAAACCGTGGTGCCGCTGAGCAGCGTGATGTCGCGCAGCGTGCCGTTGTTGCCAGGGCAGACCAGGTTGCCGGCCGTGACCGCGCCGGAGGCCGTGCCTTGCGTGGCCTTGTCGCTCAGACCGAGCAAGTCCTGGGCGAGCGATTCCTCGGCGGCGCTGGCGGAAGAGTCGCGAGTGTAACCGAGCGGGATGTCCGCCGCGTCGCACAGGCCGACGTGGTTGGCGTCGCTGCCGAACTTGGTGAGCTTGAAGCGGCCGATGGCTTCATCGGCCAGCTTGGTGTCGCCGCAACGCGGCATCACCAGCTCGTAGTTGGCGAGAGCCACGCTGTCCGGCGTGGCGAAGGCGCGGTGCAGCGCGGCGCACAGGAGGCTGCCGAGCACCGCGATTTTGAGGGTGAGTTTCTTCATGGCTGTTTCAGGTTCTGGTTGGTGTGTTCTGGGGTTGCTGGTTGCTGGCTGGGGGCGTGGCTTACTTGCGCTTGGCGCGGGCTTCGGCCTCGGCCCGCTTCTTCTTGTCGGCTTCGATCAGCGGCTGGTTGGCCTGGGCGAAGCGCTTCGCGTTGGCGACCACCTTCACTGCCTGGGGACGGGTGAGGCCGGCGGCCATCTTCTGGCGGATGAGTTTCTCTTCGGCGGTGGCCGCGTCCTTGTCGGCCTTCAGCGCGGCGTTCTCGGCGCGGAGCCGGTGGTTTTCTTCCGCGAGCGTCGATGTCGGCACTTGCGGGGCTTGCTGGCCGGGGTGGAGTGGGTCTTCGCCGGGTTTGGTTGCTTCAGGAGGCGTCGGCTCGCCTCGGCCATTGGCCAGGGCAAGCGAGTTGGTCTGGCGATGCGCCCGCGCGTCGAGCGCGGCGGCGAGCATTGCGAGGCTGAGGAGGAGTTTGTTTTTCATGGGGTGTTTGGGGCTTGGTTCTGGGTCTGGGGTCTTGGGTCTTGGAAACGGCGGTTACTTCGTGGTGTTTACGGGCGGCTGGTTGAGCTGCTCCTTGAGCGAGGGGTTCTCGTCGAGAATCCGGGCGTAGAGTTCCGGGGTGAACGGCTTGTCCTTGTAGCGCGCGTCCTCATTGGCGAGGGCGAGCACCTGCTCGGAGGCCGAGCGGTTCGCGTCCGCGCCCGTCTTGCCTTTGGCACCGGCGTCGCCGTTGCCCACCTTGAACTTCACCGGGCGAGCGCCCAGGGCGGTGACCGCTGCCGCGAACTCCGTCTCGTTGCCGAGCGCGACCAGCTTGGCGACTTCCGCGTCACGCTCCGCGACGGCCAGCTTCCCCTGGTTGATGTGGAGATCCACGGCGAACTCGCTGCGGCTCTTGTGCAGCGCCCTCGCGGCGGTCTGCTCATTGGCCAGCGCGGTTTGCGCGGTCGTGAGCTGCGTCTTGAACTGGTCGCGTTCGCCCGTCAGCGCCGTGATGGTGCTGGTCAGGGTGACTTTTTCATTGCCGAGCGCCGTGGCGCTGGTCGTGACGGTCTGATGCGACTTCGTGAGCGCGTCGAAGACCTGTTGATCCGTGGCGTCGTTGGCGAGGGCCACGCCCTGCGCCGCGAGCCAGCCGATGAGGAGTTGTTTCATGGTGTTGTCTGGGGGTTGTTGTTCGGTTTGCTTCGCGGCGGCCTCCTTGGCGTTCGCCAGGGAGTCCACGCCGGAAATGTTGGGGAAGGCCGTCAGCCCGATGCTGGCCACCTTGAACGGGCGCACCTCGATGTCGCCGTTGTCGCGCACCTTGCCGGTCTTCTGGAGGAGGAAAAGCGCGCTGGGATACTTGGAGCCGTCGCGGACCGCCTGCGCGCCGTCGGGCACGAGCAGCGGCTTGAACTCCAGACCGCGCGTCGTCTTGCGCAGGCCGTCGTTCAGGCCGAGTGGCACCAGCTTCTCGTTGCCGAGCGTGACCGTCTCGGGCGCATAGAGCTTGATGTCCGGGTGACCGTTGTAGATCGGCCGCTTGATGACGGCGCGCTTGAGCCAGGCGAAGAGTCCGCTGCCGTTCTCATTGGCCAGGCAGGCATCGGCGTCCGCCTCCGCGAAAATCTGGACGAAGCTTTCTTCGACCGGCTTGCCGTTGACCATGGCCAGCCGCGTCTTGCGGTGCTCACCGAACGGCGCGAGCAGTGCCCAGCCCTCGTTGTCCAGGGCCAGCTCGTTGCCGAGCCCGAGGAAGTCCGCGAGCTGGTTGGCCGCCAGCGCTTCGCTGTCATTGGCCAGGGCGACGATGATGGGAGGGGCGGATTTCATGGCTTGTGATTCAACAGGGCCTGGGCGAGGACGGGCGCAATGCCGAGGTCGCGTTGCACCTGGGCGAAGAGCTGGTCGAGCCGGGCCGTGCGCAGGGTCGGGTCGGTGATCGTCTGGATGGCCGCGTATTGCTCGCTCACCATGCGGATGGCGTGCTGCAAGTCCTCCGCCAAGAGCGTGCGCAAATCGTTGCCCAGCCCGAGCGGATTCGCGGGCGGCGGGACGTTGAGCGGTGGAGTCGCGACGGGCGCTTTGAGCAGCTCGGTTTCCGCCGGATCGGCCAGCGGGATTTGCAGGCGGTCATGGGCGGTCTTCATGGAGACCCGTCCGCCATTCTTGGTGAGGAACTCCATCGCCTTCACCTCCCGGTCGGTCTCGGGCTTCTTCGGCACCTGCACCCGCAGCCAGGCTCTGGGCCGCCGGTTGAAGAGATAGCCAATGACCGGCTCGTCGATGTTGGCGTTGCAGGTGTCACTGAGCCATTGCCCGTCGTCCGCCAGCTTGATGTCGCCTTCACCGCTCTGCGCATCGGACCCGACCGTGCCCGCGCCCTCGCGGCTCTGCGTGCTCAGGTCGCCGCCCCGGAACAGGCGCGCGTAAAGCCGGTCGCTGCGCTCGATGAGTTCCTTGAACGGCAGCGTGCCCGCGCCGCCCTTGGCCGCTTCAATGAGATTGATCTTGTTGCTCCCTGGTGCGCCGCTGGTCGCGGAAACCCAGTCGTTGGCGAAGGTGCGGAGCGCCTCCACAAACGCGAGCCACTCCGCCGAGCCCTTCGCCGCGCTCGTCTCGCCATGGATGCCCGGCACACCGAAGCGGAAGCTGAACAGCAGCCAGTCCGCCAGCGGCCGCCACTTGGTGATGTAAGCCACGCTGCACGCCGGCATGGCCGCGAACCGCTCGACCGCCGCGATCCACTCCCCGCGTTCGCACGGCACCCCGTAGGTCGAGTAATCGTTCTTCAGGAAGCCCAGCCGCCCGCGCCGGCACTCAAAGAACCAGACCGGGCAGTGGCGCAGTTCCGCCGTCACTTCGCGCCGCCCGGCGCTGTTGATGCGCAGCAGCATCTCGTGGACGCTGTAGCGCATCGCCTTCGCGGTCATCATCTGGCGGAATAACAGGCTGACCCCGCCCACCTCGTTCTGCTCCAGCACGCTGGTCGCGGTGAGATTGGTGTAGAAATACATCAGCGCGTCGTAATCCTGCTGCGCTTCTTTCGAGTCATCGTCCTTCTCAATGATCCACGGCAGCCGGGCCGCGTCGGAGAAGCGCTGCGTGGCCGGGGCGGACAGGTCGCCATCGCGCTCCAGCATGATCTCCCAGGTGCGCGCCGCCGGCCGCAGCTCGCCGATGCGGAAGGCGTTGAGCTGCGAGCTGAGCAGCTCCATCGTCATCGCCGGGAACGGGCTGTAGCGCTGCTGGATGGCCTGCTCGATCTTGGCCGGGTCGATGATGGAGTCCTCGGTGTTCACAAGTTCACCCCCATCGCATCGGCCCGGCGGATTGAGTCGCGGGAAATCTCCACGCGCTCGTGCGCGAAGGGCGCGGGCTTGGCGGTCGCACCCACCATCGCGGCCAGGCGCGCATAGACCTTGGCGAGCCCAAGATGGTTCTCCACGCCGTCCACCCAGTCTTCCTCCTGCGTGCGCGGGTCGCGCTCCTTGCGGAGGTTGAGCAGGTGTCCGTCCAAGATGGCCTGGCTGGCACCGGGGCCGATGCAGGTCTGCGGCAGGCGGGCGCGCGGCGCATCCCGCAACTGCTTGGCAGAGCCGACCGGGCCGACGGACACCAGGTCCAGCATCCCCTCGTGCGGCGTCAGGAAGTCGTTCACCGCCGTCTGGATGCTCTCCCCGCGATTGCACTTGATGAGCGGATAGATGCGGCCTTCCTGGGTGAAGCCGATGGTCTGCTCCACGCCCCGCGCCTCGCCCGAGGTGAACAGCACGGCAGCGGCGCGGATGCCCTGCCAGCGCGCCCGCTCGCCGTCCCAGGACAACCCGACGCCCAGGTTGCTCAGGTGCGACTTGAGGAGGTCGGTTTTGGGCAGCGCAGGCGGCGTGTAGTCGGCCAGGCCGTTCAACGCGAGCACCAGGCGCTTGGTGAGGTCCGGCTCGCCGCCGGCGTCCAGGAAGACGCACGAGATGTTGAGCGCCTGCATGAGCAGGGGCAGGCGGGTTGGCGCGTTGCCGCTGGCAATGAGTTCCGCCCAGACACACGCGCTGCTGAACCGGTCCTCGACTTCGTCGCACCAGAGCCAGCAGCGCGGCCCCATGTCCATGCCGGCGAAGCGCGGGTGCTCGCCGCGTGTGAGGGACATCGAGTAGCGGGTCAGATTGCGCGCGCGGTCCAGCACGTCCTGGGTGATGGGCTGCGCGGCTCCCGCGTTGGGCATCGCGATCCGGTCGCAGTAGAAGGCCACGAGCGCCTCGCCGCTCGGGTCTTCCATCGCCGCATACCACGAGCCGACGATCTCCTGCATGGAGATGGCCGAGATGTTGAGCTGGGAAACCCGCACGCCCAGGCGCGCCTGGCGGACACGGTCAGGATGCTTGGCCACGTAGCGGCCGGCATCGCGGTCCAGCTCCGCGCCGCACTCCAGGCACGCGCAGTAATAGTGCGCCAGCCGGTCGTGTCCCATCTCCGCCGTGATCATCGGGTCGTCGGTCCTGGGCTGGCCGTCCTTGGCGATGCGGATGCTGCGCGGGAAGTTTTCCTCCAGATTCCATTCCTTCCCGCACTGCGGACAGGGCACCATCTTGACGTGCGAGCTGCTCGCCTTCAGCCGGGCGTTCTGCCCCGCCCCGGCCACCCGCTGCGTGCCGATGAAGCACGTCAGGTGGACCGGCGAATTGGTCATGCGCGCGTCCACGTAGCCAATGTTGCGGTCGGGGATGTCGTCCACCTCGTCGAGCAGCGCCAGGTCAATCGTGATGCTCGTCGGCGGCTTGTGCATCCCGCAGAAGTTGCCGAAGGATTTCCGGTCGCCGTCGGTGACGGTGAAGCTCTCCTTGCGGTCGATGGTCTTGCCGCTCGCGTTCTCCGTTTTGCCGAGCTGGATCATCTCCGCCATCCACGGATAGAGGTCCAGCACGTTGGGCCGGAACTTCTGGCCGACGATCTCTTCGACCTTGGCCTTGTCGGGGAGATAGTTGCCCACGCTCAGGAAGCGGATGGCGGTCGCGTAGGCCATCAGGTTCAGCTCCAGGATCGTCTTGCCCCACTGCGCGCCGCCGCCGACCGCGAGCGTCGCGCCCTTGAGCTGGTGCGGGCCGAAGACCACGCCGTCAATCTCGACCGCCTCGCCGTCGAGCGTGTTGCGGATGATCTTGTCGAGCCAGTCCACGACCAGCTCCAAGGGCGCGCGGCCTTGCATGGAGAAGCGGCCGCCGG
The DNA here is from genome assembly GCA_964578245.1 of uncultured Klebsiella sp. GTDB lineage: Bacteria > Verrucomicrobiota > Verrucomicrobiia > Limisphaerales > SXTU01 > SXTU01. Next base: position 20,125 of record CAZOCL010000011.1, on the reverse strand, counting down.
TGCCGTCGCGTTGCAGCACGCGGGCCTCTTCCAAGAGGAACTGCTTGAAGGTCGCGCTCTGCGGCGCGTTGCCCTTGCGCGTAGAGACGGCCAGCCGCGCGTCGAGTGCTTCAAGCGCATTGTTTGGAGACGGGCGCTTCATGTGGCGGCGGCGTGAATCTTGGGCCGGAAGTTCGAGTTGAACTCCGCGAGCAGGTCCGGGTTGCCCTTGAGCAGCGTGGCAAATTCGTCCATCGCCAGGTCGAGCTTGGGCTTCATCGAGGCAATGAACTTCTCGCGGTCCAGCTTGAGCTGCTCCTTGGCCCGCGCTTCGGATTCCCTGGCCAGGTCCAGCTTCTGTTGCTCCAGCTTCGCGCGATCGCGCGCCGCCCGGCTGGCGGTCGCCGTGCGGAAGAGTTCCAGGGCCAGCTCCATTTCCTCGCTCGTGATCTCGCCGCCCAGCGCCTTCATCGCCATCGCGCTGATGGCCCGCTCGCACGCCAGCAAGGGATCGTGCTGATCCTTCTCCGTCGCGCTGACAATCTCCGTGGCCAGGGCCGCGCTGCTGCCCAGCGTCTTGAGCAGGGTCAGCTTGTCGTCGCGGTGAAACCACCGGCAGAGCTGGCTGATGCTCAGCTTGACGTTCCATTGCTCCGCCGCCTGGTTCGCCGCGTGCTGGTAGGAGCGCCGACACCACAAGTGCAAGTCCGCAAGCTGCTCGTCGGAGAGCCCCAGGGCCGTGTCGAAGGCATTGCCGGGAGCTTTGCGGAGCGGCGCTGTTTTGTGTTTGCCCATTGGTCATTGCTGTTTGAGCAGGTAGGCCGTGCCGCCGTCCGTCAGGCTCCACTTCACGTCGCCGTGCTCCGGCCGGACGCCGAGAATCCAGTTGCGCGCCTCGGCAGTGCGGATGGCCTCGCGGAACTCCGACACGAGCGTGTTGGGCGTGACGAGCAGGTCCACGCTGCTTTTGAGCACGCCGTCGCTGCACAGGCCGTCGGGCATGTTGCGCAGCACCTCGAGCGTGCGGAGGATGATGATGTGAGTGCGGTCTTTCATTCCTTGGCCTTGTGCATGTTTGCGAAATTGCGGAAGGACTCGGTGAACGCCTCCATCGACCCCTTGATGAACGCGGTGTTTTCCACCAGCGGGTCAATGCGCGCGTGCAGCCGGCGGCCGCGTTCCTCGCCGAGCGTGGAGATTCGTTTCAGTTCAGCCTCCATCTCGCGGAACTCTTCGCGCGTGACCAGCTCCGGCACCTGCTGGACGTTCAGCGTCTTGGGATGGGCCACCTCGACCGGCTGGGCATCCACGCGCACCGGCGTGGCCGCGCCCATCCATACCTTGACCGCCTTGATGAGCATCGCGCCGATCACGATGAACACGCCCATGAAGATCGCGAAGACAACGGCGATGGCGATGAACCAAACTTCCGCTGGAAGCTGCGGAACGAGCGAGGGCAAGGGTGTGGGGGCGTTGCTCATTGTGCGAAAGAAGCGGAGGCGCACTTGCCCGTAATCAATTCGCGGACCGCGCACGAAAGGGCGTGCTCTGGTTGCTCCGCTACTGCGCCTCCAATGATGGATGAATGCCGTGAAAGGGAGTCGCCAGCGGGGGTTTCCAGTCTGGTTTGTGTAGGCAACTTCAACCATTCCCCTTCACCAGCATTGCCCATTTGGATGCCCACAGGTGGGGTGTGGTGAAGTTTTCCCGCCAGCGAAAGGTTGCCCAGCGCGGACGCGCCGCGCTGGGCTGGCAGGCTTTCCCTGCCGGGTTGCATACGAGCCTCCAGTTCAATGAGGAGGAGTGGCGCACTAACTGCGGCCTGTTTCCTGTAGTCACTAGGAAAGCGATTGCACTCCAGCGGGATGGGCGCGGGCGCGGGGACTGTGGGGCCGGTCTGGCAGCCGCTAGTCATGCAGGTCAACAGCCCACAGGCCGCGAGCGAGAGACTCAGCCAGCGGGCAGTCGAAGCCGGTCTGCGGTTCTTTGTGGATGACGAGCGCGGGATGGTGTTCATCGGTGGGTTTGGTTTTGGGGACAAGGTCGTTCTCCACAATCATCAGGCCGGTGGAGTGGCCGCCGCCCGTGGGCGAGGTGATGCCGAGGTAGTCCACGCCCGCTTCCAGCAGGGCGCGCAGCTCAAAGAAGGCGGCGCTGGTGTCCACGCCGCTCTGCCAGGCCGCGCCCGTGACGAGCAGGTCCACGCCGAGCAGGTAGTTCATCCCGCTGCTGAAGATGTCGCACACGGGCCGCCCGGCGACGGCGGTGCGCGTCAGGCCACGGGCGTTGCGCTCGGCCTGCCACTGCGCGGCGAACTTGCCGCGCAGCCAGGAGAGCTTGGGGCAGGCGTATTGCGCTGCGCGCCACATGCCAGGCAGATTGACCCCTGGTATCTCAGCCAGGATCAGCTCGGCAATCTGCGTGCGGGTGAGGATGAGCACGGGAAGGGTTGGGTTCGGAGTTGAGGGTCAGAGCTTGGCCGCCAGGGCGCGGTTGAAGGCTGAAGGCCCAGCGCCGGCAGCGGTCGTCGCGGATGGCTTTGCGAGGGCGTCCTTCAGCGCGGTGGCGACCGTGGCCTGATGCTCTGCCGGCACGACGGCTTGCACATGCGCTGCCAGCGCACTGCCGATGGTTGCCGGGTCCGTAGCGGTCGAGAAGGTCGTCTCGAAGAGGGGCGTGAGTTTCTGCGTGTAGGGCCGCAGTTCCTTCACGTTGTCGCCCAACTCCGCAAGGCCAATGCTCAGCGCGGCCTTGGCGGCGAGCTTCGCGCCGTTCTCCAGCGCGGTCTGGGTCGCGGGGCTGAGGCCGTCCCATTTGTCCTGGAGCGCCGCGCAGCCCGTGCCGAAAAATAGGAAAGCGGAAAGCAGACAGCAGAGAAGGCCGACCCCCTTGATCTTGCGGGCGATGGGATTGCGCAGCGGCGTCTCAGCAGTGAAGCGACCGTAAGTGGCCCAGGCGCCGCCGAGGCAGTCGCACAGCAGCTCGACGAGCGACTGCGTCTCCGCGTCGCTGAATTCGAGACCGCACTTCTTGAGCAGGCGCGGGAGGAGCAGGAGCAGGATGCCCTGGAGCGTTTTGGAGAAGAGGGGATTTTTCATGGGGTCTGCTTTCAGTTTTCAGCTTTCAGTTTTTCGGGAAGTGCAGGCCGGAGGCTTCGCGGCCCGAGTTGGTTTGGAGGCCGCCGGAGCAGCCGCACCGGGAAGCACCGGCGGAAAGGAACACGCGCGCAGCCGTGAGGCGGGATGCGACTCCGAAACGCTGGTCAGCGGCCGCGCGCGCGAAGGGGGAAGGCAGGCCGAAACCCTGGGAACCGGCTTGCTCGTTAGACTTGTGTCGCATCACGCCCGCATCCTGCGGGCACTCATGCGAAAGCGGTTTGGGTTGAAACCAATTATCCGAACCGGGGCCGGAATGGAGAAAACGACAGTGTGTCGTTTTTGCCTTTCAGGGGGTCCAAACCGAGAAAACGACACACTGTCGTTTTTCAAGTTCCGGGAGTGGTCAACGAGTCGAAAAGTGCAAAAGCGACACACTGTCGTTTTTGCCCTTCCCCTAGTTCCAGCTCGGGTCTCCGGCGCGCATCATGACCATCCCGGCGTCATGCTCCAGGCACCAGTCGAGGGCCGCGTGGGGCGTGGAAAATTTCATCTTCTTCTCGCTCATTGCGCGCTTGGTGCGCGTGACCAGCACGGCGGCTGGGGACGCTTTTGAGGCGGTCAGAAACAGGGTTTTGCCTTGCCCGGAAAAATCAGGCTCAGGCACGCTGGGGGCGTGTGGATGACTCATGTTGCGTAACGGCTGCTGAGTTGTCTGCACGGCCCGGCGTGCTAGAACACGTCGGGCCACTAAGCCTCCTCTTAACGCAAAGTCGCGAAGCCGCAAAGGGAAAAGGAACCGCCGGGGCGGTGGGCAGCCTGAGCAGCAAGGAGTCCGCTCTCACCAACCCGTCGCGGAGACAACCGCGCTCTGCCGCCCCGGCGGAAAGCTAAGGGCCTAAGGCTCCGCCAATACAGCATTTACAAACCAGCGTGCAGCCAGGCAGGGGCAAAGACTCAATCGAATCAATCGGCACGGCCTTTCCTTTGAGTGCCAGACATGCGGCACAGTCTTCACCAGGAATTCCACAACCTAGAATCTTGACCCATTGCAATCGCGTCTGCCGGATGTCCCTAAGCGCCTGCTTGGAGATGCGGCGGCAAAGCGAATTCTTGTCGCGCTTGGTCCCGGACTTGAAAGGATCGAACAGTTTGAACTCATGCTGGCAGGTGGGACAGTTGGTGCGCTGCCCGCCCATCTCCCAAGGATACTCAACCTTCTGGCCGCAATTAGGACACTTGCATTTCGAGGTTACCTTGTCGCTCATCGTCAGTCCTGGGCTTAGTTACTTAGCCTCTTGCTTTTCCTTCGCCTCACGGTCAAGCCGAGCCTTCTCAACGCGAGCCGCAATCTCAGCCCGCCGCTTTAGCTCCGCCTCTGTCGCTACGGCGCTCTGAGCGGCCTTGGCATTCGCGGTCGCATCAGATTCGGCCTTCATCAGTGCAGTAATTTCCTCGGCGGGGAGAGGTGTGCCGTAATCGTAGAGCGGGAGTGTCCGACCTGCTCCGAGCACAGTGGTCGCATTGACTGTTCCCACGAGCTTCGCCAAGACTTTCACCGGAGAGCCGGTGACCGCTTTGGCCCGGTCTGGCCAATTTCGCACCACGAACTTTTGATCGGGATTCACATCCACGACCACGTCCCCATCGGCGGCCACGAACTGAACCTTGCCGCTGATGGCCACCCATTGAGGCAGCGGATTCTGAGCATTGTTCCGCCGGCGTGCCTTTAGTGCTGCCACATCGGCGTCGCGCCAAGCAAGCCACGGTCTTAGATCCACAACCTTCTCGTCCTGTCGTCGCAACAGATGCGTGGCTGGAATGTCATGGTGGGCGAGCCTCGCCATAATCGACTCCATCTCGGGCGACGCGCCAGCGGCTAGGTGCAGGGTGGCAAACAATACGATTAGTGCCCTCATAATCAGTCTTTCGGTGTTGCGGTAAATGGAAGCGCAGGCAGTGTGGCCGGGCAAGTGGAAATTGCCGCATCCTTCAGCGCCGCCGCCTCCCGCCGTGGTCGGTTCTTGGCCTTCGCGTAAATCCGGCGCGCCTGCTCGCGGGTCCAGCCGTAGCGCCGCGCGATGTCCTTGAACGGCAGGTGCTCATTGTCGCGCGCTGCGACAATTTCCAGTTCGAGCTTTGCGGCCTTCAGGCAGATGCGAACGATTACCGGCTTGGGCGGTGGATTGGGCTTGGTAGCGGCCGGCATCGAGATCGGGGCCGGGCCTGGCGTTGGTCGGCCCAGGCCACAGTGCGCCAGCACCCATTCAGCAGCAGCCTTGCCAATGGCTGGGGGGATTGTCTCGGGGTCGAGGTTGATCGTGCTGGCGATGGCGTGCGCCTCGTTCTCGCTGTCCCCGCCAACGTTCCCCACCGCGCGGCTGATCATGCTGCGGAAGGCCTCCAAACGGTTCAGTTCTTTTCCTTGCATAGTGACTCCTGTGTTCTTGTTGGAGCCATCCTCGCAGGCGTGCCCGGACAATGACTGTCCGTGGCCAAAAATCAGCGTCGCCTGTAGCGCACCATGGACCGCATCGGGTGGATGAATCGGAATGCTTGCTTCGGATACTCCAGCGGCGGATAGGCAGGGTTGAAGGAGGTCAGTCGCACCTGGTCACCAACTGGCCCAGCGAGGTGGAACAATTTGAAATACACCTGGCCGGTGTCGTAAAGCCGCGCGACCACGACGTCTCCGTTCTGTGCTTCAAGGTTTGGCTCAAAAATCACGCGGTCGCCTGGCTTGAACTCAGGCATCATCGAGTCCCCTTCAATGATGAGCGCGTAAGCGTTCGGGTCTTTGCTGTCGGTTTCCAGCCACTCATCAATCTGCTCAGCCACGTCGTGAAAGTTGGTTCCCATGCCGGCGCGCGCCCAGCTCACTACGGGAACGCCATGCGTGGGAGAGAGCTTTGGCGCGGGTCGAACTGCACTGCTGTATGGTGTCGGATTTTCCGCGACCTGATTGTCGGATTGTCCGACAGGCTCCAGCTCTAAAGCGGCAATCCTCTCCCGCAGCCAGGGCTGAAGCTCCCTTCGGCCTGACTCCAATTCGGACAAGTAAGTCCGGTTCAAATGCACCAAATCCGCGAACTTTGTTTGGTTCATCCCCCTCTTCAGTCGGCAAGCCTTTAGGCGTGCGGACCAGCTATTGTCGGAATCAGACATTTTTCCTGTTGACTGCCTTCGGATAATACGACAAGTTGTCGGGCGTCAACCAACCAATATCAGATGAGCCGACAAACACAAGACGAATTTGCCCTGCGGGTGAAGACCATCTTGCTCAAGCGCAAGCTGAGCGTCGCGGATCTCGCTCTGTCCATCGGACGGCCTCGGCAGACGGTCAGCGGCTCAATTCATCATTCAAGGTTCCCCAAAGTCCGCGAGCTGGTGAAGGGAGCGCTTGGACTATGAGCAAGGCAAAGAAAAAAGCCCAAGCCGTGAAATCCGTCGCGGACTTCGCTATGCGCCAGTTCGATTCCCTGTCCGTCCCGGAAAAGATCGCTCTGCTGAATTCGCTGGCGGTGGCCTTGACCGGTGACGAGGCGATGCTCGCAGGGTCGATGGCCTTCAATCTGGAGCGGCTAGAGGCAAACCAACTCAAGTTCCGCGCCGTGATCGGTAAGAAGCCGAAGCAACCCACCCAAGGAAAGGCGAAGCAATGAACCCGACGAAACTCAACATCACTCCCATCTGGGAACAGAACCAAGACCTGAACTTCGGCCAGATCGTGCAAGTGGTGGCCGCCGCCGAGGCCGCTGCCGAGGACAAGGCCAGGATGCTCTACATCGAGCACGGCACGGCAACACTCCGTGACTCTCGGTTCAAGGCCGCCCTCGAACACCACCACAACCGCATCCACGTCCGCGCGGGAAAGGCGAAGCGATGAGGACTATCCGCGTAGAATTCACATCGCTCGTAGCCGGCCTGATGGCTGACTACGGCTTCAACCCCAGCATCTCGACGAGAGTTGAGATCGAGCGCGGATCAGCCGCGCTGATAGCCAGCCCTGAGACCATGCCGGAATCGTCACGCTCGATCTCGAAGGCAAGCTTGCCCGTGCTCCGCGCCCGCACCGCGAAATCAAAGAGGGAGAGCGCGGCCCAGTCCTCGCGAGGCAACTCCTCCACCAGCGTGATGTGCCGCAACAAACGTGGAGCCTGATCCCCGGTGATGCACGCCACCAACATCAATCTCGGCCCGCCGGCCACGCGCAGCGCATCGAAGACGACGCCGGTCTTTTCGGCCCGTGCTTCGTCACGAAGCTGGGCCAGGGTTTTGTGGCACCAGTGGGCGGCCGCCTTGGCGAGGCTTTCATTGGGAATCATGGTCGGCAGCCTAGCCAGGGCTGCTGCGATGGCAAACGGAAAGGGCGCGCAGTCATGAGCTTTGCCGCCCAACTGGAAGCGAGAATCTGGGCGCGCAGCGCAACGCGCCGGCGGGAGAAGCTCGTCGAGGCCCGCAAGCTGGTCTGCCCGTGCGGTGGCAAGAAGGGCGCGGACAAGGTGGTGTGCCTGGCCTGCTTCCAGTCCGCGCCGCTCGCGATGCGCGTGGATGCCTACTCCCGCGTGCCGGCCATCGCCCGCACGGCCATCCGCCAGCTCATCTCCCGCGCGCAATCCAAGGCAGCCGAGCGGCTGCTGGAACGCGGAACTCCGAACTCGGAACGCGGAACCACTTTCCCCGGCGGCGAGCCAACCGCTGCGTGCAACCCGCCGCAAAGGCTGAAGGCTTTGCCCGCTCCCGCCGGGGAATTCACCTTCACCCGCACCGGCAAGTGCAAAGGCTGCCAGTGCCCCGTCAGCCCTGATTCGGAATTCTGCGGCGAGTGCCTGTGCGAGGAGGACGAACTCTGATGAGCGCGCGCATCCCCATTCAGCCAGCCCAGCGGCAGCGCCTGAGCATCCGCTGTGAGTGCGGCAGCCACTGCGGCCAGACGCTGGCGCATTACGAGATCGTGAAGTGCAACTGTGGCAACTGCTACTGGGCGCTCCAGCCCCGGCGCAATGGGCCGCTGAAACTTTTCCCCTGGCCGGGCGATTCCCGCCGGCTGATCCCCGCCTCCGAATGACCGCCGCCCTGCCACAACAAGCCGTCCTGCCGCTCGAAGCGGCCCTGTATCGGGCCAAGATGGCGGGCACGGCTTCAGCCTGCGGCATCCTGGGCTGTGCGCGCTGGCAGCTCGATCCCCTGGCGGAGTCCGGCAAGGTGGGCTTCACGGTGGACATTGCCGCCCCGGCGGCGCGCCCGGAGCTGCGCTTTCTGGTGGCGGACCTGGAACATTGGAAGCGGACCCAGCAGACGCCGCCGGAGCGCACGGTCGAGGAGGTGGTGCGCTTCATCTGGGGCGAGAGCGACCTGATCCGCAGCACGCGCCTCTATGCCGGCCTCGCCTGCGGCCACCACCACCTTTACGCGCTGTCGGAGTCCGGGGCGCTGCCCCAGCACCAGGACAGCAGCCAGCGGCGCGGAGCCAATGGCGGCGCTGTCTGGAAACGGGAGAGCGTGGTCGCCTTCCTGAAAGCGAGGCGTTTGTGAAGATTCTCGGCAAACCCGGCGTGTTCTTACGCCATTTCCACACCAACCAACCTAGACCTGACATGAGCAGCAACGCCCTAGTCCCCCACAGTTCCGAAGCCAACGCCGTCGTCGCTAACGAGGCCCAGCGCCTGACTCGCCTGCGCCTTTTGTTCGACGGCTTGCAGACCGATGACAAGCAGGTCGAGGAACTCGCCTGCCGGCAGGTGGGCCGCATCTTCCTGATCGGCAACCTGCTCGAAGCGCAGAAGCAGGCCTCACGCGGCTCCTTCACTGACTGGTGCGCGGAGAACATCTCCCAGCACAACATGCGGACCTTGCAGCGCTGGATGCAGGTGGCTCACGCGGCGCAGAAGGCCAACAACCAACTCGGCGATGTGGCGCGGACCTTGTTGCTCGATGGCATCAATGAACCGGATGAGATCGAGAAGCTGGGCGCTTCGGTGAAGACGGTGAGCGGCGCGGGCAGCGTGAACCAGCTCTATCAGTGGGCCGTCACTATCCAGCATCCCAAGCCGGTCAAGCGCGAGCGTCCGGTTAAGAAGCTGACGACAGAGGAACGTCTGGAGCAGCGCAAGGGCGAGGTGCGGCGGAACTGGCAGCATCTGGAGACCGCGCACAGGGGCTACGGCATCCAGTTCACGCTGAAGGATGACCTGGAGGTGCAGGCGGAGACCGCGCTGCTCGATGCCCAGAGCGCCGTCCGCAAGGCGTGGCTCAAAACCCCGGCCAAGAAACGCGACCCGCGCGCCCTGGAGAAGATGCTGGAAAGGCTCCTCAACGCCAGCGCCAAGGACTGACGCGCCCCCAACCCAAAACCCGCCCCGAACCAAAACCATGTCACACCTCGTCCTCACCACCGACGCCGACTTCGCCGAATACGGCCTGCTGCCGGTGAACGTGCGCCTGGAGATGGAGGCCTGGCACAACGCGTTCATGGCGGTGACCAAGCCGCACACGCAGGCGCTGAAGAAAGTGGCGGCGGAGATGGGCATCTCCTATGAGCGCACGCGGGCGAAGTTCTACGCCTGGCTGCGGGCGGACAAGGACTGGCGCGTGTGCGTGAACTGGGCCAAGGCCGGGCGGCCGAGCGAGACGGTCAATGAAGAATTCCTCGCGTGGTTCCTGAACCTCGCAGGCAAGCACCAGCGCAACACGATGGCCGCGTGGCGTGTCTTTGCCCGGAGCTGGAAGAATGGCGAAGCGGTTCCCGGCCTGGACAACTCGCTGCCGCGCCATCGCATCCCCGACTCGTGCAGCTACAAGAACCTCTCCCGGCACCTGGAGAAAAAGAAGACCGCGCTGACGGCCATGCGGCGCGGCCTGGGCGCGGCGAAGCCGCTCATGCCGATGGTCTTCACCTCGCGGGCCAACCTGTGGGTGGGCGGGCAGAAGTTCATTGACGACGTGTGGCACGACAACTTTGTCACGTTCAACGGCCAGCTCGTCCGCGTGCTCCAGCTCTCCGTCCAAGACTGCTTCAGCGGGGCGGTGACGAGCTGGGGGTGCAAGCCGCGCTGGGAGAAGGCGGACGGCAGCCATGACCAGCTCAAGGAGAGCTACGCGCGCCTGGTGCTGGCCAGCGACCTCTACGACCACGGCTACTCGCCGCGCGGCACCACGATCTTTGCGGAGCATGGCACGGCGGCGGTCAGCGAGCTGGTGGAGCGCATCCTCGCCCGCTACACGACCGTGGGCGGACGGCCGCTCATCACGGTGGAGCGCAGCGGCATCACGGGCGAGCAGCAGGCGCTGCTGGGGATCGGCAAGGGCAAGGGCAAGGGCAACTTCCGCCACAAGTCCCACCTCGAATCCCTGCACAACCTCTTCCACAACGAGCTGCAAGCGCTCCCCGCGCAGACCGGCAAGGATGTGGACCACCGCCCCGAGTTCACGCACGGCCAGCTTCGCGAGGAGAGCGACCTGCTGCGGGTGGCGAAGTGGTTTCAGCGCGTCGCCCCGCACCGCGTGGCGATGCTCCAGCCGCGCCTGCTGCAATACCACTCCCAGTTCCTTCCGCTGCTGGCCGCGACCTTTGATGCCATCAACCGGCGCGGGGAAGACCCGGACATCTGGACGCACGAGCTGCAAGGCTGGCACGAGGCCGGGCATGTCATCGCCGAGCTGCGCTTCAGCGCCGAGACGGACCAGTGGCTGGACTCGAACGCGCTGGACCGCATGGAGCCGGCGGCGCGTGAAGCGTTCCTGGCGCTGGCCCGCACGCGGGGCGACCTGCTGCGCGACCGCAAGCTCTCACCCAAGGAAGTCTGGACGCCGGGCCGGAAGCAGCTCGTGAAGCTGCCGGACATCGCAATTGCCGAAATGCTCGGCGAGGACTTCGCCCGCGAGGAGAGGGTCAAGGGCAGCTACTTCACCTTCCAGGACGCGGACCTGGCCCCCGAGCCGCTGCGCTTCGAGGCGCGGATCGCCCGGCCCGACGGCCGCGAGGAAGAGCTGGATGGGGACACGTTCAAGCTGCTGGTCAACCCGTTCAACCTCTCCGCCGTCTTTGTCCACGACGCCAAGGGCCGCTTCCTCGGCACCGCGCGCCGGGACGTGCGCGCAAACCGTGCGGACACGGAAGCGCTGGAAGAAAAGTTCAAGCGGGTGGCGGTGCGCGGCGCTGACCAGATGGTGCCGTTGCGCCAGGCGCACGCCGCCGAGCTGGCCGCCGAGACGCGCCGGCTCAACGCCAACGCGGACCTGGTCGCCACCACGCTGCGCGAGCAGGGCATCCAGACGCCCGCGCAGAAGAAGCGGCTGGCGCAGCCGGAGGCGGAGGTGCCCGAGGTGGACGAGGCGGCGATGGCCCGGCGGCGCGCCCAGGCGCTCGAAGAGAATTCCCAGCCCGCCGAGGTGGCGTGGCAGGGCTGACGGCAAACCCAAATACAGAGAGATGCGACTATGAGTGATGCGACACCCAGGTTCACGTTGACGGACGAGCAGCGGACGCTGCTGGAGGAAATGGAGGCCCTGCGCGAGGAGTGCAGGCAGACGCAGGACGCCTTCGCCAAAAAGTTCGGCTACACCGGATCGAGCTGGAGCAGGATGACGAAGGCGCTCGCCTCGGACTCGAAGGGCCACTACTTCGAGCTGGTCGAGGATGCGTCCCGCGTCTTTGCCCAGCTCCAGATTGCGCACCGCCGGCTGCGCCAGGAAGCGGCCCGGACCCGCGCGCAGCGCACGCGGCCCATCGTCAAGACCAACCTGTTCCAGGTCATCATTGAGGAGCTGGCCATTGCCGAGAAGAAGACGGACGAGAAGCGGGCGGTGGTCTATCTCGCGCCCTTCGGCGGCGGCAAGAGCAAGCTCATCGAGCTGCTGGTGCGCGACCATGGTGCGCGCGCCGTGGAGACACGTTCCACCTGGGAGCGCAGCTACCGCACCTGCCTGACGGACACGGGCGCGGCGCTCGGGCTGGTCTTCGACTACACGGCGAGCATCAGCTTCATGGAGAACGCCATCTTCGACGCGCTCAAGACGCCGCAGGTGCTGTGCTTCGACGAGGCCGAGTTCTTTGGCAAGGACTCGCTGAACTTCCTCAAGTGGCTGCTGAACCGGACGCCGGTCGTGCCGATGTTCTGCGCCTCGCAGGAATCGCTGGACCGCTGGCTCAAGCGGTATCCGCACGAGGCCGCCCAGCTCCAGCGGCGCTTTCATTACGTGGTGCCCATGCTCTGCGTGGACCCGAAGGAGGACGTGCCGCTCTTCGCCACGGCGGCGGGCGTCACGGTCGGCGAATCCCAGGCGGCGCTGCTGTCCAACGCAGCCAACGAGTTCGGGGCCTACTCGACGCTGGCGGAAGTGCTGGGCGACCTGAAGAAGCAAGGCCACGCGAAGCCGTCCTGCGACGAGGTGACCGCCGCGATTGACAACCTGTTCGGCCGCCAGCGCCGGGCGCGCGTGCAGCGGAAGGAGAGTGGCAGGTGAACGCACTGGCCTCCCAACCCAAGGTGAAGGACTGGATTGAGTCGCGGCTGATTGATGCCACGGCTTCAGCCAACAACTGGATTTGCAAGCACGTCGTCTCCAAGGGCGAGAGGATTGCCTGGCAGGACCAGCTCCGGTGGTGGATCGAGGGCAAGCTCGATGCGGTGTTTGCCTGGGCTTACGACGGGAGCGAGGCGGAGATCATATCACGGGGGGAGATTCCGCCCATGCACATGAGCGAGCGCCAGCGCGCCGTGCTGGACCAATACGACCCGGCCATCGACGCGCATTGCTGCGACTGCCGCTGGACGGGCAGCCTGGCGGAGACGCTGGAAGACACCTGCCCGGCGTGCCGCGAGGCGGTCTGGATTGACGGGTTTGAAGACGGAGGTGACCGATGAACGCGCTGCCATTGATCGGGCGGGAGGCGACGACGTGGGCGGAGCGGTCGGCGCTGATTGACGAGTTCAGCGACGAGGTGTGGGCGGCGCTGTTCCTCGGGCCGGACCGCATGACTCCGGAGCTGGAGGCGGAGCTGAACCATCTCATGCGCTACGACATCGCCGCCGCGCGCGACCTCCTCCAGGGCGAGGCGCTGCGGGTGCGGACGCCGGAAGGGAGCGAATCATGACCCCCGCCGTCCCTGCCAAGTTCGCCAAATTTCACCCGTCCCTGGTGCGGCTGGAGGCGGCGCTCCTGTCGTTGCCTGCGATCCCTGTGTTTCGCCCGTGCTTCCACCAGATGCTCGGCGCGCCAGGCAGTGAGCTGGTGAGCTATACCGGGGTGACCAAGTCCGACCTGGGCAAGCAGCCGCTCCAAGTCGTGGCGGTCGGAGCCTTCGGAGTCCCGCCCAGCCCCATCGCAACTTTCAGCCTCAACTGATTATGATCAACGACCTCAACCAACCTGCGAAATGCTGGTTTGCCGACGCCCTCAGCAATTTCGGAACACTGCTGGATGCTGGCCACGAGCCAAAAATGAAACTCCAGTTCCCGGGCGGAGTGGAGCTGGAAGTGAGAGTGACTTGCATCCCCGGCATTTACCAGCAGCACACCATTGAACTGCCCCAGCAAGACCAAAATCCCAAAGGCTGATTATGGAAACCCTCACCACTCTCTGGTCGGCCTGCTGGCCGACGCTGCTGATCTTCACCGTGCTCGCCCTGGCCGTGCTGGTAGTGGCCGTGTGGAAAGCCTGCGCGGACGTGCAGGCCGAATTGCAGGGGGCTTATGACGGCGCGGACGAGTCGCCGCGCCCGCAGCTCACGGCGGTGCTGTGCTGTGGATGCGGCAAGCGCAAGTGCGCGGACGGCTACTGGCGGCCCGCCTATATGGTCGCGCTGCCGCCCGCCTGGGCCCAGACCAGCCACGGCCTCTGCCCCGCCTGCCTGGCCGTGGAGATGAGCAAGCTGCCCAAACCCGCCGCTGTGTGAAAACGCCTGTCCTTCCCGCTTTGCATCCGCTGCCTGCGCGACCGGTGAATCCGTGGCACGGCAGCCGGGGCCGCAAGCTGCGCGCTTTCAAGCGCAAGCATCGCATCCTGACATTCAAGCGGGACGGGCGGCAGCGGGAGCCTTGGGTGGCCATCCTGGTGCGCCGCGAGGACCGGGCGAAGGACATCACCACGATCATGTCCGAGTCGTGCCGGCTGTATGACGAGGCCGGGCTGGTCGGCTGTGGCAAGGGGGAGCTGACCGCCGTCCGCAAGCTCTGCCAGCGCAACGAAATCCTCTGCCCGCTATGAAAGCCAAACCCCGCATCAAGCCCGGTGCCGAAATGGTGGCCGCTGAGATCGCCAAGCTGCGCGGCCTACAGGACGCCGTCGAGGTTAGCCCGCACGGCTTCTTCAAGGTGTGGCAGATGTCCGCCCAGCTCGACGTGCTGGCCGACACGATGGATGAAGCGGAGATCCGCGAGATGTTCGGTGAAGAGGAGAATTTGCTGAGGCCCGCGCTCGCGGCCTTCCGCTGGCTCAATGGCGAGATGGATGCCCCGAAGCCCTCCGCCGCCTACACCGATTTGTTAACCGCAGAGACACGATGAACGCAGAGAAACCAAGAAAGGAAACACCATGATAGCACCCGCAGAAACCCAACCCCGCACCTTCACCTCGCTCGGGGAGATTGAAACGGCTGCCCGCAAGTTCGCGGCGGCACGGCAGGAACTCAGCGACCTGGTCGGCGAGCTGAACGAGAAGATCGAGGCGCTCAAACGGCAGCGCCTGACGGACATCAAGCGCGCCGTGGCCAAGGCCGCCGAGCACCACACCAAGGTCCACGATCTGGTGGAGGGCGCGCCCGAGCTGTTCAAGAAGCCGCGCACGCTGGTGCTGCACGGCATCAAGGTCGGCTTCCAGAAGGGCAAGGGCGGCATCAGCTTCAGCGACCCGGAACGCGTCTGCGAGCTGATCCGCAAGCACCTGGCTGAGCAGGCGGATACCTTGATCCGCAAGGTGGAGTCGCCCAACAAGGAGGCGCTGGGCCTGCTGCCTGTGGCGGACCTGAAACGCATCGGCTGCAACGTGACCGAGGCCGACGACCAGGTCGTCATCAAGGCCACGGACAGCGACGTGGACAAGATCGTGACCGCGCTCCTGGCGAACGCCACGGAGGAACAGGGCTAGGCCACGAAGAGGCACAGAAGGCACAAAAGGAAAACCCATGAAGACGCAAATCAGATGCTCCAACCGGCAGTGCGGGCTGATAACGACCCTGGCCAAGTGGCGCGAGGTGAAGGACAAGGCCGATTCGGAGATGACCCACCTCCACTGCCCGCGTTGTGACAACGACAGTTACCACACGGCCAAGCCAGGGGAGGTGGAGAAGCCCAAGTCCGGCGCGCAGCTCATTGCCCTGGAGAGGCTGCGGCAGGTGAAAATCGAAGGATGGACAGCGACACACGATGACACCCACGACGGGCATGAGCTCGCGCTCGCGGCCACAAGCTACATCGCCGTGGTGGCTTCACCGGACGAATTGGCGGGCGAAAAAGAAGAGTCGCGCCCGCTCCATGACTGGCCGTGGGCGGATGAGTATTGGAAACCGAGCAATGATGCGGTGCGCAACCTGGTGAAGGCCGGCGCGCTCATCGCCGCCGAGATTGACCGCCTGCAACGCGCGCAAAAGTCATGACCACCTTCGACAACGGGCCGGCCAGGGGGAAGGCGATGCTGCTCAAACGCACGCCCATCTATCTCCGCGTGGTTGTGGGCGAGAAGGGCAAGGTTGATGCGCTTGACCAGATCGGCGACCAGCCCACCGCCTCCGAGACGCTCCATGCCTACCGGCTCAGCGGCAGCCGGGGCGTCTGCCACATCAACGCGCGCGGCGGCGCAGGCGGATTCTGGCCCAGCGCCACCTACGCCCTCGTTGATCTGCAACCCACCGATGCCGTCATGCGCGACATCACGGCATGGCGCGCCTGGTGCCAAGAGCAGGAGAAGAAGTCATGAAATCCTTCCTCGAAAAACCTCCCTTCGACCGGCCGGCGCTCACCCTCGGCGCGGTGACCTTTGCGCCGCCAGCAAAACCGGTTGAACCCAGCCTGGCCGAGCGAGTGGCAGCGCTGGAGCGCGAGGTGGCGATGCTCCGCAGCTTTGTCACGCACAGCGGCACGCTGGCGAAGCGCGTGGTGGAAATGGTCAACGAGTGGGAGGGGCCGTTCACCGCGCCGCAGATCCGGGAGGCGGTCTATGCCCGGTGGCCGGAGGCGCGGCCCGCAGCCGAGCACCAGCAGGTGAACTGCAAGCTGACGAAGATGGCCGCGCAGGGGCTCATCGCCGTGATCGAGCCGGGCCGGGGGCCGCAGGCCGCGATTTACGAGCGCGTGGGGCACCCGCCCGCCGAGGCCGGCCGCCAGGGCCAGAAGCCTGGCCGCCGGCATGGGTGGCAGTCCGGCATCATCCTGGCCGCGCGGGCGGCCCTGGAGGCGATGCCGGCGGAGTTCACCACGGCGGACCTCAAGCGCTGGGTGCGCGAGCACCAGCCCGCGCTGGCCGGGAGCGACCAGTGGGGCGCGGTGGTGAACCATCTGCGCCAGGGCGGCGAGCTGGTGACGGTGCGCCGGTTCAACCAGCGCGGCTGGAAATGCCTGTTCAAGCGGGGCCGGGTGATTACCAGCACGGGCACGACGCTCAAGGGCAAGGAGGCCGCGTGGCGCGAGCTGCGCGCGGGCATCAAGACCGAGATGCCGGAGCTGCTCGGGACGCTGGAGCGGAAATGAGGGCAAGCCATGACTGAGAAGCAAAATACGCTTTATTGGCGGGAGTGGGGCAAGGTGACGCGCGCCTGCAAGGACAATGGCATGGCCGCACCCGACCGCCACGAGCTGCACCGGCAGGCGCTCAAGGGCAAGGACAAGAGCCACACGAAGTTCAGCAACCCGGACTTCGACAGCGTGCTGGCCGTGTTCCGATCCTGGAGCCAGCCGGGGGACATCCGGGCGCAGATGCGGCAGGAGGATCAGCCGCTGATCCGGCTGCGGTTCCGCATCCGCGAGCTGGCGGATGAGAAGCTGGTTGCAAGCCTCGTGCAGGACCGCTTCGCGTGGTCGGTGTGGCTGCGGAAGCACTATCCCGAAGCCGAGGGCGTGACGCTGGCGCAGGCCCCGTCCTCCATCGTGGCGGAGTATCGGGACAGCGGGCTCAGCGTGACGCTGGATGACCTAGCGGAGTGGCAGCTCGTGCAGCTCCGCGACACGTTGTGCGCGCGAAAGACAGGTTCAACGCAAAGGCGCGAAGGCTCAGAGGAGGAGCTGGTTTCGGCGGGCGGGGAGGGAAGGCCGTTTTGATTATGAGCAACCCTTCAACGCAAAGACGCAAAGGCGCGAAGACACTGCCGGAGGTGCTTTTCCCGAGAGGTTTCGCGCGCCGAAAATGCAGCCGGGTGCTGCCAGGCTGGCCGCAGGCGGTGTGGGTGCTGCGGTGTGGCCATCGCATCATTGTGCCGACGTGGCACAACGGGCGGACGCGGCCACAGGCCCCGGAGAAGGTCCGCTGCCAGGAGTGCTGGGAGGCAGAATGGAGGCGACGCTACACGCTCTGGCGCGAGCAGAATCCAGCGCACACAGGCTACGAGAATTATCCTTCGCTGCGATTGGAACGGAGTTAATAGACTCATGAAGACAGCTACGATCTCGCCCTGCCGACTCTACCGTTACGACCTTTGGCGTCGTTGGAGCGACGACTCCTTCTGCTTGTTTATCGGGCTGAATCCCTCGACGGCGGATGAGACGGCCGACGACCCCACGATTCGCAAGTGCGTCGCCTACTCGAAGCGGTGGGGCTACGGCGCGCTGTGCATGGTGAACCTGTTTGCGTTCCGAGCCACCCAGCCGAAGGACATGCTGGCCGCGCAAGACCCGGTGGGGCCGGACAATGACCTGACGTTGGCGACTCTCTCCAAACGCGCTGGCATCGTGGTCGCGGCATGGGGCAACGATGGCGGTCACCAAGGCAGGGACAAGCAGGTGGTGAAGATGATTCCGCACCTCTACTGCCTCAAGTTGAACAAGGACGGCTCGCCGTCGCACCCTCTTTATCTTCGCAAGGATGCGATGCCGTTCCCATTCCCCTACAAGTCATGAGCCGCCACCCCACCTTCTTCGACAGTGAGCGCACGAGCCTGGAGCGGTCGCTGGAAATCACGGCGCAGAGCTTGAATGCCTATGGCGCGAGCTATGAGCACTGGGCCATTGCGTTCAGCGGGGGCAAGGATTCGAGCGCGACGGTGGCGGCCGTGGTGTGGCTGATTCGCACGGGCCAGGTGCAAGCGCCCAAGAGCCTGACGGTGCTTTACGCGGACACGCGGATGGAACTGCCACCGCTGCACGCGACGGCGATGACGATTCTGCGCGAGCTGCAGGCGCTGGGCATCAAGGTGCAAATCGTCCTGCCAAAGATGGAGGATCGGTTCTTCGTTTACATGCTTGGGCGCGGGGTGCCGCCGCCGAGCAACACGTTCCGATGGTGCACCGCGCAACTGAAGATCGAGCCGATGGTGGGCGCGCTGAAGGCGCTGCGGGATGCCTACGGGAAAAAGTTCCTGATGCTCACGGGTGTGCGCGTGGGCGAGAGCGCGCAGCGGGACGCGCGGATCGCGCTGTCGTGCGGGAAGAATAATTCCGAGTGCGGGCAGGGCTGGTTTCAGGAGGCGACGCCGGAGGCCGTGGCTGACACGCTCGCGCCCTTGCTGCACTGGCGGCTGTGCCATGTGTGGGACTGGCTCACGGGCTTGGTGCCGGCGGGCTACGAGCACGGGCTCTCGACGCGGTTCATCGCGGCGGTGTATGGGCAGGATGAAGACCTGGAAACGCATGCGCGCACGGGCTGCGTGGGCTGCAATCTCGCGAGCCGGGACTTCGCGCTGGAGGCGATCATCCAGCGTCCGCAGTGGGCGCAGTTCGCGCCGCTGATGGAGCTGCGTCCGCTGTATGCCGAGCTGAAGAAGCCGGGCAACCGGCTGCGCAAGGACGGCACGGAGGCGCGCAAGGATGGCTCGCTGGTGTCGAACCCATGCCGGATGGGGCCGCTGACGTTTGCGGCGCGGCGGTGGGCGCTGGCGCGCGTGAAGGACATTCAGGCCCGGGCGGGCGTGGACCTCGTCAATGAGGAGGAGGAGGCGAGGATTGGCGAACTGCTCGATGCGCGGACCTGGCCGCGTGGCTGGGATGGGACGGAGCCGCTGGCGAGCTTGCCCTTCAATGACGTGAATCCAGATGGGAGCGTGCAGCCGGTGATGGAGGAACTACTCACATGAACCCTGAAATTATTGCCAAGCTGAAGGCGATGCTGAACCGCAACGGGCGCACCGAGGCGGAGGCGGACACGTTCCAAATCATGGCGGCGGCGTTCGCGGAGAAGCATGGCGTGGACATCGCGGCGCTCGATGCGGCCGAGGAACGGCAGGCGTCCGTCATCACGCACAAACAGGTGGGCGAGTGGGGCAAGTGCCCGCCGGAGGCGGACTATGCGGCGGCCATCTGCAAGGGGTTCTTCGAGGTGGACCCGATCACGAGCAGCGGGTGGACGGAGCGAATTCAGTTCGTGGGGACGGCGCATCACATCGAGGTGGCGGAGTATGTGTTCAATTTCCTGCTGCGGGAGTTTCGCTGGCAGTGGAACCACCGGCGGGGGCGCTGCCGGAATCGGAAGGCGTTTCTGTATGGCTGCATGATCGCGCTGTTCAACAAGCTGGAGCAGCGGTTCGCGAAGCCGGCCACGGGGAGCGAACTGGAGGTGTCCTGGAAGGCGAAGCGGCGGAGCTACATCGCGGAGAAGTGGCCGAAGCTGACTTCCAATCCGCTGGAGCCGCAGAAGACGGGAGTGGCCACCTCGCGGGGATACCAGGCGGGAGTGAGCATTGAGATCAGGCCGGGAGTGAACGGGGGCGCGCGGAAGGAGCAGGCGGCGCTGACGGGGTCGGGGCGGAAGCTGCTCGGGGATCAGGCGGCGCAAATGGAACTGCTATGAACACCAACCACGACGAGCTTCTGATGGCGGTCGAGGAGTCGAGGGACAATGGCACCGACTGGTGCTTTGGGTGCGACAAGGAACTGCCAGTCCGCGAGATGAAGCTGATTACGCTGAGA
>CAZOCL010000010.1:0-48760 GCA_964578245.1 uncultured Klebsiella sp. | reverse complement strand
TGGCGAGTATGTCTCCGCCGGCAGCATCATCGTCCGTCAGGTTGGCTCCAAGTTCAACGCCGGCCAGAACGTCGGCACCGGCCGCGACTGGACGCTGTTCGCCCTCGTGGACGGCCACGTCAAGTTTGAGAAGGCCAAGCGCCGTGTGAACGTGGTGCCCGCACCCGTCGCCGCCGCGACCCCTGAGGCCGTGGCGCAGAACTGACGCCCCCACCCCACCCATCTCGGGCGAGGCTCCGGCCTCGCCTTTTTTGTTTTCTGAGCTTATTCTTCGGCTGACCGTTCACCCATCATGTTCGTTGACGAGGTAAAGATCTACGCGCGCGCCGGCCACGGTGGCAAGGGCTGCGTCGCGTTCTGCCGCGAGGCCTATCGCCCCAAGGGCGGGCCCGACGGCGGCAACGGCGGCCGGGGCGGCAGCGTGATCCTTGAGGCGGACCATGACCTGAACAACCTCATCGGCCAGTTCTACGTCCCGCGCCTCATCGCGCAGGATGGCGAGTTCGGCATGGGCAAGGGCATGGACGGCCACGCCGGCAAGGATCTCATCATCAAGGTGCCCTGCGGCACGCTGGTGTGGCGGCTGCCCACGCCCGTCGAGGAACTGCCTGAGGACGAGGAATCCGCTCCCGCCGCTCCGGCACCCGCAGTGTATTCGGACAAGCCCGCGCTCCTCTCCACCCCGAAGCGGCCCCTGCTCCGCTGGTCCGGCGACGCAATGGCGGAGGAAGTGGACCTGGCTGCGGAAGAAGAGGAAGCCCCTGTGGTCGGCCCCGATGAGGCTGAACTGGTCGCCGACCTCACCACGGATGGGCAGCAATTCGTGCTCTGCAAGGGCGGTCGCGGCGGCATGGGCAACCGCAACTTCGCCACCGCCCGCAACCAGTCGCCGCGCTTTGCACAGCCTGGCGAGCCGGGCGGCGAAGGCTTTTACCGCTTTGAATTGCGCATGATGGCCGAGGTCGGCTTGGTGGGCTATCCGAACGCCGGCAAGTCCACGCTCCTCACCGCCGTCTCCCGCGCGCGACCGAAGATCGCCGCCTATCCCTTCACCACACTCACCCCGCAGGTGGGCATCATGGAATACGCCGACTTCAAGCGGCTCACCATCTGTGACGTGCCCGGCCTGATCGAGGGCGCGCACGAGAACGTCGGCCTGGGCCACGCCTTCCTGCGCCACATCACGCGCTGCAAGATCCTCGTCATCCTGCTGGACATGGCCGGCACGGACAACCGCGAGCCGTGGAGCGACTACCAGCAACTGCTCAAGGAACTGGAACTTTACGATCCCGTGCTGATGGACAAGCCGCGCCTCGTGGTGGCGAACAAGATGGACGAGCCGGTGGCCGAGCAGAACCTGAAGAAGTTCAAGCGCCGCGTCCCCCGCACGCCCGTGCTGCCCATCGCCGCCGCTTTCGACGAAGGCATCCCTAAGTTCAAGGAGATGGTCCGTGAGGCGGTCGAGGAGGCGTAGAAAGCTGGGCGGACGAAGACCGGCTCTCCCCGGTTGTCTTTTCGCCGCTGATTCACGGCCCGGAAAGTGCCAGCCTTGGCATTCGTAGGCCAAGCTCCGCCACTGCGGCTGGTCTCCACGACACCGCCACCCTCTAGGGGATTTCGTTCCTCGGATCAGGGTCGAGATGCGCCCCCCCGCGCCGATCCGCGAACTTTAGGCTTTGAGGTTCGCCGTCGCGCGGCTAGAACACGGCGCACAAACATAACGCTTACGACCATGTCATCACGTCTTGCCAACAAGTGGGTTCTCATCACCGGAGCTTCCAGCGGGTTCGGGGCCGCCGCCGCGCGCGCCTTTGCCGCCGAAGGCTGCAACCTCATCCTCGGCGCACGCCGCACGGACAAGCTGGAATCCGTCGCCACCGAGGCCAAGAAGCTGGGCGCGCCCAACGCCGTCTTCCACAAGCTGGACGTGAGCAACACCAGCAGCGTGAACACCTTCGCTGAGGCCATCTCCGCGCTGACCCCGCAGGTGGATGTGCTGGTCAACAATGCGGGCGGGGCCCACGGCCTCGACACCGTGGCCAACGGCAAGGATGAGGACTGGGAGGCCATGGTGCAGACCAACCTGCTCGGCGTCATGCGCGTCACCCGCGCGATCCTGCCCCTGATGGTGAAGAACCCCGGCAGCTACATTCTCAACATCGGTTCCGTCGCGGGCCGCCAGGCCTACGAGGGCGGCTCGGTGTATTGCGGCGTGAAGGCGGCGGAGATCATGATCACCCGTTCGCTGCGTCTGGAACTCAACGGCACCGGCGTGCGCGTGGGCACCATTGATCCCGGCATGGCGGAGACGGAGTTCTCCATGGTCCGCTTCAAGGGCGACGAGACGCGCTCGAACAAGGTCTATGAAGGCGTCGTGCCCCTCACGGCCAACGACATCGCGGAGATCCTCGTCTGGTGCGCCAGCCGTCCGCCGCACGTATGCATTGATGAGCTGCTGGTGAAATGCACTGACCAGGCGGCCGTGCACAAGCTGCATCGGCGGGCTGTGGCAAAGTAGGCGGTTCGAACCGGAAAACGTCCGGCAGCAAGCGGAGCGCGGCGTTTACGCCGCAGAAGGCGGCGACTGGAAAAGTGCGCCCGAACCAGTTCTGGCGTGCTCCATTTCTACGGCTTGAAGGCCGCGCTCCTCCGCATCGGCTGCCGCCGTTCAGACCTCGGCCCCGCCGAAATCAGCGGCGGTCGTAGAGCATGCCGGGCACGCCGCCTTCCCAGCCCTTGGGGGAATTCCACGGACGGGTGGAGTTGTTGTCCGGCTCGGTGGTGTTGCAGCCGGTGGCGACCAGCGCGAAACCAAGCGCCACGGCGGCAAGCAGGCAGCGACCGAGCTGGGAGAGGCGTGCGTTCATATTATTTCTGGGGAGGCAGCACGGTGGGGGACGGGGTGCGGACCACGTCGCCTTCGCGGATGTCACCCTTCTTGAGCCCGGGCATGATGTTCGCGATCGCGTAATCGGTTTCTACACGGCCCACCTTCACGCGGGCGATCAGCTTGCCTTCGCGCTCGACCGTCATTTCGCCGTTGCGCAGCAGACCGTGGCTGGCACCAATGTCCAAGATGACGAAGTCCCACTTCGGATCCACGGCGGACACCTTGCCGGTAAGTTCACGAGGCAGGGCCACCGCGCCCTTGGGGTTGAGGAAGGCGTTCAGCTCGCCGGAGGTCTTCACGAGCTGGATGTTCACCAGCTGCTGCTCGCGCTTGAGGGTGCTGAGTTCGTTGGTGGCCTTGGGCAGCTCGGTGTTGATCCGCTTGATGACCGGCGGAGTCAGGCCCAGCTTTTCCAGGTCAAAGTATTCGGCACTGTTCTTCTTCACCGCATCGGTCTCTTGCTTGGCCTTGGCGGTTTCCTGGGCGGCGGCATCGGCCTTCGCCTTTTCATCGGTGGCCAGCTTCATGGCGTCGGCCTCGGCCTTTTTCGAGGTGTCCAGATCGTTCTTCAGGGCATCGCGCTCCTGCTCGGCACCCTTGGCGCGAGTTTCCTGCTTGGTCTTCTCGGTTTTTTCCTTGGCCAGGTCGTCGGTGACCTTCTTCTGATCCTCGGCCAGCTTCTCCAGCTTGGGCTTGAGCTGCATCTCCGCGATGGCAATGACACCAGCGCTGCTAAGGATGACTAGGAAAAGGATGAGTCGCAGGGCGATCATGGTTTAGTTCGTTCGGTTAAATCGGCTAGAATAATTAACGGCGTATCGGGGGGGTGTCAACGTCAGTAAAGCACGGTAAACCCGCCGTCCGCCTCCGCCACCACCGCCGCCAGGCTCCACGTGGGGATGCCGTCGCGTCGCTGGGCTGCGCCCACCGGCTTGCCATCCTTGCCGAAAAGCTGCCAGGCCAGCGCCCCGCCGCGCTGCCAGGCGGTGCCCTCGGTCCAGGCCAGCAACGTCTCGCCCGCGGCGTTCACGGCCGCCACGGGATGCTTGCCCTTAACCACTCCCGCCGGACTGGCCGGAGCGGGGAACTTCAAATCGGCCGGGTTCAGCGAGGCAAACTGGACCGGTCCCGCCGTTTCCCAGCCCGCCAGCAGTTTGCCGCGCGCCTCGACGAAGAACTCGCTGCTCATCGGGCACTGGCCGATGCGCCACCGTGCGAGCGTCTCGCTCGTAAAGCGTTCCCCCTTGTCACGGGAGGCGAGCAGCGTGATGTCGCGGTCCATCGCCCCGGCCGCCGAGCGGTAGAGAGCGAAGAGGTTGCCCTGGGCATCCGCGAAGGCCCGCATCCCGCAGCAGGCGCAGGCCCCGGTCGGCTCCGGATTCACCATGCGCTCGCGCTCGAAGGTCTTGCCGCCGTCCCGCGACCGCGCGAGGAACACGGCCCGGCCGGATTCCCCCGCCTTGTTGTCAGGCAGCGCACTGTGCCACAGCGCATAGACATTGCCCTCCGCGTCCGCCGCCACGGTGCCGCCGCCGTCCAGATGCTGCGTGGCGCTGATCAGGTTGCGCTGCGGCTCGAAGGCGGTGCCGGCGTCATTGAGCCGGGCGTAGAGCAGCGGGGAACTTTGGGTGGGCGGCTTGGGCTCGGCCACGCCGGACCCGTTCCAGACCACATGCACCCGCCCGCCCTTGCCCAGGGCTAACTGCGCTCCGCGAATGGTGCCAACCGCCACCGCGCTGCCGGACTGGCTGTTCACGCGCAGCGGGGCGCTGAACTCGGTCTTCCCGGGCTCGCGCCGCGAGTAGAAGACGTCGCAGGCCTTCGGATCGCCTTTCAAATACACGAGATGCAGCACCCCTTTGGCATCCATCACGGCCTGCGGTTGCAACCCGCCGCCGGGGACGCGTTGGAGACGAACTTCGGCGGCCGTGGCCCCCCAGGTCAGGCAGGTGGCCAGCATTACGACGGCAAGCAAGGCTTTCATGGGTTGCAGTCAAACGCATTCTCCGCCCGCGCGCAAAACCAATCTTGTTGAACTCCCCGCGTCCTCTGCCAACACTGGCCGCCACATGCGGCATCTCGCCAACATCCTCCGTTTCGGTGCGCCCTATCTGCGGCGCTACTGGGGCCGGCTGGTGCTGGGGATCTTGCTGGGCGTGCTCTTCGGCCTGTCGAACGCCAGTTTCATCTGGGCCACCCGCACCCTCTTCGCCCGCCTGGCCCCGGCGGACACCAGCACGTCGCTGACGCTTACCAACAGCGGGCCGGGAACGCTCGGCTGGAGCGCGGGCGGCTCCGCCACGAATCTGAATTTCTCGCCTGGCGCCGGGACACTGACGGGCGGGCAAGCGGTCCAAATCCGCCTGGAACCCAAGCCGCCGGCCGCCATTGGGGAAATCGCCTACGCCAAGCGCCTGGCCAATGACGTGAACCAGCAGATCACCGCCTGGCTGGACCCATGGATGCCCTTGATGGGGCGTGACTGGGACTGGCGTCAGTTGGTCGGCGGCTTCCTGTTCCTTCCCGCGCTCGTGGCGCTGCGCAGCTTCCTCGGCTATCTCAGCAGCTACTGCATGAACTGGGTGAGCGAGCGCATCATGAACGACCTGCGCTACGACGTGCTCGCGCAGCTCTACCGGCTCTCGCTCGACTACTTCAATCGTTCGACTCTGGGCGACCTGCTCACGCGCATCACCAACGACGCCAGCGCGCTGCACAAGAGCATGACCAATGGCCTCTCGGACATCGTGAAGGAGCCCTTCACCATCGTCGGGGTCATCGCCGGGCTATGCCTGGTCAATCCCAAGCTGACGCTGCTGGCCGTGGTCTTCCTCCCTTTCTGCATCATCCCTATCGTGGTGCTGGGCCGGAAGGTCCGTCGCGCGGTCAAGGCCAGCCTCAGCGCGAACATTTCCCAGTCCAGTTTGCTTTTGGAGGCGCTCAGCGGCATCCGCGTCATCAAGGCTTTTGGACTGGAAGGCCGTTCGCTCGAACGCTTCCGCGAGTTCTCCCGGAGCATCATCCACCACGACATGAAGACCGTGCAGGCGCGGGAGCTGGTGAACCCGCTGGTGGAGACCATCTCGATGCTCGGCCTGGGGCTGCTCATCGTCTTCATCTTCATATCGCGCACCAGCGTGCCGGACCTCGCGGGTTTTCTCATGGGCGTGGTCCTGCTCTTCACGCCGTTCAAAAAACTGGCCAATGTCCATGTGCTGTTCCAGCAGGCCAGTGTCGGAGTGGACCGCCTCACGCAGGTCATGCGCGAGCAGCCCAGCGTGAAGGAGCCGGTGAAGCCCGAGCCGCTCCCGGCCTTTGAACGCGAAATCCGCTTCGAGAACATCGCGTTTGCGTATGGGGAAAAGCCGGTCGTTCAAGACTTCACTTTCACTCTGCCACGCGGCTACCGGCTCGGCGTCGCCGGCGAGAGCGGCTCGGGCAAGAGCACGCTCATCAATCTGATCTTCCGCTTCTACGACGTAACGTCGGGCACCATCCGCATCGACGGCCACGACCTCCGTGCCGTCGCTTCGCGCGACCTGCAGCAGCTCATGGCCCTGGTAAGCCAGGAGATCGTGATCTTCGACCTGACCGTGGCCGAGAACATCGCCTGCGGCAAAACCGGTGCAACCCGCGAGGAGATCGAGGCCGCCGCCCGGTCCGCCAACGCCCACGACTTCATCATGCGGCTGCCGCAAGGCTACGACACCCGCGTGGGGGAGCGTGGCGTGACCTTGTCCGGCGGCCAGCGCCAGCGCCTGGCCATCGCCCGCGCCTTCGTCCGCAACGCGCCCATCCTGCTGCTGGACGAGGCGACCGCCGCGCTGGATTCGCAGTCCGAGGCCGAAGTGCAGGCGGACATCGAGAAGCTGGAGCAGAACCGCACCGTAGTCTGCGTGGCCCACCGGCTCTCGACCCTCGTCAACATGGACCGCATCATTGTCCTCGCGGAAGGCCGCATCGTGGAGGAGGGCACCTTTGACGAACTGCTCAAACGCGGCGGCGTGTTTGCCGGGATGGCGGCGAAACAGGGACTCCGGTGAACGCCTGCCTGCTCCAAGCTGCTGGCTTGCTGGTGCGCAGCGCAGCCGCGCACGCGCCCGGAGCGCGGCGTTCACGCCGCAGAAGCGTGAGCCGGTCAACAGGGGTTCAAACGCGCTTTGGCACGCGTGGCCAGCTGCGGCCTGAAGGCCGCGCTCCTCGTCGTCCCGCCGGCCGGTCATGAGCTTCACCGGCTGGCAATACCCGCTCTTCCTCCTCGGCGTGGCGCTGCTCTACTGGCGGCTCCCGCTGCGGGGGCGGATGACGCTGCTGCTCGTGGCGAGCTACGTCTTCTACGGCGTGTGGGACGTGCGCTTCCTCGCCCTGCTGCTCGCCTCGACGGCCATTGATTACTACTGCGGGCGGGCCATTGTCGGTGAGCGAGCCCCGGGTAAACAGGTCTTCGCGGCGGCGGCTTTGCCATTCGTATGGCTGGCGGGTTTGCAGCTCGTCACTTATCAGAGCGTGGTTAAACCGTGGGTGTTTCTAACCGCCGCCGTCTTCCCGCTCCTCTTCACCGCGCTCTACGAACTGCTCTGGCGCAAGCCCGAGGCCGCGCAACGCCGCGCCTTCCTCCTGCTGAGCATCCTCACCAATCTCGCTGTCCTCGGCTTTTTCAAATACTTCAACTTCTTCGCGGGCTCGCTGCTCGCGCTCGCCGGGCAGCTCGGCTTCTCCCTGGCCTGGACGCTGCCGACCATCATCCTGCCGGTGGCCATCTCGTTCTACACCTTCCAGTCCATCGCCTACTCGGTGGACATCTATCGCGGCAAGGCCCAGCCCGCGCGCGATCTGCTCACGTTCGCCGCCTACCTCTCGTTCTTTCCCCAGCTCGTCGCCGGTCCCATCGAGCGGCCCAACGATCTCCTGCCGCAGTTCACGAAGGCCGCCGAGTTCAACTGGGAGCACATCCATCGCGGTCTGCGCCTGCTGCTCATCGGCCTGTTCAAGAAGATCTTCGTGGCGGACAACTGTGCGCTCCTCGCGAACCATGTCTTCAACGGCAAAGCCGAATTAAACGCGCCGTGGGCCATTATCGGCGTCCTAGCGTTTGCGTTTCAGATCTACGGGGACTTCTCCGGCTACACGGACCTCGCGCGCGGCTCCGCGCGGCTGCTCGGCATCCACCTCAACTCGAACTTTCGCTTCCCCTACGCGGCGCGCGGCCCGTCGGACTTCTGGACGCGCTGGCACATCACGCTCTCCGCGTGGTTCCGTGACTATGTTTACATCCCGCTCGGCGGCAACCGGGGCGGCACGGCCCGCACACTGGGCAACCTCTGGATCACGATGGTGCTCGCGGGTCTGTGGCATGGGGCGAGCTGGATCTTCGTGCTGTGGGGTGCGTATCACGCCGCGTTGCTGACGCTCTACCGCCTCGCCCCGTGGCTGCGGAGATTGGAGGAAGAGACCTCACCGCAGAAGCGTGGCGCAGCGTCGTCAGCCAGTGCCCTTTCCCCTTACCCCAGCCCTCTCCCCAAGGGAGAGGGGGCTGCTTCGCCCGCCGCTGGCTCGCTCGTGCGCGCCTCGTCCGCAGCCAGCGCGGACTGCGTCTCTCCCTCTCCTCGGGGAGAGGGCTGGGGTGAGGGGAAAGGGCGCGAGGGAGTGCAGGACGCGTTCCGCGAAACGGGAAGCTGGCGGCCGTGGCTCGCGATCGCAGTGATGTTCGCCTTCACACTGGTGGGCTGGGCCGTCTTCCGCGCTCCGAACCTCGCGCAGCTCGGCACCTGGTTCGCCGCCTTCGGCCACTGGGCACCCGTTGCCGATGCCTGGGCCAGGCCAGCGCTCTGGCTCGCGCTGCATGCCCTCCCGCTCCTGCTGCTCCAATGGGCCACCCGCCGGTCCCGCGACGAAGTGGAACTGCCTGCGGACTGGTCCTGGTCCGCACGCGGGCTCGTCTTCACCCTCCTGTTCCTCGCGGTCGCCAGCTCGGCGGTCAGCGAGCAGGAGTTTATTTACTTTCAGTTCTGATGAGTGCCGCGAACTGCCAGCTGTGTCAAAAGAGTGCAATCGCGCGAGTGATCAGTATTCAGTGTTCAGTATTCAGACGGGCAGCGCTCCATGCTTTCCTTGCGCCACTGATCACTGAACACTGGATACTGAATACTTCTTTCCACTCGGGCCCCGGATGAAACCCGCCGTCACCAAATCCTTCCTGCTCCTCCTCGCGCTGCTTGTCGGTGCGGAGCTGGTGGTGCGCGTGTTCTTCGCCCGCAGCATGTCGGGCCGGTTCGACTACGGCTACCACCCGACGGCCGGCTTCGTGGAATACCCGGATGGCACGGTGCATCTGGAGCGCGCCGGAGGACGGCGCTTCTTCCCGCAGAAGTTTGGCCGTGACCGCGCGGCGGACACGTTTCGGATCATGGTCATCGGCGACTCCGTGGCCCGGGGCGGCAGCGTGGCCAGCTCCTACGCGGGCCAGTTGAGCGAACTGCTGAATGCGCGCGGCATCAAGACGGAGAGTTTCAATCTGGCCGTCCCCGGCTACGGCGCGCGCCGCAAGCAGCTCATCTTCCAGCAGGCGCTGAAGTATCAGCCGAGCCTCGTCATCCTCCACCTCAACGACTCCAACGAATACGAGGACGAGCGCGAGTGGCGGCGGCGGGAGGAGTTCCGGGGCTGGCATCCGAAAAACTGGTTGATGAAGAGCCTGGTCGTCCGCCGCCTTTACGAGATGAAACAGGAGAAGGTCTATTGGGAGCTGCTGCCCACGAGCGTCCGCAACCAGCGCGCGGCCAGCGATGCGGACGCGGAGATCCAGGCGTCGCTAAACCCGGAGAAGACACGCCAATGGGGCGAACTCTTCCGCCGGATTACCCAGGAAACGGTGATCGCGGGCCAGGCCGCAAAAGCCCACGTGCTGGTCGTGTCGCAGGCGGTCCTGCTGGACGGCAAGAATGGCAAGACGGATGGCAAGCTCCTGGATGACAATGGTCTGGAGCAGTTCGGGAGCACCTTGGGCGAGGCCGGAGCGGCGCATGTCTCGATGCGCGCCACCTTCACCGGACGCGCCCTGGAACCGCTGTTCGCCGACAGCGCGCACATGAAGCCGGCCGGCCACAAGCTCATCGCCGAAACGATCGCTGAGCAGTTGACACGCGAAGGCTGGCTGCCGACGGCGAAGCCGCGCTGACCGTCGCTGAGCAGACGAGCCCCGACGACCGGAACGCGGCCTTCAGGCCGCAGAGGGCTGCGACGTGAAACGTGCGCTCGAACCACCCCGGTCGTCCTCCCGTTTCTGCGGCGTGAACGCCTCATTCCGCACACATACCAATTACGGGCATACACTGGTCGAATCCTCGCCGTGGGCGATTGAACGCGCTCTCCCTCACCCCAGCCCTCTCCCGCTGGGAGAGGGGGCCACGCAGGCCGGTGCGGTTGGCAAAGGTGCTTCTATTGGACACGTTGCTGGCGAACATTCTCCCTCTCCCAGCGGGTGATGGCTGGGGTGAGGGAGAGCGGCCACGAAGTTCGGCACGTTCCGTTTTACCAAACTGTTTCCAGAGTTGGTATCACTTCGCAAAGGCCGCGCCGTTCTTCCGTCCCGCGCTTTCGATGAACGCGAGGAGGTCGAGCAGGTCTTCCTTGCTCAGGGCATCCGTGAGCCCCTGCGGCATGGGTGAGATCTTCGAGAAGCTCCTCTTGGCCACATCGGCCTTCTTCACGGTGATCTTCGTGTCCGGCTGGAGCTGGTTCGGGATGAGCACCAGATTGTCCCCGCTCTCGTCCACCAGGCGGCCGGTGTGGTCATCGCCGTTCTTCAACACCACAGTGGTGTTCAGGAACTGTTCCGACACCACCTTACTCGGATCAAGGATGCTCTCCAGCACGTCGCGGCGCGCGAAGCGCGAAGTCACCGCCGTGAGGTCGGGACCCACGCCGCCACCTTCGTTGCCGAAGCGGTGGCAGGCGAGGCACTGGGCGTCCACGAAGGCCTGACGGCCCTTGTCGAAGTTGCGGCCCTTGCCGGCCTTGTCCAGGTCCTTCTCGAAGTCCGCCATCGTCCACGCCTTCACGAAGCTGCGCGTCTGGGGCTTGGGGAATTCGCTCGCGATCTTGCGCCCAGGGGCCGTGCCGGCGGCGATGCTGGCCACCAGCGGCCCGAACTCGCCCTTCTCGGCATCGGTCAGGTTCGCCGTGGCCTCCTTTAGGAAGTTTTTGTAGAAGTTGTTGAAGCTTGAACCGTCGCCGTAAGGACGGCCAGCTTCCTGAAACCACTTCAAGGTGTCGCCCTGATGCGCGTAGCCGGAGCGGTCTTTCGTCCAGTAGGCGAAATACTCGCGGCGCTGCTCGGGAGTCCAGTGCTTGGCGGTGCGCAGGTGGAAGAGGTAGTGAATCATGTCTTCCTGCGAAGGTGCGGCAGCCATGAGCGTGAGCGTCTTGTCCACCACGTCCGGCGCGCCGAGGGCGATGAGCACCTGGCTAATCTCGCGGTTCACAACCGTGCTCTTGCTCGGATAGCTCGGGCTGAGCTTCTCGGTCGCCAGCTTCACCACGTCGGCGGAGGGCAGGCCATTGCGGGCGATGCTCACCTGGATGACGCGCAGCTTGTCGAGCTGCTGGCGTTCCGGAAGGGTCGCGAGCGGCCACTTGCCGAGGGCGCGCAGGCACTCGTCCTGGGCGGACTTGCCACCGAGGCGGGCCAGGGCGAGCAAGGCGGTGAGGCCGCCATCCGCCGTCTTCTCTTCCAGCGCGCGGGCCTGCCAGGTCGGGACGGGCTGGGCTTCCAGCGCAATGCGCGCAGCGAAACGGATGGAGCGGTCCGGGCTGCTCAAGTGCGGCCAGATGAAGTCCAGCGCCTTCGGGTCCGCCTTGCCATGATAGGCTTCCAGGCGATGGCGCAGCGCGCGGGCTTCGGCACCCTCCTTGTTCGCTTCCCAGGCGGGCGCGGTGGATTCCTTGCCCGTGTAGGTGACACGGTAGAGGCCGGAGGCGGTGCCGCGTCCGCCGATGACGAAATACATCGCACCATCGTCGCCAATGACCAGATCGGTCAGATTCAGGGGCGGCTTCGGTTCGCCCGGTTTCATGAGGCCGGCAGGGGCGACGAAGTTTTCCCATGTGGCCGTGTAGCTCGCGCCCTCGGGCTTGAGATGCACGGCGATGAGCCGGCCGTAGGTCCAGTCCATCACATAGATGGCGCGCTGATACTTGGCCGGGAACTTCGCGCCCTTGCCATTGCCCACACCGGTCGGGCAGCCCACACCGATATTCGGCACCGCGCCGAGGCTGTCCGAGTAATACTCCGGCCAGCGGCCCGTGCCCGAGCGCCAGCCGTAGTCACCACCGCTGACGCAGTGGTTCACGCGCGTGGGCACATACCACGGCATGCCCCAGTCCCATTCCATGTCGGAGTCGTAGGTGAACAGCTCGCCATCCACATTGAAGGCGAAGTCGTATTGGTTGCGGAAACCGCCGCAGAAGAACTCGAACTTGCTCCCATCGGGCTTGGCGCGCAGGACGTAACCGCCGGGTGCCAGGATGCCCGCGGCGTGCCCGTTGCCATCCCACTGGCGCGGGAGGACGTGGTCTTCGCCGTAGTTGCGATACTGTGGGTCGGGCTCCAGTTCGGCGGGGGGCTTGGTGTGGTTGCCGGCCATGAGGTAAAGGTTGCCGTCGGGGCCGAGCGTGACCGCATGTGGACCGTGCTCGCCACCACCGGGGATTTTCTTCACCAGTTCGATCTTGCTCCAGGTGTCGGTGCCGTCGTCGGTGATGCGGTAGAGGCCGGAGTCGAACTTGGTGGAATACTTGTTCACCACCACCCAGAGCGCGCCATTGGCGAAGACCGAGCCCTGCGCGTCGTAGAGCGGCTTGGCGATCCAGTCGCGCTTGGCCACCTTGCCGTCCTTGCCGAGGGTCACGCGCAGCAGGCCGCCCTCGGGATTGTTCGAGCGATATTGTGGGCTGATGATGAGGCGGCCCTTGTCATCCTTGCACAGATTGACCCACGAGCCTTCCTCGGGCTCGCCGCTGTGGAGCTGTTCGATCTTGAAGTCCGGCAGCGTGTAGAGCTGCTCGGCGGAGGTCGCCACCCGCTTCGACTCGCCTTTGGCTGCCTTCGCCCCGGGGGCAGCACCGCCACCGAGGATGTCACCCCACGGGCCCGCCCCGAGCTTTGCCACGGTCAGGGGCTTGACCCAGCCTTCCGTCTTGAAATCGAGCTGCTGCCAGCCGACCACGTCGTCATTGTGCGCGAGCCAGGTGGTGTCGGAGATGACGGAGGTTTTCTTGCCGTCGGCGAAGGTGACATCGAGCCGCGCGACCACGCCGGCGGCGCCGCCGTGGTTGATGCCGCGCACGGCGAGAATGTTCGCGCCAGTCTGGAGCTCGGCGGTCACGTCCACGATGAGCGGGCGTTCCCAGGTGACGATGGTCCCGACGGACTTGGCGTTGAGGAAGGCGGTGCCCTCGTTGTCCACCGTGACGGCGAGCATGGCCTTCTGCACCTTGCCATCCAGTGTGAAGGGCTTGCGGAAGAAGCGGCGCTCGTTGTTCCCCGGCGGTTTGCCGTTGTTGGGATGCCAGATCCACTCCGGGGTTTGGGCCGTGGCGGCATGGACCACCGACAGCACGGCAGCGAGAACGAACAGTCGCAAAGCTTTCATGGGTGTAAAAATGCCCTGAAACGACGGCGGGTTGGAAGAGGGAATTCAGTTGGTGGCTGCCGGATGCAGGGAGTTGTCGGGGCAAGCT
Organism: uncultured Klebsiella sp.; assembly: GCA_964578245.1. Lineage (GTDB taxonomy): Bacteria > Verrucomicrobiota > Verrucomicrobiia > Limisphaerales > SXTU01 > SXTU01. The sequence continues at coordinate 35,130 of CAZOCL010000010.1, read as the reverse complement.
CCAAGCTCCAAAATCCAAACCCCAATGAATTTCCAAGCTCCAAGCAAGCGGTTGGCGATCCCGTGAACACCGAACTTCCGAGCCAACGTGGAGGCGCAAATTGCCATGGCGATTGGAATTTGAGGTTTGGAGCTTGTTTGGAATTTGGCGCTTGGGATTTGGAATTTCGTCAACCGAACACCGTTTGAAGCAGGCGAGGGAGTCGTCGGGGAATGGGCTTGGCACTGCGGGGGGCGTTTGTTTCACTCTCGCACGCATGAAACGTCTCCTGGGTATTTCCTGGCTCGCGGCCGCGCTGGTGTTCGACTTTGGCACGGCCCGCGCCGCCGAGACACCGCAGGAGCGCTTCAATCTTGAGACCCTCACCAAGGACGGCCGGCTCACCTACGGCCAGAGCGGCATCGCCCAGGGCAGCGGCGGCGTGCTCATCCATTTCTGGAACAAGGAAGGCAAGGAGACCGAGCTGACCGCCAACCGCATCCAGCTCAACCAGGTGACCGGCGACGCGACCGCCGAGGGCTCGGTTTATCTGCGCGGCGAGGGCCACCTCTGGCACGGCGAGAAGATCGAATACAACTTCAAAACCAAGCTGATCAAGGCCTCCGAGTTCCGGTCCAGCTCAGGGCCCTTCTACGTCGGCGGTTTCTCCCTCGAAGCTTCCCGGACCAACAATTACTACAACGCCACCAACGCCTTCATCACCACGGATGACATCGCCGACCCCGGCTACCGCATCCGCTGCCGCCGGCTGACCATCATCCCGGGGAAGAGTTTCGAGGCGGAGGAGGCGACGCTGCTGATCGGGGACGTGCCGGTGATGTATTGGCCCAAATACTCGCGCACCCTGGCCACGCACGGCGACTACTGGGTCGTGACGCCCGGCTACCGGAGCCTCTACGGCCCCTATGTGATGGGCACCTATCACCATGTCTTCACGACGAACTTCAGCACGGACCTGCACCTGGACTACCGCCAGCTCCGGGGCGTGGGTGCGGGGCCGGACTTCAACTACGACGCCGGCCGTTGGGGCCAGGGCGAGTTCAAGTTCTACTACGCCCACGATGACCGTGCGGGCACGAACGCCTTCGGCGCTCCGCTCAACGATGATCGTCACCGCATCAGCTTCTCCCATCGCGTGGACATCCGCACCAACCTCACGCTCAAGGCCGTGGTGCGCGAGCAGGGCGATGCGTTTGTGATCCGCGACTTCCTCGAACACGAATATCAGAAGAACACGCAGCCCAGCACCTTCCTGGAATTGAACCAGCTCTGGTCCAACTGGAGCCTCAACATCCTGGTCCAGCCGCGCATCAACGACTTCTTCGAGACCGTGGAGCGCCTCCCGGACGTGAAGCTCACCGGCATGAGGCAGCAGATTGGTGTCACCCCGTTCTATTACGAGAGCGACAGCACTTTCGGCTACTACAAGCACGAGTTCGCCGACAATGTCCGGCCGGACTTCGCCGCTGGCCGCGCGGACACCTACCATCAGGTGCTGCTGCCGTGGAACTTCTTCGGCTGGCTGAACGTGACCCCGCGTGTGGGCGGCCGCCTGACGCACTATACCGACACCGAGGGCTTCGGGGCGACGACCACCGAGGCGAATCGTGGCGTGTTCAACACCGGCGTGGAGGTGACCTTCAAGCTGCACAGCACCCTGCCGGACAAGGAGATTCCCTGGCTGCAGGCCAAGGGCATCCGCCACATCATCGAGCCGGGCGTCAACTACGCCTACGTCCCCTCCCCCAACCATCTGCCACCGACGCTCCCGCAGTTCGACAGCGAGCTGGCCAGCCTCCGTCTGCTGCCCATCGACTTCCCGGACTACAACGCGATTGACTCGGTGGACAGTCAGAACGTTTTCCGCCTCAGCCTGCGGAACAGCATCCAGACCAAGCGCAACAACCGGGTGGACACCCTGCTAAACTGGGCGCTCTACACCGACTGGCGCGTCACGCCGCGCATCGGCCAGGGCAGCTTCTCGGACGGGTTCTCCGACCTCGATTTCAAGCCGCGCGACTGGCTCACGCTCACCTCGGAGACCCGCTATAACTTTGACAGCGGGCACTGGCGCGTGGCGGATCACCGAGCGACCATCTCCCCGGATGATGACTGGAGCCTCGCCGTCGGCCACCGCTACATCCGCAACGACCCCACCTTCCTCGGCGCGCCGGGCAACAACCTGATCACCACCAGTTTCTACTACCGCATCAACGAGAATTACGCCCTGCGCACCCGGCATTTCTTCGAGGCGCGCGATGGCCGGATGGAGGAGCAATACTACTCGGTTTATCGCGACTTCCGAAGCTGGGTCGGTGCGCTCACCTTGCGCGTCCGCGACCTGCGGAATGGCTCGATGGACTACACCATCGGCGTGACCTTCAACCTGAAGGCCTTCCCGCGCTTCAAGCTCGGCCAGGATCGCGACAACCCGTCCCTGCTGCTCGGGGGCTAGGCTTAACCGGAATTCGGAAGGAGCCTCGCACAACGCAAGCGCAGGAGCGGTCTGAAAGCGCTATGGAGTGCGGTGACTTGTCTCCGCTTTCCGCAGGCGACTTGTCGCCGTCGAAAGCTATAGCGGTTCCGGTTCCACCGGGCCGCCCGGCTTGCGCCAGCCCGGAGTCGCCCGACCACATGAACAGTCAGGCCTCGTCGGCGACAAATCGCCTGCTGACGGCTGGCCGGGGCTTCCGATCGCTTTCCCGTGTCCGTGAAATTCCCGACATGAAGGCTAGACCTGATGCCTTTCGGGAATTCGCAGAAAGAATCCCAAAGGGATTCCGGCATAAAGCCCAGGGTTGCGCGTGCCGGGCCGTAGCGCAGCGAAGGCAGGCGGCACGCGCTACCCTGGGAAACAGGGCCGAAGCTCGCAACCCCAACGGGGTTGTGGCTTGGTTGTAGGAGACGCCGCAACCCCGTTGGGGTTGGAACAAATGGTCGGTCGGCGACCCAGGGTAGCTCGTTCCTCGCAACCCTGGGCTGAAGGCCACAATCCCTTTGGGATTGCAGCAGTAGAATGGTCTGCGCTTCCAATAGCTGTTCAGCGTTCTTGGAATTCCAGAAGACCTTGGGGCTATGCCGACCTCTGGCCAGCGTCGCTGTGCGAGGCAGCGAGGCTTGCTCTCGCTTACAACGTGTGGCCGGGATGGCTGCAACGGGGCCAATCCGTAAGATTCGTGCCTGCGGAGTAGTGGCCGCCCTGCGGACAGAACGGAAGCATGCTGCCCTTCAGATACGCCAGCAGGGTTGGGTCCGTCAGCGAGTAGGTGTCGGTTGCGGCCTTCTTGTTCTCCAGCGCCCACTGCTGAGTCGCGCCATCCAACTGCTTCAAATTCGCGGTGCACGAACTCACGGCCGCGACGTCGCGCCCCAGGAGCCGCGCCGACCATTCGGCGGCCCACTGTGGCCGGTTCACCATCACTGCAAAGAGCAGCAGCACCGCGATGCAGAAACCGATCAGCACCATTGAGCCGGGTGGATTGCCGTCCGGTTTAGGGCTTTCCTGCGGGCTGTCTGCCTGGCTCATGGGTCAAAGTGAGTGGTCGGCACTGCGAATGGTGCAGTGCGGCGAGGCCGAGACGTGGCTGCCCCGCAGGTAGCGTCCGCCACCGGGGCATTCCGGCAACGCCGAACCCCTCATGCAGGCGAGGATGGCCGGATCGCTCAACGAATAGGTGTCAGTCGCGCTCTTCTTGTTTTCCAACGCCCACTGTTGCACTGCCGCATCAATTTGCTTCAGGTTGCCGTTGCAGGAGTTCTTCGCTGCGGTGTTACGCGCCTTGTGGAGTTCGCTGAACCCAACCGCAGACACCACCATGAGCAATCCCAGGTAAAGCATCCGTCGCGGCCAATCAGGCTTGGCGTTGGGTGAGGTTTCCTCGTCCATGTTTCAAAGCGTGTGACCAGGGACGGTGCAACGTGGCACATCCTGCACGTTAGTCCCTGCTGAGTAACGGCCGCCCAACGGGCAGAGCGGCAGGGTGGAGCCGCGGAAATACGCCAGGAGATCGGTGTCCGTCAGAGAGTAGGTGTCCGTGGCCGCCTTCTTGTTCTCCAGCGCCCACTGCTGGGTGGCCCCGTCAATCTGTTTCAAATTGGCGATGCAGGAGTTCTTCGGGGAACCTCCTCGGCCGGCGCCTCGTAAGCGCAGGTAACTGGCCCACTCGGCCACCTTCGCCGGATGGTTCAGCATCAGTGCGAACAACAGCAGCACTGCGACGCAGAAGCCGATCAGCAGCATCAAGCCCGATTGCTTGCCGCCGGTCTTCTCTCGCTCTTCCTCAGGAGGTTCGGGGGTGTTCATGAGTTACAGGGATGGAGGCGGGGGCCTCAGCAACGGATCAAGAAAGGGAGCGCCAGCCAGAGCAGCGTTGCCGCGACGGCCAAGGCCAGCAGGCAATAGAGGATGATGTCCACAAAATTGGTTTCATTGGATGGCTCTTCGCTCATGGTTCAACGGGTGTGGCCGAAAGCCGAGCAGGCGCACCTTGATCCAGCGGAAAAGGCTGCGCCGGTAGATTCAGCGGTTTCCGCTTCGATTGTTCACACGGGTTCATTTCAGGCTCATGAACCAGGCCTTCCATTGGACTGCATCGGCTCCGAAATCCTGGCCCGTTGCCATTTTAAGAGCGGTGGCAATTTCCTTCCGTATTCTTGGGTTGTGATCGTAACTGGGTGGAACTTTGGCGCGCCTCAGATACGAGAAATCCAAGCCCAGCCCTTCGATCAATCCTGCTATCGCTTCCGTGCCTCCGATCTTGCCAAGCGCCCGGATTGAAAAGATGCAATTCGCGTTGGGGTCTTTCCGCACCATCTCTTCGAGGAGGGCTGGAACAGCACGCCGATCCTTTGATTCACCCAGCATACCGATGACATGCATGTGCAGCTTATATTCGCGCTCCCGAAGCAGGTCTATCAGTGCTGGAACAGTATCCCCTGAACGCAGGTGTATGATGGTCAGCCTAGCGCGATCGCGCTCGTATCGGGCGAGCTGCGGCAGCCTGGTCTCGATCGCAGGCACAATTGAGGCGTCACCTAGCCGGACCAAGGCTTGGTGAATCCCCTCGGAGGGGATTCCCTCATAGTCCAAGTCAAGCAGTAGGAGCGGAACCGCTTGCTTTAGATCGAGTTCGGCGGCAGCCACTGCCGCTGCTGGATGGTAGCCATACAGAACGCCGGTTCGGTGGGTCAGAATTTCCAGAAGGAGGGCCTCCACCTGTGGGCCGCCAAACGCAGAAAGGTGTTTTACTGCTTGATCCATTTTTGCGGGGCTTTCTCTGATCAGCCGCAGAATCAAAGGCAGCGCTTTCCACGATTTCATGTCCGCCAGACGCTCTGGAAATTCTCCGTCTGCGATGGCGACCCTGTCCACCCTGAACCAGCTTGACTCCGAAGGGTCAGAATTGGCCGCCGCACCTTTTGGCTGCAAGACACGTTTGTCCTGGAGCGCGGAGATCATGAAGTCTTCAGCCCAAAGCATGTTCACGGGCACGGTTCGCTCGTTGTCTGGCTGGTGGCGAAGGTGGGGAGTATTTCCGATCATCCAAATCGCCCAATGCGCGTCGTGCCCTGTCCCCCGTGCCAGTCGCTTCAGGAACGACTGGCCTTCCCTTTCCCCATAGGACGCGAGCGTCCCCGCCGCCAAGATTCGCAGATGCGACGGGAGCGATCGATCACGGACCCGGACTCGCATCTCCCGGATTACAGTTGCGTCCGGAAGGCGGGAGATCGCCAGGAACACCTCGTAGTTGTTCTCATAAAAGTTCAAAATTCTGAGCTTTCCTAAAGGCGGATTCACTCCTGGATCGTCATCGTCCAAGAACGGGGGCACCGTGCCGGCGTCGGTGAAAGTGTTCTTGTTGCTTGCTGGGTCTCGAAAACTCGCACAGCCGGGGGCCAACACGGCGAGTGTCAAAGCCATCGCGCCGACCCGGCAAACGAACATCAACTGACGGTGTATGGCCATGTTCAGCTCACACCTTGTTCCACGGCGCGCGGTTCTCCCGGCTGCGCAGCTTGTTCGCCTCCGCATCCCCGATGAACTCCTCCTTCGCCGGATTCCACTTGAGCGGGCGGCGCAGCCAGTAGCCGATGTTGCCGAGCTGGCACACCTGCGCGGTGCGCGCACCGATCTCCACATCCGCCACGGGTTTTGCCCGGGTCTTGATGCAGTCCACCCAGTTCTGCTTGTGGCTCGCGGCAATGACGGGCAGATGAAAATCCTTCTCACCCAGCGGCGTTTCGAGGATGGACTTGGGCGTGGACTCGATGCCCTTGCGGTCCACGTAGATGGTGCCCAGCTCGCCCTCGAAGGTCGCGCCGCTCGGGCCGCCATGAAACATCTCAATGCCGTTCGCATAGACGAAGCGCAGGCCGGTGTCGCCGCTGGCGGGCGGGTGGATCTCCACCGGGCCGGAGCCGTCCATGCCCAGCGCCCATTGCGCGATGTCGAAGTGATGCGCACCCATGTCCGCCAGACCGCCGCAGGCGTATTCCTTGTAATTGCGCCACGCCGGGAAGTGCTTGTGGATGTCCAGCGGGCAGAGGATCTGGTTGAAGGCGCGCTCGGGCGATGGGCCGTTCCAGAGGTCCCAGTTCGTGCCGGCGGGCACGGGTTCGGCGGGGAGGTCGCAGGGCTTGGCCGGGCCACCCACGCCCACACGCACAGTCTTCACCTTCCCAATGCGCCCGCTGCGGATGTATTCCACGGCCTGGCGGAAGTAACCTTTGAACTCGGTGCGCTGCTGGCTGCCGGTCTGGAAGACGATGTTGTTCTCGCGCGCGGCGGTGACCATCGCGCGGCCCTCGGCGATGGTAAGCGAGAGCGGCTTTTCGCAATACACGTCCTTCTTCGCCCGCGCGGCAAGGATGGCCGGGATGGCATGCCAGTGGTCCGGTGTGGCGATGCACACGGCGTCAATATCCCGGCGAGCGATCAGCTCGCGGAAGTCGCCAAACGGGGTGCAGCCCTTGTAAGCACCGGACTCCTTGTCCTTCGCGTAGGATTTGTGGACACGCTCGACGGCATCGTCGAGCCGGCCTTGGTGGACATCGCAGACCGCGACGACCTGCACATCGCTCATGCCGAGAAAGCCGCCGAGGTGCCCGCGGTTCATCATGCCGATGCCGATGAGGCCGAGGTTCACACGACCATTCGGTCCGGAGCCGGATTTGGTGGCGGCCCAGACGTGGGAAGGGAGGAGGAATGGCGCGGCCGAGGCAGCGAGCGTGGCGTGGAGGAAGGAGCGGCGGGAGGCATGGGCGTGGCGTTTCATAGCAACAGAACGGGTGGCTTGAGTGGGTATATAATCATTCGAAAACGCGCTGCTGTCGAGGAGAGTTGAGAACGTCGGGAGCAGATTAGTTTCGGAGCCATGCGGCGTGATTTGAAGCCCCGTTGCAGTGGGTGGCCGCTCTCCCTCCCATGAGCCTGTGCCGGCGGCATGCAGCCGCCGACCGTTGGTCGCAGCAGGACGAACCGGCTTCAAGCACTCCACCCGCAACGCGGTGGCTGCAAGCCACCGGCACGGGTCCCAGGGCCAAGGTGAGTGATTGCGGAGTCCGGCATGCTCCGGGCTGCTCCGCTGGCACCCACGGCACGGTGTCCGTGCGCGCAAAGCGGGCGAGGGCGCCCGCGCTCCGTTCTCGATCAGATCTCCTGCCGCACCAGTTCCACCAGTTCACCGAGGGAGCGGACTTGCTCGCCAGGCACAGGTGGCGCGTGGCGTCGGATGAGGCGGGCGTGCAGGCCGGCCGCGCGGGCACCAGTCACATCCTCGATCAGGCTGTCGCCGACGTGCAGGGTGGCTTCGGGTGGAAGGCCAAGTCGCTCCAGAGCGGCGGCGAAGATGCCGGGTGCGGGCTTGGTGAAGCCAGCGTGACACGAGACCACCACGACCTCGAAGCGGTCCCGCAAGCCCAGCCGTGCCAGTAACGGTTCGAGACGCTCGTCCCAGTTCGAGACCACGGCCAGCCGGGTGCCGTGCTGCGCGAGCGCATCGAGCGTGGGCAGCACGTCGTCGAAGACATGCCATGCGTCGGGTTCGGTGAAGCGTTCATACACGGCGGGGAAGAAGCCGTCCGGCAGTGGTTCGGCGAGCCCCGCGAACGAGCGCTCCACCAAGTCCAGCCACGCGGCACGCGAGTAGTCGAATCCGCGCTTCGCCCGCCATGCGGCGACGAACTGCTGGTTCAACTGTGCCGGGTCCGCATCCCGCACACCGAAGCCCGCCGCGACTTCGGCGTAGATGTGCCCCACGGACGGCCACGGCTCGAGGAGCGTGCCGCCGGCGTCGAAGGTCACCGCCTTGATCGTGGGAGCAGTTCGCACGGCGCGAGTCTGGCCCATCGTGAAATTTCTTCAATCCGTCCCGCGTGGTTTTTCGATTAACACCATTGCCGCGCCCACCGGTATCCATGCTCCCGCAAACTAAAACTACATTGTTGAGCTATGAACAATATGTCGTTAACCCTCGATCCCAACCTGGACGCCCAACCCGTTCCCCGCCGGCTGCCCCTCGCAGTGAAGGTGGGCTTCACCGCCTTCATGGCCGTGCTGGTGCCGGTCTATTGGGCCAACTACGGCCCGACCAACTTCCTCTACTTCTGTGATGTGGCGCTCTTCCTCACGCTCGCCGCCGTGTGGACGGAAAGCGCACTGCTGGCCAGCATGGCGGCGGTCGGCATTGTCCTGCCGCAACTGGTCTGGGTGGTGGACTTCGCAGCAGGCCTGGCCGGCGTGAAGCTGCTGGGGATGACGGCCTACATGTTTGACGCGAAGCGGTCGCTGTTCCTGCGCGGCCTCTCGCTCTTCCACGGGTGGCTGCCGTTCCTGCTGCTCTTCCTCGTGAAGCGCCTTGGCTACGACAAGCGAGCCTTGCCGGCGTGGTGGGCGCTTGCGTGGGCGCTGCTGGTCTTCTGCTATGCCGCCATGCCCGGCCCGATGCCGAACGCGACGATCCCGGTGAACATCAACTACGTCCACGGCATGAGCGATGACGCGGCACAGACGTGGATGCCGCCGCTGGCCTGGCTGGCCACGCTGATGGTGGGTCTGCCGGCGCTGCTCTACTGGCCGACGCACGTGGCGCTGAAGCGGTTTGCCGGGCGCGCGACGGAGTGATGGCGAAGACGGCGAAAGCGGCAATGCGCCCGGCCCGCCTTCTCCGGCAAGAAACCGATTGCCACCTCCCCGTTCCTGAGTGACGTTTCCTCGCGTCATGAAACACATCTTCGCCAGTCTCTGCGTCGCCGTTTTGCTCGCCGTGCCGCATGCCCATGGTCAGAAGGCTGGCGGCGTGAATGCGATTGGCTCCCAGGCGCCGTTTCTCGCCGCGGCAATGTCGGAGTTTTTCAGTGACACGCGGGCCTTCACTGCCGGCGCCGAGCTGGCGCTGCCCGCCAAAGACGGGGCCGAGCCGCTCAAGCTTCCGTTTGGCGTCGCCATGGCGGATGGCAAGATGCGCTGGGAATTGAACTTCGCGAACGTGAAGAGCGCCGAGATCACACCCGACACCCTGAACGGCATGAAGGGCATGGGGCTCGACCAGATGTGCTTCATCTACCTGCCCGGCAAACCGCTCACCCTGGCGCTTACCGGGATGAAAGCCTACGTGGAGATGCCACTGCCCAAAGTGGATGGCGTCCAGCAGCAGGCGCAGGAAAAGATCGGGCGGCTGGAAAAGAAGGAGGTCGGACGTGAGACGATCGCCGGCCAGCCCACCGTGAAATACGCCGTGAAAGTGCCCGGCGACGACGGCACGGCAATGGTCTGGCAGGCCACGAACCTGCAAAACCTGCCCATCAAGATCGTCATCACCAAGGACCAGCAGACGTATCAGCTCCAGTTGAGCAACATCCGCCTCGGCCAGCCGGATGCCGCCTACTTCCTGGTGCCTCCCGGCTACACCAAACAGCCTGACCTCAATGCGGCGATCCAGATGGCCGCCATGCGCTCACTGGGAGGAATTACCGGCGGGCTGAAGTAGGTTGAAAGCGGAAAAGAGAAAAGAGTTAAAGGGTTGAAAAGTTGAAGCGTTTAAGCGGGGCTCAACTCAACCCTTGGCCTCAAAAACTGAGGGCCTAAAACGAGGAGGAGCGGACAGCGATTGCTCGCCATCCGCTCCCAACCCCAACAACCAAACCAACTTCAACCAGTCAGACGCAGGCTTCAACGACCGCTTCAAAAATTTCTGATTCCGCAGCGATTATTTCTCCCTGCGGGAGCTGCCCCGGCGATTCAAGTGTCCAAACGGGGCGAAAACTGTTCTGTTCCCCCCATGCGCATCCGCAATCTCAATCCCGACGCCGACATCGGCGCGAGCGCCTGGTGGCTCGAAATCGACGGTCACCGCCTGCTTATGGACGCCGGCGTCCACCCCAAGCGCGAAGGCCGTGACGGCCTGCCCTTGCTGGATCTGGTCAAGGACACCGACCTGGACGCCATCGCCATCACGCATTGCCACCATGACCATGTCGGCGGGCTGCCCGTGGCGGTGCGGCATCACCGGCAGGCGCACGTGCTGATGACGGAACTCAGCTACTTCCTCGTCGAGCGTGTGCTGCACAACTCGGTGAACGTGATGAAACGCCAGCGCGAGGAGTCCGGCATCCGCGACTACCCGCTCTACACCCACGAGGAAGTGGATGAGATCGCCCCGCTCTTCCAGGGCTTCAAATACAACCGCGCGGTGGAGTGGGCGTTCCAGAAGACCCGGGGCGCGATCAACGGCTCGCCCACGCTGGAATTCTTCGACGCCGGGCATGCGCTGGGCTCCGCCGGCATCCTGGTGCGCGGCAAGCGCGAGACGCTCTTCTACACCGGCGACGTCTGCTTCCATGACCAGACCATCCTGAAAGGGGCGCGGTTTGAAGGGGTGAAGGCCGACGTTCTCATCATGGAAACCACGCGCGGCAACCGCGCGATGACGCCCGACTTCAGCCGCGAGGCCGAGCTGGCCCGGCTCATCGAGGCCATCCGTGAGACGCTCAAACGCAAGGGGTGCGTGCTCATCCCCACCTTCGCCCTGGGCCGCAGCCAGGAAATCCTCGCCGCCATCGCCCTGGCCATCCGGGCCGGAAAGCTGAAGCACCAGCCCATCTACATCGGCGGCCTGGGCCGCGTCTTCACCGAGATCTACGACCTCGAGTCCCACCGCACCCACCGCCAGCACAGCAGCCTCCAGCTCCACGAGGCGTTGAACCTCGTCGTCCTCGAAAAAGGGCAGGCCGAATCCATGCGGCTGGCGGGCGGGCGCATCTTCGTCATCACCGCCGGCATGATGAGCGAGCACACCGCCGCGCATGACCTGGCCGCGCGCATGATGGGGGACGCCCGCCACGGGATCTTCTTCGTGGGCTACGCGGACCCCGACACGCCGGGCGGCCACCTGAAGGCCAGCGAACCCGGCGAGCCGTTCCTCTTCAGCCCCAGCGCCGGTCAACTGACCCGGAACTGCGAGATCCGTGACTTCGACCTGTCTGCGCACGCCAACCGGGGTGAACTGCTCGACTTCGTGGGCGAAGTCGCCCCACGCACGGTGCTGCTCGGCCATGGCGATGCGGTGGCCCGCGCGTGGTTCGCGGAGCAAATCCAGGCCCGGCACCCGAAAATCAAAGTGATCCAGCCCGCCCCCGGCCAGCTCAGCGAAGTGTAGCCTGATTGCGGAGCGCGGGTCTGCGATCCGCAGCGGCCGCCCTTGTCCGTTGCGGTTCGTGTCGGCCAGCGGGACGGAGGTTCGGACGTGGCTGCGGGGCACAGACCCGCGCTACGTCGGCGTTCGGGGGCAGTGTCAAGCTGCACCCCCAAGGCAACTTGGTGTGGAAATGAACTTGCGCGGAGCCGGAAGCGTTGCTTAGGTTCCCGCCCGCGTTGGCGGGTCCGGCAGGATCACGGCAGGCGCGACCTCCGGCGGGCTGGTAGCTCAGTTGGTAGAGCAGTGCCCTTTTAAGGCATTGGTCCAGGGTTCGAGTCCCTGTCAGCCCACCACTTCAAAACCCGGTAAAGCCGCTTCCTACCGGTCTTCTCCACGCCCCCTCCCGATGGGCCATCGCGGACAACCCAAGGCGGGTTTCTGGCAGGCAGCTCGGCGCTGAAAAAGCAGTTTGGCCGGCCCAGTCCTAACCGGGCAGTTTCGGCCTTTGAGCTGGGCTGGCATCGACGTTCACATCGCGCTAACCGGCTCGACATCCGGCAGTTCCAACCGTAAATTGAACACAGAATCCAACCGAGATAGGCTGCTAGAATTCAGCCCAATATCATGTTAGGCCGCATGGACGCCGCTCTCAAAGTCGTGACTCAGATACCGATCACAGAGTTGTGGCGTGACGATGGATTCACTACGACTTCGCGTGTTCGCTGGCTTACCGCAGATGACATTGCGAGCTTGCTGCGAGCCGGGCGTGTTCAGTTTGTCGTCGCCGATGTCGGAGCGTCACCGCGTTGGATTCCGTTCGGCGAGTGCTACGACTTCTGGAAGGGAGAGGCTCAGCCACATTTGGCAGCGCCTGAGTCCCGCGCATCTTTGGATGATTTTCCGGACGGATATTGTTACTTTGCTTCCGAGTGGATCGGTCGAGACGGCGTTCCGATTATTGTTTGTGAGAGACACCATTGAAATGCGGCCTAACCAATCGCTGCAGCCAACGCCGGTTGGCGTTGTCAGTTCCGCTTTCGCGGGCCACGTCGTTGATCCGGCGTGGCTGAGCTTGGCTCGTTAGGCGCATCTCGCGTTACGCAAATTTATGGGCGGCATGTCTAGTCAGATTATTTGGAAGCAAGCATGGAGTCCCGATGCAGAGTCCGTGCTGCGGCAGGCTCTAGCTTCGCAGCATTGCTCGGTTCGAGAGTTGTCATCGCAGCAGTGGGACGCCTCTACCGCCACCATCGGCGGTGTTCGCGACCACATGACTTCGTATCTCGCACCAGCATCGCCCTCGTGGAGTTCAGTTATGCTGCACCTGAACTCGCTCGTGGCCGAGCCAGTGGCAGCGGAGCTTTCTCGACTCATCGGCGGGCCAGCGATTGCAGTCCTGGAGTATGACCAGGCCGCTTGGGGCTACACTTTGTTTGAGCGCGGTGAGTTGCGAGACCGTTTCTGGAGTCTCCCCGACGCGGTCGAGACGCCGCCAGAGGAGTGTGCAGGTAGCGTTGACGCCGTCGCCCGAGCTTTCGGTGTTCCGGCGGAGGCCATCACTCCATACATTCGCCACGTCACCGAGGACGACTACGAGACCAAGGCGTTCGACGATGATGAGTTTGCGCTTGGTGACCATTGGGTGCGAGTGGACTTCATGCGGAGGCTTGGTATTCCATATCCGAGTCCCGGACAGGTTACGGGAGGCCGACACGTTCAGATTCAGGAGGCGAGACGATGACCGATGCGCCTCCTGAGAAACTAGCCACGCAAGTCATTGGATGGGAACGAGCTGGTAGTTCATGGCGGTGGCCAGATCCTGGAGGCGGGCCAGCTTCTTGCGCTGCAGTTTCTCCTCCTCCTTGGCAAACACCGCCGGTTGAACGGCTCCTTGAACTTGAGCAGGTGCCACAGCACCCGCGCCAGCTTGTGCGCCATGGCCGTGATCGCCTTGGGGCTCCCCAGCCGCGCGAAACGCCGAGTTCTACAGGCTTGCAGAGGAGTATGGCTTGGATTCGTATGATGGCATGGATGTCGGTCTGCTAACGTATGACGATGACCCGGCCTAATCATGCCCCGCAGCAAACCCGGCGGGGGCGGGGGCGTTGCAGTCATTGCGTCCCGTGTGCCGGGTCTCACGAGTTGACGCACAACGCAAAGACTGGGGGTAATCATCACCCAGATAATGCCAACAAAGTTGAATCATGCCTTGGATGCAATCCTAGCAAACCCAGATTGATCACGCAGAGCATCCGCCTATTGGCATATGCCATGATCTTTGCCTTCACTTTCCTGGTGGCATGTCAAACACATGAGGTCCTGCATGGGGATGCTTCTGGGGAAATTGTTGACTGGCAAGAGCGCCCAATCCGAGGCGTGAGAATTACCTCGAAGAATGGTGATCTGCTTGCGATTTCTGATCAAGAAGGGACGTTCTCAACTCCAATGAATTCCAAGAATGGGACTGCAATTAATCTGTCCAAATTGGGATACCAACCACTACAGGCGACCATTTTCAATACGCGCGCCACCAACATTTACAAGTTGCGACGCGATTTGTCTGATGAAGTGTTAAGCGCTTCCGTCCACACCAACGACAACCTCCTTCCTCCCGACTTGGCGCAAGAACTGCTTTTTTCCGTGAGAATAGATAGCAAGCAGCACTGGGGCTGGTTGTTTTTGAACCGACATACGATAACCAATAGCATTAGCAACGTTATTACTTCTCGTAACACTATGGTGCAGGTGGTTCCGATTTTTGCAGCTTTGGGATTTAAGAAGGAACTAATGCTGTGGGTTAAAAATGCGTCGAGCTGGGACTTAAATGCAAATGGATATGGTTTCCGAATAGTTGCGGGTGCACTCTGCAACCCGGAGTCAGAAGAAGAGTGGGATTTCCTTAGGCGATGCTTGCGAGGGGAATTTGGATCATCGGCATTCACAAGTGCCTGCCATGCCTTGACGGTCAGTAGCAATGGTCGAGCACTAAACGAGTTGGAAAATTGTTACAAATCCAAATACTCGAAAAATGGCGTTAGTGAGTCTGATGGTATTTTTCTTTTGAAAACTATTGAAACCCTTAAATCGAGAAGCCCCCTAATCAATAAAAACCAGACAGCTGAGGCCGCCGCTGTTGCCGCGCTGAACCTGATTTTTTTGGATCAAAGCATTGGACTTAAACTATTATCAAAGTGGGAAGATATTTCACGCAAGCAGGACCTTTTCGTCTATGGCGTAGCGCAGGGAAACCATTTCTCAACTGTTCTTCTCACGCTACAATTGGTTAATGGCCGATGGCAAATGCAGTCGTATCAACTGCTTACAATTTCATGAACGTTAGAGTTATGGAACGAACCCTCCCCTGATGAAGGCAACGACGAGTTTGGGTCGTTAAGCGTTTCTGCGCATGTCACCTTTCATGGCCATCATCGTCCTCGTCGTGCTGACGGGCGTGGGGGTGTTCGCGGTTGGCCTCGTCACCCGCAAGCGCAAGCTCCTGCTCGCGGGCGCTCCGGCGGCGTTGCTGCTGGTCATCTGGCTCTGCTTGGCGGGTTCTCGCCCCAATCCACAGAAGGAGTTTGACCGGCTATTTGGAGCAGGCAATCGAGGTCTGGCCTCAGACATCCAGACCATCAAGCCGACTTTCATGGACGGTCATTTCATCTCTTTCCACATGCGTGCTGCGGACTTCGACCTTCGCGTTCGCCCGCAGTGTTCAGAGATCGCTCTCCTATCACCACCCAACATTTTGCTTGGGCATTCTTTGCCGGCCGGATGGCCGGCTGCGGTAGAGACGGCCACCTCGGCGTTGCATCGCGAGGTTGAGCATCACGATATTTTTCTGCTATACTTCCCAAGTCAGGAGATGGCCTATGCATCCATCCGATATGACCAGTGGTGAGACAGGCTCCTGCAGCCAAGCAAGTCCTTGATAAGGGCCTTTCGAGCTTCTCCCGTCAGGGCCTCACCGCCGCGATTGGTTCGTTGACCTTGCGCGGTAGCGGGCTCAAACCACTGATTTTCTAATGAACCCACCTGAGACATTTCACACTGCACGATTACTTCTCCGCAAGCCGCGCCCCGAGGATGCGCCACTGATCTTTGCCGCCTACGGTCAGGATGCGGAGGTCACCCGCTATCTGATGTGGCATCCACATCAGGCGGTGAGCGAAACGCAAACCGTGGTGGAGCGCCTGCTGGCTGCCTGGCGCTCAGAAGCCGAGTTCTCCTGGCTGCTTTTCACCCGCCCGGGCGGCGAGCTGGTTGGGGCCATCTCGGCACGTCCTGACGGGCACCGGATTAATCTTGGCTACGTCCTGGCCCGCTCGCATTGGAATCAGGGCTTGATGACGGAGGCTTTGCAGGCGGTAGTTCAGTGGGCATTTGCCGAGCCATCCGTCTTTCGTGTCTGGGCGGTCTGCGACACGGAGAATTCAGCTTCGGCCCGCGTCCTGGAGAAGGCTGGCTTGCGGCGAGAAGGCATCCTCAGGCAGTGGGCGCTTCACCCCAACCTTTCCGCGGTTCCCCGTGATTGTTACTCCTATGCTAGGACCCGCAATGCCTGACCCTGCAAGGCATCTGGCGCGGGCTCTGGCGTCGCGAGCTGATTTCCAACGACGTGCCTTGCACCTCACTCGGCCGCCGCCGGGCGGAAGCGGTCGGCGATTCGCTCCACGCCACCGCGTGGACCATCCACGCGCTGGAAACTTGAGGTGGTGGCGTTCCATCCGGTGCGTGAGGGATAGGGATAGATCGGCATTTCCCACGCGGCCTTGCCATTCTCCACGTGCCGTCCTAGCAACGCGACCGGCGCGGTGCCTTGCTCACGCCAGGCGCGCACCGCTTCGAGCAGGTTAGGCGGCTGATTGATGCCCGGGCCTCCGCCGTGCGCCAGGCCGGGCACGACGTAAAAGCGAAAGAACGACTGCACCTGATCGAGCCCGCCGATCCGCTCGATCACCCGCTCGTAGTAATCAATGGAGGCGTGGTAGGGCACGACGGAATCCGCCGTGCCGAGGGTCATCACCAATCGGCCGCCGCGTTTGGCGAAGGCGCTGAGGTCGGGGTTCTCCGCATTAAGATACGGCGCGAGCCGGGCCGTGTAGGTGTCGATGTCCGCGCCGAAATTGACCTCTTCCATCTTCTTGTCCGCGCCAAAGACCCAGTTGAAGAGATACAGGTGGCCGTGCGAGGCCTCGATGGAACTGCCGAGCGGAATGCCGTTGAAGATGCGTTCCCCCGTCACGGCATGGCGCGGTCCGTCGAAGAGCTTTCTCAAGGCGGCGGCGTGCTCGTCGGTGAGCGTCGCATCCTTTTTCCGCGCGAGGGCGATGACGGCCTCAATGTCCCTCGCGGTGCAGCGCGGGTCGGAGACGAATTTCCCCGCCGCCAACGGGATTTCCCGCGACGCCATGAACTCGTTCGCGGCGGCGATGACGCTGGCGTCCTGCGACTTGGTGAAGGGGCACTTCTTCAAAATCTGGTCGTTCCACAGGAAGTAGGCGTGCAGCGGCGTGCGGCAATGCGCGGCGACGGCGGCCGCGATGCCATCGTAGTCCTCGGGATACCGCTGCGCCTCCTGCAGCGCCTGCTGGCCGCCCGTCGAGCCGCCGCTGAAATACGAAAACTCCGGGGCCTTTCCGTAATGCGCCCGCACGATCTGCTTGGCCACGACGGTCATGAGGTGCGTGGCACGGAAGCCAAAATCCTTCCACACTTCCGGGTTTCCGACGCCGGAGCCGGGATTGGGCGCGGTGCCCATGTCCGTAGTTGCCACCGCATATCCCGCCGCGCTCTGCGCCGCGAGGCCGCCGGGATTGATCTTCCCGGCAGCGCCGCCATTCCCGAGGCCGAGAAAACGGGCGTTCCACTTGTCGGCATCGGGCAGCCAGACTTCCACGTTGATGCTGGAACCCTTCGCGGGATGGAGCGCCAGCTTCACCACGGTTCGCGTGGCCGACGCATCGCGCTCCACCTGGCTGATCGTCGCGGTGTCGATTTTCAGCGCGCGTAGAGCGGCCAGCTTGGGATCGCCTGCGGGTGACGTCTGGCTGAACGCTGAAAAGCAACCGAGCAGAGCAGCGAGGCCGAGGAAGGTGATCGTTCGATTCATGGGCGTGTGCGAGTTCGGGTGAGTTTATTCCGATGGGTCGTGAGACGTCGATCAAACTGTCAAATGGGCCGCCACCAACTGAGGGCAGAGGCCTGCCAGCGGCGTTGCTGGCGGCTCCGTGACTGGTTGATCTGGCCCACCCCTGACCAGGCGGGCTTGCACATGCCCAGTAGCGAAGCCGGCCTGTGATAAGGCTTGCGCGTCGCGTCGGGGTTGGCTTCGATGGAACCATCAAATTTAGCACTGTCTCGACCCCGTCACCGCGTCCAACCCACGATGAAATCCTTCAAAGTGCGCCTGGAATGAGACCTCCCGGAACGCTTCGCCGTGGCCTGGCGGCCCTGGCCCTGCTTGGACTGGCCTTATCACTGGTCACGCCCGGCCAGGCGGCACCCGCCGAGGCCGGGGATTTCGCCGCGCTCCAGGCCGAGGCCCAAAAGATCTTTCGCGACAGCGTCAGCCCCTTCATCACGAACTATTGCATCGACTGTCATGGGAACAAGAAGCGGAAGGGCGGTTTCAACTTCCAGCCGGCGCTGAAGAAACCGGGCGGCGCTGAATCCAACAAACTCTGGAAACAGGCCCTCGCCAATGTGAAGGCCCATGACATGCCGCCGGAAGGTGCGGAGAAGCAGCCGACGGAGGCGGAACGTAAGGTGTTCGTGGAGTGGATTCCCAAGGCAAAGTTTCTCAGCCCGAAGGATCCGGGGCCGTTTGTGATCCGCCGGCTGACGAAGGTGGAATATGGCAACACGCTGCAGGACCTTTTCGGGGTTGATCCGGCGGTAGCCCAAGAACTGCCGGACGAAGTATTCGGCGCGGGGTATCTCAATACACTGGCTCCCCTCCAGTCGGAGCAATATCTCGCGATTGCCAATGAGGTGCTGGACCGCGTCCTGGCCCCCAACGGTAGCCCACCCACGGCGGTGCAAAAGCGTCTGTTCGGTGAAACCCCGGCCTCCGGGACCGATCTCCGGGCAGCGGCGAGAACCGTCGCCCGTTCCCTGGCCCGCAGCGCCTATCGCCGGCCTCCATCGGAAGCGGAACTGGATGTCCTGCTCGGGGTGTTCGACTTGGCGCGCGAAAACCAACTCGCCTACCCGGCGGCCCTGCGCCTGATGCTCAAGGCGGTTCTCGTTTCCCCTCAATTCCTCTTCATCACGCCCGCCAAGGAGGCGGAACCGGGCCGCGACATTGTTCCCCTGGATGATTTCCAACTGGCGTCCCGGCTGTCGTATCTCTTGTGGGCCACCACGCCCGATGCCGAACTGTCTGCGCTGGCCGATGGCGGGAAACTGCACGAGCCGGCGGTGCTGAAGGCGCAGGCGAAGCGGCTGTTGCTGGACCCGCGTTCCCGGGCGTTGTTTGATGGCTTTGGCGCGCAGTGGCTGGGGGTGGGGAGCTTGCAAACCAAGACCTTCGACACCGCCAAGTTCCCCCAGATGACCAGTGCGATGCGCACGGCGATGTATGATGAGGCCCGGCTGTTCTTCGCCAGCATCGTGCGCGAAAACCGGAGTGTCGTGAGCCTCGTGGACAGCGACTACACCTTCCTCAACGGAACGCTTGCCACGCTTTACGGCCTGGAAAAGAGCGTCACCGGTCCGGAAATGCGCCGGGTGAAGCTGACGGATGCCAATCGCGGCGGGATTTTGGGCATGCCCGGCATTCTGGCCACGACCTCCTTTCCCAACCGCACCAGCGCCGTCAAACGCGGCGTGTGGGTGCTCGAACAAGTGCTGGGGGAGCATGTGCCGCCCGCCCCAGCCAACGTTCCGGCCCTGGAAAAGCAGGACCAGAAGAAGGTCGCCAATCTGACCCTGCGCCAGCGCACGGAACTGCACCGCACCAATCCCGTGTGCGCCAATTGCCACAAGATTCTCGACCCCATCGGCTTCGGCCTGGAAAACTTCGATGCCATCGGGCGCTGGCGTGATCAGGACGATGCGGGCGGGGCGATTGACGCGGCGGGTGAGCTTCCGGGTGAGAAGCGCTTCGCATCGCCCAAGGAGCTGAAAGCCATCATCGCCGCGCGCTCGCACGACCTCGCCCGGAACCTGACGGAGAAACTGCTGGCCTATGCGCTATGCCGGCAGCTTGAAGGCTACGACGAAATCGTGGTGGATCGCCTGATGGAAACCATCGCCAAGAATGACTACCACATGCAGACCCTCATCACCGAAATCGTGACTAGTTATCCCTTCGTCCATCGTCACATTCAGTAACAAGTCACATCCTTGTCGCATGAACAAAAGTCTGTTGATTGATCGCCGCACCTGCCTGAAAGGAATCGGCGCTTCCCTCGCGTTGCCCCTGTTTGAGTCCATGGGCTGGGCGGAAGCGGCCAGGGGGAAGGCCGTCAAACCACCAGTTCGCCTCGGCTTCATGTATATGCCCCACGGGGTCATCATGGATCAATTCTGGCCCGCGAGTGCGGAGAGTTTCCGGTCAACGCCACCGCCGGCCTTGGAGTCGCTGCGCCCGGTGCTCGACCATTGCCTGCTGATGAAGGGCATCTCGGGCGTGCCGATCGCTCCGTTCAATGGCGCGCCGCATGCGCTCGAATTGTCCACCTGGCTGACGGCGGTGCTGCCAAATGCGAACAAGCGGAACCAGATCAACATCGCGATTTCCGCCGACCAAATCGCCGCCAACTACGTGGGCGGGTTCACGTCCCTGCCGTCTTTGGAACTGGCCACGATGCCGCAGACGCACAAGGAAAACCAGGAGGGGCTGAACGAGGGGTATTACTCGCACTGCAGCTTTCGCTCCGCCACCCAGGCCGTCCCCGCCGAGATCAACCCACGCAGCGTGCTGAACCGGCTCTTCGGAAAATCCGACGCGGCCGGCCAGGGTCGCAAAACCGGAGGCAACTCCCAAGGGAACGCCTTGGATCGCAAGATGCTGGATTTGGTTCTCGGCGGCGCCAAGGACCTCCGAAGGAAGCTGCCCCAGGACGATCAGCAGAAACTGGACGAATACCTGGACAGCGTGCGCGCGGTCGAACGCCGCATCGCTGCCATCGAGTTTCGCCAGCAGGAAGCCGCTTTGGAAAAGGCCGGCGTCAGTGTCAGCAAACGCAATGCTTCGGATTCGCCGCCCATCGAGGTCAAAATTCCCGAGGGCGACAAGCGCAGCGAGTATATGCAGGTGATGTGCGACCTCAACGTGCTGGCCTTCCAGACGGACACGACGCGCGTCAGCACTTACATTGGCTCCACGCCGAACGGCGTTTCGTATCCGGAACTCGGCTTCAAGGACGAGCACCACTCGCAAACCCACCACAACAACAAGCCCGAGCAGGTGGGCAAAGTCGCTGCGATCACCGCGTTCAACATCTCCCAGTTCGCCTACATGGTGAAGAAGATGCACAGCCTGCGGGAAGGCGACGGCACCTTGCTCGACAACTGCATCATGATGTGGGGCTCCGGCCTGGAGGACGGGAACAAGCATTCCCGGGAAAACCTTCCGTTTATCGTTGCTGGGCGGGGCGGCGGGTCCATCAACTCCGGCCGCTTCCTGCCCGATACGCGGGGCAATCAAGGCGACCTGCTCACCACGCTGCTCGCGTGTGCCGGCGTTCCCCTGGACCGGCCCATTGGCATCGCCACGAAGCAGATCAAAGAGATGACCACGGGGGTCTGACAGGTGGCCGGCACCAAAGATCGTCGAAGCTTTTGGTTCCGCAGTCGCGGTTCTCGCCATGAGCTGGCGGTGGCTTAGTTTGTTGCGCCAGGCCGCGTCTCAACATGATTGAGTTTCCAAAGGTCGAGGCAGAGATGATGTTCTTCACAGAAGCAGCAGGTGGACGACCTCAGCCACCGGTATTTACCGAGCCCAAGAAGTATCGACCGCACATCGTGGTTGGTGACGGGGAGCATCTCGGCGCAATTTTCCTCTTAGCGCCGGAGAGAGTTCAACCCGCTTGCTCATTCGTAGCGACATTCGGCCTGGTTTATCATCCTCAGGTTGACTATTCGGCACTTGTGCCCGGGGTTGAGTTCAGCGTTCACGAGGGCGAGCGGGTTGTCGCCCAAGGACGAATCATCAGGAGATGGAGTGATCCAGTGGCTTAACGATAAGTCCAGCCTCCAAAGGGCGCCTGCGTCACGTCCAAAGATCCCACGGCGGAAATACCACCCAACATCGCATGACCTTCATACCATTGGCACTGTGCGCCCGGACGTTCACGGCCAGCGCTGTGCATGTGCTCTCTGTGCTGGTCCTCGCCCTGCTGACAGTCCCCACCGCCGCACAGGAGAAGCAGGCCGAACCGGTCAAGGCCACCAGCGCATTCGAGCCCACGCACGCCACAGTGAAATATGGTCCCCATGCCCGCAACGTCATGGATGTGTGGGTGGCGCGGTCGGACAAGCCGACGCCCGTGCTGGTCAGCATTCACGGGGGCGCGTTCCAGGGTGGCACGAAGGCGGTCGGGGCCGGCTTGCGGGACCTGTGTTTGAAACAGGGCATCTCAGTAGTCGCCATCTCCTACCGGCTTTCGAGCGATGCCATCGCCCCGGCGGCGTTCATTGATTCGGCGCGGGCCATCCAGTTTCTGCGCTTCCAGGCCAGGGCGTGGAACCTCGATCCCAGGCGGATCGCTGCGACCGGTGACTCGGCCGGGGCGGGCATTTCCCTCTGGCTCGGCCTGCATGATGATCTGGCCGATCCGAAAAGCGCCGACCCGGTGCTCCGAGAATCATCCCGGCTGACCTGCGTGGCCACCCGGGTGGGGCAGACCTCGTATGACCCACGGTTCATCAAGCAGCTCTTCCCGGACAGCCCCGCCTACAAAGCCCAGTGGGCCGAGAAATTCTTTGGCACCAAGCTGGACAATCTGGACGCACTGCCTGCGGAGAAATACCGGCTGTTCGAGGAGGTCTCGCCGATCAACCACCTGACCCGGGACGACCCGCCGGTGCTGCAAATCTACGGCGTGCCGGTCGATTCGCCGGCCACGGATGCGATCCACCATCCGCGGTTCGGCAAGGTGCTGAAGGACAAGATGGACGCGCTGGGCCTGCCGTGCGAACTGGTGGAAACCGTGCGCGGGAGCGAGAACATCATCTTCGAGTTCGTGCGGACAAACTTCATGAAGACTCCGGCACCGTGAGGCCGAGCAGAGGCGCTCGGCTGGTTGCGGGCAATCTGAACTGAGCGCATCCGCATTGCTGCGGAGCGCGGCCCGGGGGCAGCGTGAAAGCCGCGCGGCTGACAGCTATCGCGCCAGAGTCACGGTCACGGGCGTCGCTTTCGCGCCTTTCTGCACCGCCCAAAGATAGCTTTGCGAGCAGACATAGAGCGACCCGTTCGCGGCGACGGGCGTGGCGTAGGCGGTGGAACCGAGCGTGATTTCCGACAGCACTTTCAGCTCCTTGCTCGCGGCGAGCGTGACCAACTTCTTCTTCGTGCCGAGGTAAACCTTGCCGTCGGCCACGAGCGGCGTGCTCCACGTCTCGGCCCGCGTGTCATGGACCCAGTAAGCCTTGCCCGTCTTCTCGTCGAGGCAATGCAGGTGCCCGGCAAGGTCGGCGGCGAAGAGCAGGCCGTCGCTGATCGCGACACTGGAGATGCTGCGCTCCAGGGCGTCATAGGTCCAGACGCGGCCGGAATGCGTGATGTCGCCGGTCTTGGTGGCATCAATGCAGTTCAGGATGCCGCGCCCACGCCCGTGCATCGGGTCCTGGCCGATGGTGCAATACACGCGGCCTTCATGAAACACCGGGGAGGCGATGAGTTCGCTTGGCCCGAGGAAGGTGCCATCATCCTTGTTGGTCGTGTATTTCTTGCGCTTGTCACCGATGTAATAGTTGAAGGGCTTGCCGTCGCCCAGCGGGTCCCGGTAGTTCGGCGGGTTGCAATCGTAGGACCAGGCCTTCTTGAACTTCACCGCCCCCGCGGAGGCATCCGTGAGCGCCTCAAACGCATAGCAAAGCCCGTCCCCACCGCCGAAGAAGACAAGCTTCCGGCCGTTCACCACGCCAATGGTCGGAGGCGACCAGAGGCAGTGCCACATCCGCCGGCCCAGACACTCGGTGTCCGTGGCCAGCAGCTTGCCGGTCTTCGCACTGAGTGCGATGAAGCTCGGCGCGTCAGGCCGCAGGCAGAAGGTGTGCTCGTGGTTCACGCCATTCGCCGAGGTGCAGTAAAGGATGTCG
This sequence comes from uncultured Klebsiella sp., assembly GCA_964578245.1. GTDB lineage: Bacteria > Verrucomicrobiota > Verrucomicrobiia > Limisphaerales > SXTU01 > SXTU01. The sequence goes on along the minus strand of CAZOCL010000010.1, from coordinate 11,224 downwards.
CCATCCACCAGCACCGAGCAGGCAGCCACGTCGTGCGGGCAGATGCCGAGCTGCTCCACCAGATCGTAGCGCCAGAGGATGTCGCCATCAGTCTTCTCCAGCGGCACGGGCGGGTTCTTGCTGCCCGCAATGTAACTGGCCTCCTCCTTGAACGGCCCGTCGTTGCCGTCAGCCTGGCCTTTGACATCCAGGCACAGGATTTCACACGCACTGGTGACCACGTAAGCCCGGTTCCCCACTACGGTCGGGGACGAGCAGGTGCCGAGGTTCTGCTGGCCGTAATGCGCGTTGGCCGGGAGCAGTTCCTTGGGCCGTGCGGGCACGGGCAGCCGCCAGAGGGTGCGGCCCGTCTTCTCATCAAGACACCAGATCATGCCGCCCTTGGTGCGTTTCAGGCGGCTGTCGTTCATCAGGCTGGCGTCATCGGTCCCCACAAACACCCGGCCATCGGCCACCGTCGGATTGCCGCAGATCAAGGTGCCGAGCTTGACCACCCAGCGCACGTTCTCGGTGGTCCCCGGCAGCATCCCGTCGCCCTTTGCGGATTTCTCGCCGGGCTTGAACGCGTCGGGCAATCCCCGCTCTGCGGAGACCATGTTGCGCCCGAGATCGGAGCCGCCCCATGCCGGCCAGTCGCCCGCCTGGGCCGACACCACGGCGAGAAGCATTGACAGCGTGGCCGCGAGGGGAGTTGGTTTGGAGATGGTCATTGCGCGTAATCAACGACATGGTTGAACGCCGCTTTCTTCAACCTGTCAGACTCCGCTCATGAAGACCCGCCGCGCCCGCAACCTGATTCCGTGGCTGGCCATGCTGGCTGGCGCGGCCCACGCGCTGGCCGCCGGGCTCCCCTCGCCAGAGGAGTTTCAGGCGAACTGGCCGCGTTTCCGCGGTCCAGGCGGGGCCGGGGTGAGCACGCAGACGGCCGTGCCGCTGACGTGCGATCCGAAGACGGGAGCGAACCTCGCGTGGAAGGTGCCCGTGCCCGCCGCCGGGTTCAGCTCGCCAGTGGTGTGGGGTAGCCGCGTGTTCCTCTCCGGTGGTGACGCCGCCACCCGCGCCGTGATGCGCTTTGACACGCAGTCAGGCAAGCTGCTGTGGCAGCGCGCGCTGCCCAAGCCCGCCAGTCCCGAAGCGGAAGGCGAAGTGCCCGATCAATGCGGCATGGCCGCTCCGACCGTCGCCACGGATGGCCGCCGCGTGTATGCCGTGTTCGCCAATGGCGACCTCGGCGCGCTCAGCTTCGCGGGCGACGTGGTGTGGTCGAAGCACCTGCCCGTCGTGAAGAACCCCTATGGCCACGCCTCCTCGCTCGCCACGTGGGAGGACCGGGTGCTGGTGCAGTTCGATCAGGGCGACCCGGAGGACAAGCTCAGCAAGCTCTACGCCTTCGATGGCGCAACCGGAGCCGTGGTCTGGCAGCAACCACGCCCCGCTGGCGCTTCATGGGCCACGCCGATCACGTTTGAGGTCGCGGGCAAATCCCAGGTCCTCACCCTCGCGGTGCCATGGGTCATCGCGTATTCGGCGAAGGATGGTGCGGAGGTCTGGCGTGCGAACTGCCTCGACGGTGAGGTCACGCCCTCGCCGGTCTTTGCGGGCGGCACGCTGTTTGTCGTCAGCCCCACGCGCAAGCTGCAGGCCATCCGTCCCGACGGCCACGGTGATGTGACAAAGACTCACCTCGGGTGGGTGGCGGAAGACGGCATCCCCGATGTGACCAGCCCCGTGAGCAATGGCGAACTGGTCTTCCTGATCGACTCCGGTGGCGTGCTGAGCTGCTATGATGCCAAGAGTGGAAAGAAGGAGTGGGAAAAGGACCTGGAGGAAGAATGCCACGCCTCGCCCAGCCTGGTTGGCAACCGCGTGTATCTCCTGACGAAGAAAGGGAGCCTTGTCGTGATCGAGGCGGCGCGTCAGTTCAAGGAGCTGGCCCGGTCCTCTCTTGGTGAGCCCGTCTTCGCGAGTCCAGCCTTTGCGCAGAACCGGATGTATGTGCGCGGCCTGAAGCACTTGATCTGCATCGGCGGCAAAGGTGTTGCGCCAACGAACTGACCCGTGAACGACGCCACCCATAGCAACGCAGCTCCGCTCCGCCTGGCCGCGCGCCTCCGGCTCGTCGGCCTGCTGGTGCTGCTGCTCGGCCTGGGCGGCGCAGGGCTGTTGTATTGGGAGGGGACGCGGACGCCCGACCTGCGGGATGATCCCACCATGCTCCGCTACAACAAGGCGGCGACCCGGCAGATGGGCCTGCTCTTTGGCAAGTCCGGCGTGATGACCGATGAGCTGCTGGAGTCACTCAAGCGCCCCCGCGTGCAGGCCGGCATCCTCGCCACCCTTTCCGTCCTCGCCGCGCTGGGCTGTTTCTACTTCGCCGGCTGGCTGGCAAGCAGCGAGGAGCCTGGAGTTGCCCAGGCAGTCCAGCCGCGTAAGTGACGCGGTCTCCGCTGTTTTTGGTGGAAGAGGGAGTCGGGCAGAAAAATTCCAAGCTCCAAGTCCCAAGCTCCAAAAAAACTCCCAAGCCCAAATTCCAATCGATCAGCGCGCCAAGCCGTCAGCGCTTCCGCCCTGGTCCGGCCCTTGGCTCATTGGCTGGTTTCGGCCCAGCTGGCCCGCCCAGTGTCGGGCGACGGCTACATTTGAAATTTGGAGTTTGGCGCTTCTTTGGAATTTGGAACTTGGGATTTGGAGCTTCTTCCACGCTCCATTCCACTGAAATCAACGGAGAACCAGTGACGCCTGCGGCATGCTCAGCGCGTCCGCGCCTTCGGCCCGTTCATGAGCCGTTCCCGGACCAGGCTGATATGGCTGCGCAGACCGTAGAACTGATCACCAAAGGAGGCGGGCAGCTTCAACTGCTTCACCGCTTCTTCGATCTCATCCAGCCGCCCGATCAGCACGTCCCGCTTCGCCGTGTCCGCCGGGTCGGATAGCTCCCGTTCGAGCGCGAGCAAGGCGCGATACCACCGGTGGATGCGCAGCCTGATCCGCCAGCGGTAGAGGGTGGGAATCACCCGGAAGCCCGGGATCAACACCACCACCAGCGGCACGAACACGATCAAGATGCGGTTCAACAACGAGGCCAGCCAGAACGGCAGATTGCGGTAGAGCAGGCTCTTGCCCGTCTTGTAGAAGCGTTGCGCGTCGGGACTGATGCGGAAGTCATGTTCCACCGGCGACGGAAATTCCCCCTGCCGCTGTAGCAGGCTCGCACGCCCGTGAACTTCCTGCGCGGCCTCCATGAGCAGATCGGAGAGCACCGGATGCAGGTCCGCCCGCGCCACGAGTTCCACCGTCGGACCGATGAGGTGGATGTCATGGTCCGGGATGTTCCGGCCGAAATCAAAGGACCCCATCGGGAGTTCCAGCTTGTTCAAATACCGGAAGCGGCGCGTGTAACCATCGGCCTGCGTCACATCAAAGAGCCGGATGTTGGGCGTGCGCAGGAGCTGGCGGGTGGCTTGCGAGGCGGAGGAATCCGCCATGGAGAAGATCGCGTCGATGCGCCCTGCCATCAGCTCCTTCGCGGCGAGCATGGACTCGAGGTCCAGCAGTTCGGTGGTTCCGCCCGGGCTGATGCCATTGGTGGCGAGCAGCGTCAGGGCAAGCGAACGCGTGCCGCTCCCAACCGGGCCGATGGACAGGCGTTTGCCGGCAAACTGGGAGAGCAGCGTGAAGTTGGTTTCCGAGCGGTAGAAGATGAACAGCGGCTCGTAGAACACGCTGCCGAGGGAGACCAGGTGCTCGGAGGCTAACGCGTTGGTCAGCCCGCCCTGCACAAAGCCGATTTCCACCCCCGCCTTCTTGTCGTGCAGGCGGTCCAGATTATGGAGCGAACCGTTCGAGGGCAGGATCTTCAGCTTCACGCCGTTGCGGGCGAGGATGGCCGCATACTTGTGCGCGTTCGTCTGGAAGATGCTGCCCTCGGGGCCGGCGGTGATCGTGAGGCTCGTGGGCGGACCCGAGTGCACGAACAGATAGCCCAGGAACACGATGAACCCGACGATAAGGACCACGACACCGATCGCCCCCGCCCGCCCCATGCCGAACGTGTCGGTGAAGAAGGTCAGCAACCGCTCCGGACTGGGTTTACGCGCCATACAGGTGGTTACGCTGGCGGCTGTCAGGCACGCTGACAAATAGAATTGCATCGCCGCAGTTTCATCAGCGCCCTCTGGGCCGCAGCGGGGACTTCGCACGGTTGCTCGTGGCGCATCACCGCCGAAGCCCCGAAGCCGAATCCCCTCTCCCCCGTCGGGGGAGAGGGCCAGGGTGGGGGCGTCGTGCGAACCACGGGCCGCGGGCTGGAAGCAGTGAATGAAGAGGAAATGTCCGGGGCACCTTCGCAAGGTTGCCGCTGCGGCCCAGCGGGCTGCGCTCCGCAGCAGTTCGCAACCCGACAACTGTGGGCGATCCAGCCCAGGCATTCGCAGGCCATCTCGTTCGGCGCTCACTACCGCACTCCGCCTCTCCCCAACAAGTAACTTGACGGTTACTACGGCGGAATTAGTGTGTCCCTCATGCCGACGAAGCCCTCCGGGGCCAGAACTGTCCCTTCGCGCAAGCCGGTCAAACGTGACCCGGGCCGCACCCAGGAACGCATCCTGGCCGCGGCGCTTGCGGAGTTCTCGCGCCAGGGCTTCGCAGGCGGCCGCGTGGACGCCATCGCCCGCCGCGCGGGGATCAACAAGCGGATGCTCTATCACTACTTCGGTGACAAGCAGGCGCTCTTCCGCGAGGTGATGCACCGGAAGATGGTGCAGCGCGAAGCCTGGCTCGTCGGCGCGCCGGAAGACCCGCTGGACATCCTGCCCTACTGGTTCCAGGTGGCCAGCAACGACACCGAGTGGGTCCGCCTGCTCGAGTGGGAGGCGCTGCAGCTCGCCGGAGCGCCGATCGCCAACGAGGCCAAACGCCGCGCCTCCTGCCAGCGCTTCATGGATCGCATCCGCAAAAGCCAGCGGCTGGGGCGCATGTCGAAGGACTTCGATCCCGGCCAGGTGGCGCTCTCCGTGATGGCCCTCACCACCTTCCCGCTCGCGTTCCCGCAGATGACCCGGATCGCGACCGGCATGTCGCCGACCGACCCCAAGTTCCAGCGCGAGCGCGTCAAGTTCCTCAGCCAGTTCGCCGCCGCGCTGCGCCCGCCGGTGAAGACCCGCCGCCGCGCGTCCAGTCCCCGGTCCGCCTGACCAACCATTCTTAATCGCATGATTCATACTCATTCCGCAACGTGCCCCCCGGGCCGCCGCTCGTTCACCGCCGGGCTGCTGGCCCTCGGGCTGGCGCTGTCCGCCTGTTCGCCCAAGCCTGTCGCGAAGAAGGCTGGCCCCCCGCCGCCCGTGCCGGTGGTCACCGCCGTCGCCAAGGAGAAGGACATGCCGGTGCAGTTGCGCGCCGTCGGCAATGTGATGGCCTACTCCACCGTCACCATCCGCTCGCAGGTCACCGGCCAGCTCGCCAAGCGGCACATCCAGGAGGGCCAGGAGGTCAAGGCCCGCGATCCGCTCTTCACCATTGATCAGCGCCCGTTCATCGGCCAGGTCGCCCACACCCACGCGGACCTCGAACGCGACAAGTCCCAGTTGGAGAGCGCCCGCCTCGACTACGAGCGGAAGCTCAAGCTCTTCGCCTCCAAGGTCTCGTCGCAGGACGAAATCGAAAAGGCCGAGGCCGCCTACAAGACCTTGCAAAGTGTCGTGCTGGGCTCGGGCGCGTCGTATTCCAACGCCCTGCTCCAGCTTGACTGGACCACCATCCGCTCCCCGATCAACGGCCGCACCGGCAACCTGCTGGCGCACGAGGGCAGCATCGCCAAGGCCCCCGACGACGCCCTGCTCAGCATCAACCAGGTGCAGCCCATCTATGTCTCTTTCAATGTGCCGGAGCAGTTCCTCCCCATCGTCCGCCGGCGCATGAGCGAGTCGAAGCTGATGGTGGAGGTGACCTTCACCAACCAGGAAGGCCCGCCGCCACGCGGCGAACTCACCTTCGTGGACAACGCCGTGAATCCCAACACCGGCATGATCCAGCTCAAGGCCACCTTCCCGAACACGGACAATTCGCTGTGGCCGGGCCAGTTTGTCCGCACCTCGCTGACCTTGTCCCAACGCCCGCGCTCCGTGCTGGTGCCCTCCGAGGCCATCCAGGCCGGGCAGAACGGCGACTTCGTGTTCGTGGTCAAGCCGGACCAGACCGTCGAGGTGCGCCCCGTCAAGCCGGGCATGGTGGAGAAGGGTGAGACCGTGGTGGACGAGGGCCTGAAGGCCGGTGAGACGGTAGTGGTGGACGGCCAGTTGCGCCTCATGCCCGGGTCGAAGATCAACGCCAAGGCAGCCACCAGCGAGAAGCCGGCGCAGGTCGCCAAGGAGGAGGACAAGCCGTGAACGTATCCGAGCTGTTCATCCGCCGGCCGGTCATGACCACGCTGGTCATGGCGGGCATTCTGTTGTTCGGCCTCATCAGCTACCGCTACCTGCCGGTCAGCGACCTGCCGAATGTGGATTACCCCACCATCCTGGTCACGGCCAACCTCCCGGGTGCGAGCCCGGAGAACATGGCCTCCTCGGTGGCGACGCCGCTCGAGCGGCAGTTCTCCACCATCGCGGGCATTGACTCGATGAACTCGATCAGCGCCCAGGGCATCGCTCAAATCACGATCCAGTTCGCGCTGGATCGCAGCATTGATGCCGCCGCGCAGGACGTGCAGGCGGCCATCGCCAAGGCCGCGCGGTCCCTGCCGCCGAACATGCCCACGCCGCCCATCTTCAACAAGGTGAACCCGGCGGACCAGCCCGTGCTCTTCCTCGCCCTGACTTCGCCCACGCTGCCCCTCTCCACCGTGAACGACTACGGCGAGACGCTCATGGCGCAGCGCATCTCGATGGTCAGCGGCGTGGCGCAGGTCACGGTCTTCGGCTCGCAACAATATGCCGTCCGTGTGGAACTCGATCCCAATGCCCTGTCCGCCAAAGGCATCGGGCTGGACGAGGTGCGGAACGCGCTGGCCGCGGCCAACGTGAACCTGCCCACCGGCACGCTCTTCGGGAAGAACCAGGCCTTCAACGTGCAGGCCAACGGCCAGTTGATGAAGGCCGCGGACTACCGGCCGATCATCGTCGCCTATCGCAACGGCGGCCCCGTGCGCCTCGAGGAGCTGGGCCGCGTCGTGGACAGCGTGGTGAACAACAAGATCGCGAGCTGGTTCAACGGCACGCGCGGCATCATCCTGGCCATCCAGCGCCAGCCGGGCGTCAACACGGTGCAGGTGGTCAACGACATCAAGAAGCTTCTGCCCACCTTCCGCGCGCAATTGCCCGCCTCCATTGACATCAACGTCCTCTACGACCGCTCCGAGTCGGTGCGCGCGTCGGTCGAGGACGTGGAATTCACCCTGATGCTCACCGTCTGCCTGGTCATCATGGTCATCTTCCTGTTCCTCCGGAACCTCTCCGCCACGCTCATCCCCAGCCTCGCCGTCCCCATGTCCATCATTGGCACGTTTGCCGTGATGTATCTGGCCGGCTACAGCCTCGACAACCTTTCGCTCATGGCCCTGACGCTCTCGGTCGGGTTCGTCGTGGATGACGCCATCGTGATGCTCGAGAACATCGTTCGCCACATGGAGGCCGGGATGCCCGCCATGGAGGCGGCCTTGCTGGGCGCGCGGGAGATCGGCTTCACGATCATCTCGATGACCCTTTCGCTGGCGGCAGTGTTCATCCCGGTGCTGTTCATGAGCGGCATCCTCGGCCGCCTGCTCCACGAGTTCGCGGTCACCATCGCCACGGCGGTGCTCGTGTCCGGCTTCGTCTCGCTCACGCTGACGCCGATGATGTGCAGCCGCTTCGTGCATCCCCACGGCCACCAGAAGCATGGCCGGCTGTTCATGTTCTTCGAGCGAATGTTCGACCTCTGGCTGCATCTCTACGACGTGAGCTTGAAGGTGGTCATGCGCTTCCGCTTCACCACGCTCGTGTTCTCCATCGTCCTCACCGTGGTGACCGCGTGGCTCTTCATGCAGATTCCCAAGGGCTTCTTCCCCAGCGAAGATGCCAGCCAGATCTTCTGCATCACCGAGGCCGCGCAGGGCACGTCGTTCGAGGCCATGCGTGAACACCAGATCACCGCCGCGAACATCATCGCCCGCGACACGAACGTGGTGAACTACACCTCCTCCATCGGCCTGGGGGGCTCCACCCTCACTGGCAACAGCGGCCGCATCTTCATGCGGCTCAAGCCGCGTTCGCAGCGCAAGGAGCATGTGGACCAGATCATCCAGCGCCTGCGCGGCGAACTCTCCGGCATCCCCGGCTTTCGCGTGTTCCTGCAAAACCCGCCCATCATCCGCATCGGCGGCACCCTGACCAAGAGCCTTTACCAATACACGCTCCAGAGTTCCGACGCACAGGAACTCTACCACTGGGCGCCGATCATCGAGGCGAAGATGGCGGCCCTCGCGGGCTTTCAGGACGTGACCAGCGACCTCCTGATCGCCAACCCGAACGTGAAGGTGAACCTCGACCGCGACCGCATCCACGCGCTGGGCCTCACCGTGGATCAGGTGGAGAACGCGTTGTATGATTCCTACGGCGAGCGCCAGGTCTCCACCGTTTACTCCGACATCAACCAGTATCCCGTCATCATGGAACTCGCCCCGGAGTTCCAGGCCGATCCCGCCCGGCTCTCCGAACTCTACATCCGCTCGTCCGCCGGCCGGCTCATCCCCCTCAGCGCCGTGGCCACGCTCAAGCGCGGCGTCGGCCCCATGACCGTGAATCACCTTGGCCAGCTTCCCGCCGTGACCATCTCCTTCAACCTCGCGCCCGGCGTCCCGCTCGGCACCGCCGTGGAGGAAGTCCGCGCCATGGAGGCCGAACTGCATGTCCCGGCCACCTTGAGCGCCAGCTTCCAAGGCTCCGCGCAGGTCTTCGAATCCTCCCTCAAGGGCCTGGGGATGCTCCTGCTCATGGCCGTCCTGGTCATCTACATCATCCTCGGCATCCTCTACGAGAGCTTCATCCACCCCATCACCATTCTGTCCGGACTGCCGTCCGCCGGGTTCGGTGCCATCGCCACGCTCATGCTGTTCCACATTGACCTGAACATCTACGCCTTCGTCGGCCTGATCATGCTCGTCGGCATCGTGAAGAAGAACGCCATCATGATGATTGATTTCGCCATCGAGGCGCAGCGCAACGGCATGGACGCCGAGAAGGCGATCTACCAGGGCTGCCTCCTCCGCTTCCGCCCCATCATGATGACCACCATGGCCGCCCTCATGGGCACCCTGCCCATCGCCGTCGGCTACGGCGCCGGTGCCGAGGCCCGCCAGCCGCTCGGCCTCGCCGTCGTCGGCGGCCTGATCGTCTCGCAATCCCTGACCCTCTACATCACCCCGGTGATCTACCTCTACATGGAGCAGCTGCGCGTCGGCGTGCCCAACTGGTTCCGCTCCCAAAAAGGCGCTCCCGTCGTGCAAGCCACGCCCCCCGCCGCCTCGGCCTGAAGCGCCTGGAACGTCTCCGTCCCGACACCCCCGGACCACCGCGCCCGCGCTGAGCGCGCCCAGGCTCCCAATGGGTTCGTTTCGTAAAATCCCCCATCGGCCATCGGCGATTGCCCATCGTCTATCCCCGCCCTCGTTCCTATTCGTGTCCATTCGTGGTTTCCCTGCCGAAACTCAAATGGCTTCGTTTCGTAAAATCCCCCATCTCATTTCGCTCCAAGGACTTGCATCCGCCAATGTCCTACCGTTCTTCCTTTCCCCATTTTTCTGCCCCCATCGTTCTGACCCTCGGCTCATAGCCCGTTTGGCCACCCATCCTCCAAATGGGTTCGTTTGGTAAAATCCCCCGTCGGCCATCGGCGATTGCCCATCGTCTATCCCGCCCTCGTTCGTATTCGTGTTCATTCGTGTCCATTCGTGGTTTCCCCGCTGAAACTCAAATGGCTTCGTTTCGCAAAATCCACATTCGCGTCATCCGCGTGATCTGCGGGCCTGCCCTCGGAGCCTGATTCCAATTGGCTTCGTTTTGTAAAAAGCTCCTCCATGTTCTCCCCCTCTGCGTCCGTCCCGTCTCTGCGGTGCCAACGAGTCCACCTGCCTGCCGAGCGCCGGCCTCCGCCCCCGCTTGATTCGTGTTCATTCGTGGTTTCTCCTCCCCCGCAACCCTCGCCCCTCCGAAGCCCGGAAGCTATTGCGTGGCGCAAATGCCCATCCGTCCCATCTCCCTGTCCGCCCCCCCGAATTAACCTTCCCCGCCCCGCCCCGGGAAACTATCCTCACCCCATATGGTGCTGATGCCGGCGATGGTTCACCGGCCCCCAGTTCACCGCCAGTTACTCCTCATGAAAGCTGTCATCCTCGCCGCCGGCAAAGGCACGCGCATGCGCGACCTCACCAACGAAATTCCCAAGCCCATGCTCCGGGTCAATGGCAAGCCCATCCTCCAGCACATCATCGAGGGCCTCCTTAGCGTCGGCATCCGCGAGTTCTGCATCGTCACCGGCTGGCACGCGGAAGTCGTCGAGGGCTTCTTCGGCGATGGCTCTCAGTTTGGCGCGCGCATCAGCTACGTGCGGCAGGTCGTCCAGGACGGCACCGGCAAGGCCCCCGAACTGGCCAAGACCTTCGCGGGCAGCGAACCCTTCCTCCTCACCTACGGCGACATCCTCGTGAAGCCCGAGACCTACGCTGACATGCTCAAGCGCTGGAGCAGCGGCAATTTCGCCGGCCTTGTCACCGTCACCGGCAGCGAGGACGTGACCAAGGGCGGCCTCTTCTTCTTCGACGACGCCTTCTGCCTGAACCACCTCGTCGAGAAACCCAGCGCCGCCCAGCTCGACGAACTGCGCCAGCAAGGCCGCCTCAAGCCCGGCGAAACCGCCTGGTATAACGCCGGCATCTACCTCTTCGACCCCGTGCTCTTCGAGTTCACCGCCCGGCTCCAGAAATCCCCGCGCGGCGAATACGAGCTGACCGACGCCCTCACCGCGATGCTCGCCGCCGGGCACCAGATGGCCGGCCTCCAGATCGCCGGCCGCTGGGTGGACGTCCGCGATCCCGAGGTCCTCGCGTCCTTGCAGGAGTAATATCAATTACTGGAATACTCCGGACGAATTCCCGCGGCGGTTCACTGCCCGCGCTCTCCCTCACTCCGCCCTCTCCCGCTGGGAGCGGGAGCCACCCAGCCCGTCGCGGTTAGCAGGCGCGCTACAATTG